>DATFQZ010000278.1:0-3099 GCA_035263765.1 Candidatus Angelobacter sp. | reverse complement strand
ATGGAAATGGAGGCTCACCCGTAGGAAAGGCGCGGACCGTAACCGCCCGGCGTTCTGCCCCTTTTGGAAATGACACCTTGCCGCAAATCTTGTCGGGCGGAGCCTTGGGTGATGAGGCACCATTACGTTCATTATCAAGATCAACAAGATCATCCGGAGTGGCCGATTCTCCGCGCAAAAACCGCAGCTTCGCACCAGCGTCTTCAAGCAGAGATGTGCCGCTGCAAATGCCGGTGGTGAGCCGGCCGGAGTCCGGCCACGCGTCAACCAAGTATGATTCGCCCACCTTGAAGTCATACCCACAATCGCCCCCGCCCAACCCGGTTTCCACGATGAACTGGTTGCGCGGGCCGCCACGATACAGGCGCACACCAGAAAAGCTCACCAGCATGCCCATCTTGGTCGGAATCGTCTTGCCTGGCTCGGGTTTAATGGGCCAGCCCTCGTACTCAATGTGTTCGACTTTGCCTTCAAAGATAACTTTTGCGTTTTCAAACCGCCATTCCGCCCAGGCACGACGTGTATTGATGTTGAGGCCAGGCACAGGTGCTGCGCATTTGCATGCGAGCATGGGGACAGCAGATATGCAGAGAAGTACGGCAGCGATCGCAATCCGCCTCATACGCGCCCATTATCGACGCGAGCTGGAGTGAGCGTCAATCCATACGCTAGTCGATTACGCAAAGCAGAAGACCATGACGCTCAATGGATGGCGTAAGTGGAACAAGAACGTGCTGCGGGCCAATACTAAATCCGGTCGGAGTCCGCGACCTTGACCAAGATTCAAGCCGAAGTTGGTCTCACGCGATGCGTGCGGTGCAGCAAGGTCGCGCCGCCACACACCAGCGCCATCACGGCAATCCAGATGCCCAAAGCCATCCACCACAGAATGTTTTCCTGCTTCTCCACCAGTCGCAGGGAGCGGCCCGCGAGGATAAAGCCGAACCCGGAAGGCTTGCCCTTGAGATCGACGCGCCGGATCACGGTGGCCAGGCGCACACCAGGCTGCGGTTGCCACGTGACTTTTTCGATGCGGTAGTTGCGCACAAAGTCGAACACCCCGGGCGGCGGCGCCGGCAACTTCTGGTCAAGGTAACCGGTACCCCTCATGGGCCGTCCCTGATCGTCATAGAAGATCACAAACGGCTGCAGGCTGCGCTCAAGATCCACGTAGCCGGGAGGGATCACATTGGCGGGGTCTTCTCCGGCGGAGATCTCGCCCGCGTACCACTCGGTCATATCGATTTGTGGCTGATTGGCTCCGCCGCGCAACATGTTGTGCATGGTGAGCGCGGCCGCGCCACCCAGAAGAGTGAGGATTGCGGCCAGGGCCAGCGTGTGGAAGACAAGGGGAGCCTGGACAAATTGATCGCGCGCCATGTTGAAACGCTCCATGAAGGAAGATTGGATGAGATCAGCGTACGCGTGAAGCCAGAAACGGAGCTTGCCGGCAGAGCGGTCGGCATAGGCATCGCGCAACGTCTGCAGCATCTGGTCGCGATATTCGAAGCGCAGCCGCAAAGGATAGATCACCAGCGCCCCGCGATACAGCCAGATCATCAGCGGATGCGGACTGTTCATGACCGGGCTCCTTCCGGCGCGGCTTTGCGTCCAGTCGCCGCCGGAGCAGCCTTGCGCCGAGCTGCGCTTACCATGCGGGCCAGACGGGCTGCCTCCGCGCTGAACACCTCGCTGCCGAAACGCGTGATGCGGTAGTAGCGGCGGCGCTCGTTGTCGGTGAAGCCAGTCTCTTCAATCAGTCCGCTCGCGATCATGCGGTCCAGCGACCCGTAGAGCGTCCCCGGCCCCATGTGAACCCCACCACCCTCCGGCAGCGCGGCTTCCTTCATGATGGCGTAGCCGTGTTTTTCTGTGCCGGCCAGCGCCAGAAGAATGGAAAAGACGGCTGGGGTAAGGGGTAGCAGATCAAGGGGGTCGGAAACACGTGAGTTGCCCATGGGATCAATATATCATAAACGGATATATCTGAAAGGATAATAATAACCATGGGCGACGGTTGGCCACTTCGCCAAGCTCTTTATCCGTGCCGTGGCGCGAGTGAGGAATTCCGGATCGACCGAGCCGCGCTAGTTTCTTCGAACCTAGGGAGCCGGAGGGTTCGTTTTCTTGTCAAGCCGCCGACCGTGGAAGTCGACTTGAGTTACGGCGCCATCGCGACGCTCGGTCTGAGTGGTCCATAGAACCCTGCTATAAGTCTCGAGGGGCAGGAAGTTCGTCAGCAGGAATCGCACGGTCGACGGACCCGCCTTGACGTGGAGCACGGTGAACTGGTCAGGGAGGCGGCACACGCTTGCACAAAGAACCGCGGTGGGGAAAGAGATTCCTATTCCGCGACGCGCGATTGTGTTGGTCAGGTCGAGCGGCGTGCCGGTGAGTTCGATGCCATGCACGGTTTGATCCGGGCTATAGTTTGGGATTTGGGCCAGGCGCGCATCTTTGATATGAATGATCCGCGGATTGGCAAGGTCAGCTTGGTAAGTAAAGTTGGGGACGATGTTGCTGAGTCGCTGCAGTTCATCTTCAAGCGATGCGGCTGTACCCTCACGTGAAATATATTGGAACTCGAAGGCGTTCCATGCTTCGCCGGGTATCCAGGATTCTTCGATGGTAAAGAACACGTTGTGCTCTTCCCCAAGCCAGTAGAGCTGCCAGCTCACGGGCACACGAGTCGGGACATTGGAGTGCCACCCCCTAAAATTCACGATTGTGACCGCGCCAGCACGGCGCTCGGTAGTTGCCGCCCACAAAACCCGGGCATACATGCGGAGCGGCAGGAAATTCGACAATAATGATCTGACGGTGTCGGTGCCGTGCACCTTGATCTGCAGGAGAGTCAAAACACCAGGATCCCAAAGCGGATCTCCTTTGGACGCGGACGTCGCAAACGCAAGAGGTATCCCGCGACCACTGATTTCTGACAACAATTTGTCCTGGCCGCCCTTGAAATCGAAATCCTGCAAGACCTGGTCCAATCCGTAGGACGGGGACCCGAGCAACCGGCTGTCGATGGCATGGATGATCTGGGGATTCTTGGGATCGGCCTCAAATGTAAGGTTCGGAACAACGCCGCTCAGACGG
>DATFQZ010000277.1:0-23113 GCA_035263765.1 Candidatus Angelobacter sp. | reverse complement strand
TCTCGACCGATGAGAACGTCCCCAGGTTGCGGCGCTTTCCAGTCTTCGGGTTCTTCTTGCGGGAGTAAAGGCGGTACTCGCCCGACTTGAGCTTGCGAATCATAGTCAACCTGCCTTCTCATGATTATGATGATGAAATGGCAGCGCACGATGTGTATTCGCTACAATCGCGCCTGGCTGCCATCTGCCGCGATGCGCCGCGGCGCCAAAACTATGTCTGCTGATAACCGGCTGGTCTTCCTCTTTGACGTTGACAACACGCTGCTCGACAACGACCGCGTCACCGCTGATTTGAAACGCCACCTGGAAGAGCAGGTCGGGCCGGAGCGGCAGCAGCGCTATTGGGATATTTTCGAGGAATTACGCGCGGAGTTGGGTTACGCCGACTATCTGGGCGCCTTACAACGCTATCGCGTGGAAAACCCGCGCGAACCCGGCGTGCTCACGATTTCGCGCTTTCTGGTGGACTATCCCTTCGCCACCTGCCTCTATCCCCATTCCCTTGACGTGGTGCAGCGAGTGAAGCAGTGGGGAACGGCTGTAGTGCTCTCGGATGGCGACGTGGTCTTTCAGCCGCTCAAGGTTGTGCGCTCCGGAATCTACGACGCCGTTGACGGCAACGTGCTCATTTATATTCATAAAGAGCAGGAGCTCGACGACGTGGCCAGCCGCTTCCCTGCCGATCATTACGTACTCATTGACGACAAGCTGCGCATCCTTTCCGCCGTGAAGAAAATTTGGAGCGCGAAGGTCACTACGGTATTCCCCAAGCAAGGACACTACGCCCATGATCCGCAGGTACTCGCTACGTTCCCTCCTGCCGACATCAGTGTGGACCGTATTGGAGACTTGATGAATTACCACCGGGGAGCTTTTGTTGGCCGCGTCGGGGCCGAACCGTAATGTCAGGCTGGCCGCTTCCACAACGCAAACAGCATGCATGGCAATGCGATGGCCGCCACCACCCCAATTGCCACCCCGAAGAGAGTGGTCCAATAACGAATGCGCGAGGCATGGATGAATGAATTGAGTAGAAGCACCACGTTGGCGACAGCAGAAAACAACAACAGCAGCGGGAACGGCCATCCATATCGGTGGTTCCCGTATCGGCCAGTCTGCCATATGAGAAACAGGGTTGCCGGACCTGCCGAAGCATAAGCCAGAATGAATCCTGTGGTGATGAGGAACCCGCTTCTAATCGCGGCCAGCAGATCCCATGCAACAACGACATAACATATGCCGTATTCAAGAAAAGCCCATGCTGGCAACCGGAGTTGTAAAGAGAGCGATTCTCCTGGATCGGCCCATTGAATACCGAACACCCACGCGACAATTAGATTTGCTCCTGCTGCCACAGCCAGCGCGACATATAAATGCACCTTGCTTGTATCTGCCAAACCGGGAGCTGACGCGTTTGCTAATGAATCCATACTCCTCTTTCTCGGAGGGAGCTGTTCGCGTTAGTCTATCGTAGAATTGCTAGGCGAAACCAAGGAGGAAGGTTCATGCCCAAATTTGTGATTGAACGCGAGATTCCTGGAGCCGGGAATCTTAAGCCGCAGGAATTGCAGGCCATCTCCCAGAAATCGTGCGGCGTGCTCAAGAAACTCGGCCCGCAAGTGCAATGGGTGCACAGCTATGTCACCCAGGACAAGATCTACTGCGTGTACATCGCTCCCGATGAGAAAGCAGTCCGCGAACACGCCGCGCAAGGCGGCTTCCCGGCCAACAAGATCTCGGAGATCAAGACGACCATCGATCCCACGACCGCGGAATAGGGACCATGCACTGAAGTCATTAAAGGCATTATCTGGGATTTGGTAATTGGGTAATTTGGTAATCGGGTAATTGCGAAGAAACCTACGGCTGTGTCGTTCAATTACGCAATTACCAAATTACTCAATTACCCACTTGCGAATATTCCCAAACTTACCGTGACTTCTTTACCGCTATTCCCTGCACCTCAAATCGCGCTCCAAACAGCAGCTTGCCGGAGCCGATAAAAGCCCGCGCGGGAAAGTCGCCGTGAAAATAAGACCGGTAAACGCCGTTGAACGCGTCATAGTAGGCCACGTCGGAGCAATAGACAGTTACGGTGACCAGGTCATCCATGGCCATGCCGCCGGCTTCTATGGAGCGCTTGAACGATTCCATCACCAGCTTCGCTTCTTCCTCAGGGGTAGCCCCTGGCTTGCTGGTATTTGGATCGAGGCCGATATGACCGCTCAGATAGAGGGTGTCGCCCTTCAGGACGGCTTCGCTGAACGGCGCGTTGGTCGCTGTCACCGTCGGACGTTTCATCACAATGTGTTTACGGTCCTGCCCCGCCGCCGCCTTCGCTAGAACAACAACTGCCAAAACGATCGAGAGCAAGGTAACAAGTCGACGCATACGCAATCCTCCTGATGGCTTGGGGATTCAGTGTACAGGGCTCGGGGGTGGGCAGTCAGCGGGAGGAGTCTTGACGCAGAGGCGGGCACTTCCGCGTCGCCAGAGCCCGTATGCGGGCAAGAATCGTGGAACGTGCGTTCTTCAGAGCCCGCCTGTCGCCGAGGAGCTGGAAGCCCCAATGAGCGCCGATGGCCAACGAGTAGATCTCAAAAGCAAGTTGGCGGGGATCCACCGACCCTTTGATATGGCCGGCGCGTTTTGCTCCTTCCACGGCTTGGCTCAGAGCATTGAGCCATTCTTTCATCACGGTCACGATACGGTCCCGCACGGGTCCGGGGCGGCTGTCGAACTCGAACGAGGCCGCGGTGAAAAAGCATCCCCCCATGAACACGCGCTGCTCCACGTGGCCCAGCCAGTTGTCGCACAAGGCCCGTAGCCGGGGCATTCCCTCCGCCTGTGCGACGGCGGGCCGCACCACGTGCTCAATGAAGATTTCCCGGGCCATGTCTACGGTTGCCAGCTGCAGGTCTTCTTTAGAACCGAAATGGGCAAACAACCCGCTCTTGCTCATGCCCAACTCATCGGCCAGGCGGCCGATGCTAACGCCCTCCAGCCCCTCGACCGACGCCAGGTTGACGGCAACGTGCAGGATGCTCTCGCGCGTGCGCTCTCCTTTGGGAGGGCGCGGCATCTGCGCGCCGCCGGCCGACGATTTAAGCGGGAGACGGGCACGCTGGTTCTTCGCAACAGCCATAGAAGCCCGTCGCGTCGCTGGAATAAAAACCGGCACGCGTTTTAATATATCCTTCATTTAAATAATAGCACGAACGTTCGTTTTTGTGCCATACTATTCTGGCGCTGTTCGGAGGCCCGATGTTGCGTCGTGCGTTTCGTTGCATGTTCCATCCTGGCTCACGCCCTGGGTTTCGTTCCATTTTCTTATTCCTCGTCCTGGTGACATGCACTGTGCTGCGCGGCCAGGAGATTCCCCTCGAGACCTGCGACCGGCTTCCCGTCGTCCAGGTCAGCATCTCCGGAATGAAGTTTTTGTTCCTGGTGGACACGGCAGCGACCTCCATGATGAACCTGAAGTCGTTCGCACATGGTGACGCCCGCCAAATCTCAGTTACTTCGTGGAATGGCACGGTGAAGGCGGTCGCGCAAGAAATCACGATCAGCGATCTGGCAGTCGGCCAGCATCACTTCAAGAACCTGCGCCTCCCTGCCCTCGATCTTTCCGCCATCGGCCGCGCGTGCGGGCGCAGCATCGATGGAATCCTCGGCATCGACCTCCTGAAGACCCTCGGCGCCAGCCTAGATCTCAAGGGGCCTACGCCGCGGCTGCTGGTGGAGCCCGGGGATTTTCACGCCCGCGTAGCCGAGATAGAACAGCAGATGAGCTTCTGCGGCGCGGCTTTCAACCGGGCGGACGAGGCTGCGCTTGGAGAATGCTTTGATCCGCAAGTGATCGTCTTTGCCGCGGGCGGAGACTTTTATGGACGCGACGCTGTTTTGGCGTATTATCGCCAGCGCTATTTCGATCACAGTCCGCCGGCCCAGCTCTTGATTGTGCCGCGCGCGCATCACCCGATTGGCGACGCCATCTGGATGGAATACGATCTCCGCATCACCCTCGGCGAGCATATCCTGACTGCGCGTGGTACGGCGCTCTGCCAGAAGACCGGCGGACGGTGGCGCATCGTGCATATGAATCATTCCAACCCGGCGGAAGCTCCTGTCGAGGCAAGGGAGGGAAAGTAGACTTCAGGGCCGAGGAAAACTCTATGCCGGCTACACTCACAATCAAGAGTAAGAAATTTCAAAGACGCCTCAACCGCTATCCACCGTTTCTGGGCGCAGGCATCAGGATCCCGCATGTGTCGGAGGACATGCGCACCGTTGAAGTGCGCATGGCGCTGCACTTCTGGAACCAAAATGCTGTTGGCACCCATTTTGGCGGATCGCTTTACATGATGTGCGATCCCTTCTTTATGCTGATCCTCATCAACGCCTTGGGCAGAGATTACATCGTGTGGGACAAGGCCGCTACGATTCGCTTCAAGAAACCGGGCACAGGAACGGTGAAGGCGCTCTTTCACGTCTCGCAGGAACGCATCGACGAAATCCGCGCGCAGGCCGACGCACAAGGCAGAGTGGAACCTGTGTTTCAAGTCCAGGTCACGGACCAGCAAGGCAACGTCGTAGCGGAGATCGACAAGCTTCTGTACGTTCGCAAGAAGAACACCCCGCCGCCGGAGAGGCCGGGAACGGCCTCTCCACGATCCGCGGATCGAACCTAGGGAAGCGGCTGAATGACCAGTTGGTTCACATCGAACAACGGGACCAGTAAACGATGGCGCGTCAGGTCAACGTTGATGTCAGCAGGCCCATCCGGGTTGTTGGGGTTGTCGAAAAAGGACACGAAGGAGGCGATGACTTTAATGTTCTCGCTGTCATCGCTGATCTGATACACGTGCCCGGTCACCCAGCTTGAGACCAGGAAGGATCCATCGGGGAGGCGCACGAAACCATCCAGCAGAAGCGTATTGGGCGGAAGGCCGAGTGACGAGACATCCGGAGCGGGAATGGTTGCCACAACCTTGATCTTGCCGGCGCCATTCAGGCGCAGGATCTGGTTGCCGATCCACGTGACCCAGAAGACTTTGTCGTCGCCCTGGCTGCTCAATACACCGTTGGGGAAATTGAGATTGGCGCTGGTGGAGATCACTGACGGATTTCCGCTGGGGTCCACCATGAAAAGCGCGCCGTTGGCGTTATCGCTCAGAAAGACAGTGCCGTCGTTAGAGACGGCTACATCGTTCAAGAAAAGCGCGGTTGGCGCGAAAGGATTGGGGATGGCAATCGCCGCCACCGGGTTTCCCGTCACGCGATCGAATTCACGTAAAGTGTCGATGTCGGCGACATAAAGGATGTTGCCGCGGATAGCGATGCCTTTGGGGCCGTTGAGGACGGCGCCATTGACTCCGTCTTGGATCCACTTGAGTTGCAACACAGCGCCGCTCGGGCTGACGCGCGAGATAAAACCGTTGTGATCGAGAGCGCCCGGATCGCCGGCGCCCACGTTGGAGACCAGGTAGACATCAGCTATTGGGTCGTGAACTACAGACTCGGGTGTCTCAAAGCCGGTAACGACAATTGTCTGCGCCAACGCCGGCGCAACAAAACAAAAGATGATAAGAGATTTAAGCACGGACGACCGTAGCATAGATGAGCTCCTTTTCTGCTCTTTCGAGCTTTCATTTCCAGCAAAAAAAGAGATCTGCGATCAGATCTGACTTGGGAGATTGTATCGACTAGACAAGAATGTTATCGGTAAATTCTAGTAAATATTTCTGCGACCTAACCGGAGCTAATAGATAAGAGCCCTTTGGGGATAGTTCAGCGACGGTTCGAGCCCTACAAGTAAAACGACAAACTTTTAGTCAATGTTGAACACAGCGAAACAAACCGTTCTCTCCACGGTTGCTCAAATCTTTGCCATGACCGACTGGGTCAGCCGCTCCTCGGCCAGGCAATCTGCCGCGCGGGATGTGGGAATCTGTTCGCGGGCAGAGATCTCGAAGATCTTCAGCAGCGTGTCATAGATGGCCTCAACTTTGTCTTGCGCTCGCTTTGCATCCCAGCCCAGCAGCTCAATGCAGGTACCGTTGATGACACCGCCCGCGTTGGCAGCGTAGTCAGGCGCATAAACAATGCCGCGCTGCTGGAGCAAGTAGCCGTGCTCCGGCTCAAGCAACTGGTTGTTGGCCGCGCCGGCTACGATCTCGACCTGAAGTAAGGGAATGGTCTGATCATTCAGGATGCCGCCCAGAGCGCAAGGCGCGAAGATGTCGGCTGAGACGGAGTAGATTTTTTCAGGCGTAACCGCCGTGGCGTCGAATTCGCGGGCCACGCGGTCCACGCGCCCAAGGTCCATGTCAGCCACGATCAGCTTGGCGCCTGCACGATGGAATTCGCCGGCCAGATAGTACCCCACGTGGCCGCAGCCCTGGATAGCCACGGTCTTGTTGCGCAGGTCGTCGCTTCTCCAGTGGAATTGTGCCGCAGCCTGGGTGGCGCGAAACACGCCACGTGCGGTGTGGGGCGATGGATCGCCGGATTTTCCCTGGAGACCGGCAACATGCTGCGTCTCTTTATGAATGAACTCCATGTCGGCCGGACTGGTACCGACGTCTTCGCCCGTGATGTACTTGCCCGCGCAAGTAGCCACCAAACGTCCGTGCGCGCGGAAAACCTTTTCGCGCTCCAGGCAGCCGTCACGCAGAATGATGGACTTGCCGCCGCCGCAGGGTAGTCCCGCGAGCGCGTTCTTGTAGGTCATACCCCGGGCCAGGCGCAGTCCGTCGGTCAGCGCCGCAGCTTCACCCGGATATTTCCAGTAGCGGGTCCCGCCCACAGCCGGCCCCAGCGCAGTCGAATGAATCACCACAATCCCGTGGTAGCCCGATGCTCCCTCCACCCCCCACACAACCCTTTCGTACCCCGGCACACTAACTTCCCTGGTTTCCATGGAGTCCCTTTGCTGTGAAATTTGTCCTGCACACTTTATCAAACTCCGAGCCGCACCAGAAAGTGCTTTGGAAGAAGTCGAACTTTTGCCAACGCCAGCCTACTGCCGGAACGGAATTGAAGACCATAGAAAGAGCCGTGTAGGCGGGTGAGCCGGGAATTGTGTGGCCTCGGGTGCTTCCAGCATGCCGGTCTTATACAATGCTTTTCTTATGCACAAACCAGGCTCCCTCGCTCGGACACTCGTGTCCGCGGTTTTGACTTTTACCGCTCTTGCCCTCTTGTCTATTTCCGTTGCAGCGCAGCAACTTGATCCCAGTTCATACAGCGGCCTGCGCTGGCGGATGATTGGCCCGTTTCGCGGCGGACGCAGCAACGCTGTCAGCGGCGTTCCAGGCCGGCCCAACGTCTACTACTTCGGCGCAGTCGGCGGTGGGGTCTGGAAGTCCACGAACGGCGGGGAAACATGGGAGCCGGTCTTCGATTCGCAGCCCATCGCATCCATCGGCGCACTGGCCATTGCTCCTTCGGACCCCGACATCATTTATGTCGGCACGGGCGAGGCCACTCTTCGCTCCAATCTCACCTACGGCAATGGCATGTACAAATCGACAGACGGTGGAAAGACCTGGAGCCATATTGGTCTGGAGGATTCGCGCCACATCGCGCGCGTGTTGGTCGACCCGCACGATCCCAACGTAGTCCTGGTAGCAGCTCTCGGCCACGCTTATGGTCCTAACTCGGAGCGCGGCGTTTTTCGCACGACGGACGGCGGAGCGCACTGGCAGAAAGTCCTTTATAAGGACGGCGATACCGGCGCGATTGACCTGGCAGCGGATCCCGACAATCCCCAGACCGTGTACGCAGCCCTGCTGCACGACCAGCGTCCGCCGTGGAGCATTTACGCGCCCACGACCAATTCCGGCGCGATCTATAAGTCCACCGATAGCGGCGTGAACTGGAAGCCGATCACCGGTGGCGGCTTGCCTCCCGGCGAATGGGGCCGGGTAGGTCTGGCTGTCTCTCGCGGCACTCGAGGGCAGCGTGTGTATGCGCTCATCGACGCCAAAGACGGCGGCTTGTTCCGCTCCGACGACGCGGGTAACACCTGGGTCCTGGCCGGGACCGACCCCCGTATTCGCGGACGGCTGTGGTATTTCGGCGAAGTGGTGGCCGACCCCAAGGATCCTGACACGGTTTATCTTCCCAACGTCTCTATTTATCGCTCCACCGACGCAGGCAAGACTTTCACGGCGCTCAAAGGCGCGCCAGGCGGCGACGACTATCACGCCATGTGGATCGATCCCTCCAACTCGCAGCGCATGTTCTTCGGCAGCGATCAGGGCGTAGGGATAAGCGTGGACGGCGGCCAGAGCTGGGGCAGCTGGTTTAACCAACCGACGGCGCAGTTTTACCACGTAGTGGTGGACAACCGGTTCCCCTATCACGTCTATGGCGCTCAGCAGGACTCAGGCAGCGTGGACACCACCAGCCGCGGCAATGATGGATCCATTACTTTCCGCGACTGGCATCCTGCCGGCGCCGGCGAGAGCGGGTATATCGCAGTGGATCCCACTGATTCCAACATCCTTTATGGCGGGGGGACCTACGGTGAAGTGTTTCGCTACGACAAGCGCACCGGGCAGGCCCAGATCATCGCGCCGCTAGCGGTGCGCAGTTTCGGAAGCGATCCCACCAAGACGGAGTACCGCTTCACGTGGACTTCACCGCTGGTGTTCTCGCCGCAGGACTCACATACCCTGTATTTTGGATCGCAGTACGTGCTAAAGAGCACAAACCAGGGCAACAGTTGGGAGAAAATCAGTCCGGACCTGACCGGCACGGACCCCAAGGCCAGCCGAGAAGGCCCCACGACGTTGGAAAACGCCATAGCGCGCGGGCATGGCGTGGTTTACACCATTGCGCCTTCGCCGATACGGCCTGGTGTGATCTGGGCTGGCACAGACACGGGACGCATTCACTTCACTTCCGATGGTGGCAAAACCTGGCGCGATGTGACCGGAAGTCTCACTCCAAAGTTGCAGAATTGGGGCAAGATCAGCATGATCGAAGCCTCGCACTTCGATGCCGGAACCTCCTATGTTGCGATCGACAGGCATCGGATGGACGACTTCTCGGCTTACTTCTGCCGCATAACTAACTATGGCAGTGAAGGGCAATGCCACGCCGACCGCATCCCTCAGGGCGCCTACCTCCGCGCTGTCCGCGAAGATCCGGTGCGCAAAGGGCTGCTCTTTGCGGGCACTGAACTTGGCGTTTATTTCTCTCTAAACGACGGTATTTCCTGGCAGCCGTTGCGGCTCAATATGCCCGTCACGCCAGTGCACGATCTTGTAATCAAAGACAATGACTTGGTAATCGCCACTCATGGCCGCTCATTTTGGATTCTCGATGACATCTCGCCGCTTCGACAGATCACTGCCGATCTAGAAGTTGCGCCTGTATACCTTTTCAAGCCTGCGCCGGCCGTGCGGGTGCGCGCCAGCACCAATCATGACACGCCGCTAACGCCGGAACTGCCTGCAGGTGAGAACCCGCCTCCTGGAGCCATCCTTTACTATTACTTGAAGTCTGCGGCACAAGGTGAAGTGAAGCTTGAAGTATTGGATGGCCGGGGTCAGGTGGCGCGCGCTTTTTCCAGTGCCGACAAACCGTCTTCTCCTTCCACACCTCCACCCTTCCCACAGTACTGGTTCCGCCCCCCAGAGCAACTCTCTACAGCTGCGGGGATGCATCGCTTTGTCTGGGACCTACGGTACACGGCTCCCTCAGTCACCAATCGTGGCTACAGCATGGCGACCGTTTTTGGCCGCAGCGTTCCCGTGGAACCGGAAGGACCGTTCGCCCTGCCAGGCAAGTATCAGATCCGGCTCACCGTTGATGGCAAGAGTTACGTGCAGCCGCTCACTCTGACCATGGACCCGCGCGTGAAGGTGACCACGCAAGATCTGGAAAAACAATTCGCGCTCGAAAAAATGCTCGTGGACGGCGTGGAGCAAGCCAACCGGGCAACCCGTGAGATCCACGAGGCACGAACCGCAGGCCACATCAGCGAAGAAACGGAAAGGAAGCTTGCTGGAGCCCGTCGGAGCGAGGAGGACGGCGGCGCGGTTCAGCCCTTGTCGCCTTCCCTATCGCAGATCTCCGGTACCTTGAGCCAGCTGGTGTCCGTGGTGGACAGCGCTGATGCCGCGCCCACGTCACAAGCCAGCCGCGCCGCAGAACAGGCGCTGGGGCAGTTACAAACAGTCCTGGCGGAGTGGAAGAAGCTTAACCACTAGGGCGGGGTTTACTTGCTATTCGTGGAATTGTTCGTGGAAGCCGTCTTCTGTTGTTCGTTGGCGTAGTAGCCGCTGCGGGTGCGCACTTGCAAGTCGTGATATCCCGGCGCATGGGCTTCTACGCGCACCGAGCGGTAGCCGCCATTGGCGCGGGGATTGGTCGGCTTGTAAGTGATGCTGTACTGGTTGCGGATGTCGTGCGCCACAGCGCGGCTGATCTCATCCACTTCTTCCAGGGTCTTGGGGAAGAACGCTACGCCGCCGGTTTGCACCGACATCGCTTCCAGGGCCCGCTTGAAGCGCCGGGTGTTCCCTTCTTCCCCCAGGATGCCGATGGTGTAAATGGTTGGCCCATTGTCGCTTTGCACCGAGCGGATGGCCTCTTCCAGCGTTTCCTTGCTCTCGTTGTCGTCGCCGTCAGTGATCACCAGCAGAACTTTCTTCTCGCGCTGCGCGCCCTTGCCTAGGTGTTCAGCAGAAAGGCTCACCGCATCGTAGAGCGCGGTGCCGCCGCGTGAGTCGATCCGGTCCAGAGCCTCGCGCATCTGGGCGATCTCGTTGGTGAAGTCCTGGTCGAGCCAAGCCTCGTCATTGAAATTGACAATAAATACCTCGTCCTTAGGATTGCTGGCCTGCACCAAGTTGACCACCGCCTTGGTGACGGCGGCACGCTTCATGCGCATGGAGCCCGAATTGTCCACCACAATGCCGATAGAAACCGGGATGTCCTGCCTGATGAACGATGTGATGGGTTGCGGCTTATTGTCTTCGTACACGGTGAAATTGTCTCTGGCCAGGTCAGTGACCAGATGCTTTTTCGCGTCCATCACCGTCGCCTGTAGGGTGACTTCATCCACCTGCTTGCGGTAGACGAATATGTTGCCCTGTTTCTTCACTTCACCGACATCATTTGCACCTGAAGGTGGCGGCTGTTCCCCCGGCGCGGCGGTAGATGGCGCCTTGGGCGTGGGGGTGGAACTGGCCGTGGCTGCCGCTGCTGAGGTCCCGCCGGAGGGACGCATCCAGACCGGAAGGGCGGGATCGTTGGGATCAACGTCTTTGGGTAAAGGCGTGGCCTGCACTTGGCCGGGCTTGTCCTGCGCCTGGAGCCCATAGTGACCGGGTACGAAGCACAACGCGATCAGTAATGAACTAGAGATAATTCCAGCGACCGCTTTACTGCGAAGGTGCATAGTATCCCGTCTTGAAATACAAATTCAGATGCGGCAGGCCCTTGGGAGGTATCAGTTTCACCTTGATCTTGCGCCAATGGCCATCCTTATTCTTGTTGCTTGGACGGTAGCCGAGCACGTATTGGTTGCGCAGTTCGATGCCAATCTTGGTGGCAACGTCGGTTAGCTCGTTGGGGTTGTTGATGGTAAACATGCGGCCACCAGTCACTTCGCTGATCTCCGTCAGCAAAGCCGGTCCCGCAACCTCTTCCGGCTGGGTTACGCCCGCCGTAAACACGCCGATGGAATAAATCTGCACGTCGGCTTCCTTTACCATCGAGCGGATTTCGTGCTCCGTGTAGCGACTGTGGTTGTCGCCGCCGTCAGAAATGATCAACAACGCCTTTTTGCTGTTGTGGGCATCCTTCATCTTGTTGATGCCCATGTAGATGGCATCCAGCAGCGCAGTGCGGCCCTGGGGCACCGTGTAG
This sequence comes from Candidatus Angelobacter sp., assembly GCA_035263765.1. Taxonomy (GTDB): domain Bacteria; phylum Acidobacteriota; class Terriglobia; order Terriglobales; family Acidobacteriaceae; genus Angelobacter. The sequence goes on along the minus strand of DATFQZ010000277.1, from coordinate 11,227 downwards.
ACCAGTTTGCCTTGCACTTCTTCTACTGAGGTCGTGAAATCGGCGCGGAGTTGCGGGCGGTCATTGAACGTGATCATGAAAAACTCGTCCTGGGGGTTGGCGGTCTTCATGAACTCCACGACTGCCTCTCGGGCCTTGGTGATCTTATCTGACATGCTGCCGCTCATATCAAAGATCACACCCAGCGAGAGCGGGGCATCTTCACTCGAAAAGTGCTTGACCAGCTGCGGCTCGTTGCCCTCCAGGACGGCGAAGTTCTCCTTGTCCAGCCCGGTCACAATCCGGTTCCAGTCGTCTGTGACCGTGACGTTGACCAGGACGAGGTCCACGTCCACTTGCATGGGTTTGCCGTGATTAACCTTGATGCCGGGATCGGTAGCCACGCCGGGCATCTTTGCGACAGGATCTTCAAATATCTTGGGGGTGGGTGTAGGCGAGGGCCTCGGAGCAATATGTACATCCTGGTCCTGCGCAGAGAGGTACCCGGTCAATCCCAGCACAACGACCAGCGCCATCATCCAGCTGAGGGCTGGCTTTATCAACGAATCGAAGGAACGGGATACAGCACACCCGCACCGTGCATAGCGGGTCATACGGGACCTCATTTTTGCCGATGTTACCACAGCGGCCTGGAACTTGGACACAGGGAACTTGCGCACCTCTGTAGCTGCCCTATTGGGGCTGCGTCCCTTGTTCGTTTGGATGGTTTGGCCGATGACCCAGGTTTTCTCCGCGCCTTGGTAAAATGTCATAGGTTCCTTGGCTCCAATGGCACAAATCCTTCCTTTTAAAGCGCTTCGCTACAACCCCCAGGTGAAACTGGAGGACGTTGTCACACAGCCGTACGACAAGATCACGGAAGCCATGCAGGCCCGATACTATGAACGGAGCCCCCACAATCTTGTGCGCATCATTCTCGGCAGGCGGCAGGAGACAGACACTCCCAGTTTCAATGTCTATAGCCGCGCTGCTGAGTATCTGCATGATTGGCGGTCCTGCGGGATCCTGCAGCAGGACCCGGAACCGTCACTTTACCTCTATTCGCAGACGTTTACGGTTCCTGGCACGCGCGACGTGGCGGAGCGCCGCGGGCTGATTGTGCTGTGCCGCCTCTCTCCCTACAACGAGGGCGTGGTCTTTCCCCACGAGCACACCCTGGCCAAGCCGCGCGAGGACCGGCTCAACCTCTTGCGGTCCACCCGGGCGCATTTTGGCCAGATCTTCATGCTCTACAACGATCCTCAAGCCGAGGTCGAGCGCTTGCTGGTGCCGTCCGCTGAAGAAGAACCTGAGATCTCCGTGCTGGACGAGTATGAGGTCCTGCATCGCGTGTGGCGGGTCTCCGATCCCGCGCGCATCGCGTCAGCCCAGGCCGCCATGCACGACAGAAAACTGCTGATCGCTGATGGACACCATCGTTATGAGACGGCCCTGGCCTATCGAAGTGAGTGCCGGGAACGATCTCCGAACGCCGGTCCCGATGCGCCGCACGAGTTCGTGATGATGACGCTGGTGCGCATGGAGAGCCGTGGGTTGGTGATTCTGCCCACGCACCGCGTGGTCCACAACTTGCCCGACTATGACCGTGAGCGCATGCTCGAAAAGGCCGGAGCATTTTTCAGTGTGGATCGCATCGATCTCCGGGCCGAAAGCCGCAGCGCGACCACCCTGCTTCACGAGGCGGGCGCAAACGGAACAGCATTCGTTATCGTCACGCGCCAGGGGCCCTATCTCCTGCGCGCGAAGAAACATGCTGTCGAGGCGGCCATGCACCACGTCTCTCCCCGGCAGCGCGAGTTGGATGTGGTAAAACTTCACAAGATCATGCTGGAGCGAGTCCTGGAGATCTCCGAGGAGTCGGTCCGCAACCAGGAATACATCGCTTACGAAAGAGACGCCTTTGAAGCCATCTCCCGCGTCCGCCAGGGCGCGAACGCCGCATTCCTGATGAACCCGGCGCGAATTGAACAAGTCCGCGATATTGCTTTTGCGGGCGAAGTGCTGCCGCAGAAGTCCACGGACTTTTACCCCAAACTGCTGAGTGGTCTTACCGTCTATGCGCTGGAATAAGGGAGGGTTGTTGCTGGACAGGGCCGCTACGATCCTCTGTCTGGCCTGTCTCGCCGGGCTTACGCCAGGCGCGCCCACAATTGCCGCCGCGGGACAATCTGCTCCAGCGCCCGCGGCACGAGCCGCAGGCGACACCAGCGAACGGACGCAGGGATCCTTTGTGATGATTGACCCGGCCCATGGGGGCGACGACAAAGGCGCGACATTAGGCGGCAAGCTTCTGGAAAAGGACTTCACCTTGGCCCTGGCCCGGGAACTCAAAAAGGAATTGTTGGCCCGGGGGATTCCAGCGCGCCTGTTGCGCGACACCGACATGAACCTGGACGTGGAGCGGCGCGCCGAGATCACCAACGAGAATCATGCCGCCCTCTATGTTGCCCTGCATGCGGGCGAGCCGGGTAATGGCGTGCGGGTCTACTCCTCAGCGCTGCCTCCGGCCGCGGCTGCCGCGGGACGGTTCTTACCGTGGGAAAGCGCGCAGGGTGGATCCTTGGAACGAAGCCGGTCCTTGATTCGCTTCGTTGCGCCCGCCCTGCGGAAGAAGGGGCTTCGTGTATCGGTCTTGGCCAGCCCGCTGCGTCCTCTGAATAACGTGATAGCCCCGGCCATCGCCGTGGAGCTGGCGCCGGGCGTACAGCAACTGCAAGAGACCTTGAAGATGAGGAGCACGCTCGCGTCCGCGATCGCTGAGGGAATCGCCCAATCTCGCGGCCTGCCGGGAGGCCGCCCATGATTCCCCGTCATTTCCAGATCACCACGGGTCTATTGTTAGTGGCCATCCTGCTCAGTGGTATCTACATCATCAGCTTACGGCGCCGGGAAGAAGCAGCGTCACTCCAGAACCTGCAAGCTGCCACGGCTACGCCTTCCTTGGAGGGCAAACAGGAACGTATCCGCGTACTGGTGGCGTACGATGATGACCAGGCATTGCGCTGGCGCGATATGGACGCATTCATGCCGGCGGACCGCAGCTTGCGCGCGCGAGCGGTGTTGCGCGCGGTCTTGGCCCAGTACTTGCAATCGCCCTCGCCGCATCCGCTGGGGAAGGGCGCCGACATCAGAACCGTTTATCTCATCAATGACAACACCATGGTCGTGGACACTACACCGCAATTCGCCGATGGCCACCCGCCCGGAATCCTGCTTGAGGAATTCACCATCGCCTCCCTCATTGAGACTCTCACCGCCAATGTGCCGGGCGTGACAAAAGTCAAATTCCTGGTCAACGGGCAGGAGCGCGAGACGCTGGCCGGCCACGTGGACTTGATGTCGTTCTATCAAACCTCCGCGGTCGACGAACTGGCTAAGGAGTTCGAATAGAATGCCGCCGGTGATTGGCGTCTTCGACTCCGGCTTCGGCGGGCTCACTGTGCTGCACGCGCTGCGCAAAGCCCTTCCCGGCGCTGATTATCTTTATTTCGGCGACACCGCCCACTTGCCCTACGGCGCCAAGTCGGCACGCACCGTGGCCAAGTATGCCATCGCCAGCGCGCACTTTCTCGAAGACCACGGCATTGCCATGCTGGTGGTGGCCTGCAACACGGCTACAGCGCTGGCATTTGACGACATTCGCGCCGCGGTGAAGGTCCCTGTGGTGGGCGTGGTGGAGCCTGGCGCGAAACGTGCTTCTGCGATTTCCAAGAGCAGAAGAGCCGCCGTCATCGCCACTGACGCCACCGTCTCCAGCCATGCTTACAGGCGCGCCCTCGAGCGGCTGGAAGTGGAAGCTACTGAGAAGGCATGTCCCCTGTTCGTGCCTCTGGTCGAAGAAGGATGGGTAGACCATCCGGTAACCGAGCGCGTCGCTCACATTTACATGGACGAAGTTTTTCGCGACGGCGCCCACGACGCCGATGTATTGTTGCTGGGGTGCACACATTATCCGTTGATCCGGCCCCTGCTGCGCCGCATCGTGCCGCCGCACGTGGAGATCGTGGACTCCGCCGAATCTACCGCCGCCAGCGTGGCCGAGTTGCTGGCGACCGGCAAGGCCGGCGGCGAAAATAAGCCTGGCAGCCTGCGCTGCTATGCTACCGACTCAACGGAAAAATTCGCGCGGCTGGGAAGCAAGTTTCTGGGTTGCCCAATTCAAAACGTCGAGCTGATTGACATTGAAAAATAAAGAAATGGTGTTTCGTTCCGACAATCGCGCGCCCGACCAGATGCGTCCGGTCAACATAGTTTCGGATTTCATCTCCACCGCCGAAGGCTCAGCGCTGATCGAAATCGGCAACACGCGCGTCATCTGTACCGCGTCGATCGAAGAGACCGTGCCGTCGTTTCTCAAAGGCTCGGGCAAAGGCTGGGTTACCGCCGAATACAGCATGCTTCCCCGCTCCACCCTCACGCGTACGCCGCGCGAAGCCTCCCGCGGACGGCAAAGCGGACGCACCCACGAAATCCAGCGCCTCATCGGTCGCGCCCTGCGCGCGGTCGTGGACCTGAAACAGCTGGGCGAGCGCACGATCACGCTCGATTGCGACGTCATCCAGGCCGATGGCGGCACACGTACCGCGTCCATCACCGGGGCGTTCGTGGCCCTCGGCCTGGCCATGGAAAAGCTGGTGGAGGCAGGCACGCTCACCGCCGCGCCGATTCGCGACTTCGTGGCCGCGGTCAGCGTGGGCATGGTCGAAGGATCGGTGCTGCTCGATCTGTGCTACGAAGAGGATTCCCAGGCGGAAGTGGACCTCAACTTCGTGATGACCGGTGGGCGCAAGATCGTGGAAGTCCAAGCCACAGCGGAACAACATCCCTTCGACGAAGCCCAGCTCAAGAAGATGATGGACTTCGCCGGCAAAGGTATTGAATCGCTGATCGCCAAGCAGCAGAGCGTGCTGAAGAGTATGCCGTTGCGGCAGTAAAGGGTTCGGAGCCTAGATAGCTTTGAAGAGGAACAGCAGCAGCATCACCCAGAGGTAACCAAGGGTCAGGCCCGAGTCTATCGCTTTCAACCGTTGCTCCCGCTTCCTCTTTTGCACTACTGCCAAGACCGGGAACGTGGCCATCGTCACAAGAAGGATAAGGCATAATCCCCTCTCCGACCAGCCATAGGTCCCCCACCGGCGAAGAGTCACGGCGCAAGCCATTATCGTTACGACTATCGCGACCGCGACATCCGCGTATGGAGTTGTTGCGTGCGTGGCATCGGTTGTTGGTTCCACGTTAGGCTCCTTTCCCCTTCATGGGCCGCCCAGTGGGGCAATTCTAGTACAATTGCTGGGTAACGCGACGTAGCTGCTACGCATCACTCGCTGTGCTTTGCTTGACCCTTGCTCGATAGAATCCTTTGCTCACCACCAAGGAGGACACCGTGAAGCTTACCCCTGGAAAACTTGCTGGAATGAAAGCCGTCTCCAACCAACGCGGCGTCATTGCGGCCGCCGCCATGGACCAACGCGGCTCGCTGCAGAAATCCCTGGCCAAGGAAAAAGGGGCTGACATTTCGCCGTCCATGATGGAGGAGTTCAAGTCCATCGTGACGGAAGTGCTGACGCCGCATGCCAGCGCCATTTTGCTTGACCCGGAATTCGGACTCCCCGCCTCCAAGCGCCGTTCCAAGAACGCCGGCTTGCTGCTGGCTTATGAAAAAACCGGTTACGACAAAACCGGTCCCGGCCGCTTGCCTGACCTGCTGGACAACTGGTCGGTTCGTCGCCTGAAGGGCGCCGGCGCCGACTGCGTGAAGGTCCTGCTCTACTACACGCCGGCTGACGGTCCAGCCATCAACGACAAGAAACACGCCTGGGTGGAGCGCATCGGCGACGAATGTCGCGCCAACGACATTCCCTTCTTTCTGGAATTTGTGGCCTACGAGGAAGGGATTGACGAAAAGGGATTCGACTTCGCCCGGAAGAAGCCGGAGATGGTCATCGGGTCGATGGCCGAGTTCACCAAAGACAAATACGGCGTGGACGTGCTGAAGGTGGAAGTTCCGGTCAACATGAAGTATGTGGAAGGCGCCAAGTGCTTCGCCGGGCAGAAGGCTTACACCAAGCAGGAAGCCATGGAGCACTTCCGCAAAGCCGCTGCCGTGGCTACCCGGCCGTTCATCTATCTCTCTGCGGGCGTCAGCAATGCTGAGTTCAACGAGTCTCTGGTGCTTGCAGCCGAAGCCCAGGTGAAGTTCAACGGCGTCCTCTGCGGGCGCGCCACCTGGAAAGACGGCATTCCGGTTTACGGTAAGCAGGGCGCTAAGGCCTTTGAACAATGGCTGCAAAGCGAGGGTGTGAGGAACATCGAGAACGTAAATGAAAGCCTGAAGGGCGCGACCCCCTGGTACTCACTCTATGAGGTGAAAGAGCCCGCTCTGGCCAGCGTGTAAAAGGAAAAATCGCTGACAACGAATGCTTCTGTTTTGAACGCGGAGACGCTGAGGCGCGGAGAGAAACGGGCTGCGGCACCCCAGGGGCCAGAATCATCGATGACCTACCCATGATTTGGATTACGGGACCTACCTCCGTGTCTCCGCGCCTCCGCGGTGAATAGTTAGATTCGGTGATGACGCGAAATCTTGTTTTAGTTCTTCTTGCTCTCCGACTTAGGCGATTCGACATAAACCAGCTGGAAGAGGCTGTGTTTACCGTTAGGTTGAATCCCTACCAGATGCTGCTTCTCTTTCGTACCCGCCTTGAGGGTCAAGCCGCCCTCCTCGGGCTCATCAGCGTCGCAGGTCAGCGTGTTCGACTTTTCACCGGACTTGTCGCTGTTCGCGGAACCTTTGCGGCAGTCCAGGACCTGTCCGTACTTGCCCAAAGCCTTGCGGTAGTAGGCGGCGATCTTTTCCGGAGCGTCATCGGATTCCAGCTTCAGGAGCACCAGCTTGAAGCCGCTAGAACCGCCCCAGAGGCCCATTGTCAGTCCAGGGCTTTCCTGAGCGTCGTCCTTGTGTTGGCGCGCTCCAGGATAAATAGGCAAGCCCAGATCTTTCTCTGTCGCATCCCCGCTCAGGATGAAGCCGACGCTCTTGTTCGAATCCTGCTGCTTCTTGTCTTGTGCAATCAGGCACTGAGTCGCCAAAATCAGCGCAATCGCGCCTAACGAATTGCAGATCTTCATTCCTGCCTCCTATAAGCCTGCTTACCCAGTCTTGATACGGTGAGCAAAGAAACAAAGTTCCGTGAATCGACCCGGACGCGGCTTGAACAACGTAACTTTTTCCGTCCTTTCTATCCATCGCGTATCCAATGCTTTGAGCTGGTTCTCCCGGCCAGGAGGAACAACCATGGTCATCCCCGCTTTTGCAGGATCTCTCCATCAGACCAGCAACCAGCGCGAAATCGCTTTGATCACCGGTGCCTCCACGGGCATTGGATTGGATCTGGCGCGGCTCGCGGCCCAGGACTTCGACCTGATCATCACAGCGCGTGACAAGGTCAAGCTGGAGCAGGTTGCGGCGCAACTCCAACAACAGCACAGCAATCGCGTGCACGTTATTCCCGCGGACCTGGCGCAAGCGGACGCCTAAGCCAAGCTCTTTGCCGAAATCGGCTCGCGAGGCCTGCGCGTGGATGCTCTGGTCAACAACGCCGGCTTCGGCAGCTATGGCGCATTTGCCGAGACGAATCTCGAATCAGAGCTGGGGATGATCCAGGTCAACGTCACCGCCGTCACGCATCTCACCAAGCTGGCTCTTCCCGGGATGCTGCAACAAGGGCACGGCAGAATCATGAATGTAGCCTCGACCGCGGGCTTCCAGCCTGGACCTTTGATGGCCGTTTACTACGCGACCAAGGCCTACGTGATTTCTTTCTCAGAAGCCATCGCCAACGAATTGAAAGGAAGCGGCGTCACAGTGACGTGTCTGTGTCCTGGAGCAACCGAAACCGAGTTTGCAGCGCGAGCCGACATGGGGACATCCCGTCTCTTCAAGCTGGGAGCCATGCGGTCAGCGGACGTCGCCCGCGCCGGTTACGAAGCCATGTTGCAAGGCAAGACAATGATCATCCCCGGTCTGAAGAACCGCATGCTTGCTCAATCCGTGCGCTTTACTCCGCGCAAGGTGGTCACAGCCATTACCCGCAGCCTGCAGGAAAGAGAGAAATAAGATTCAATCGCGGCTCGTTCCTCGAGCATCACAACATCGGTTAAGTCAAAGCAAGGAGGCATTCATGGCAGTCAACTGGGTCAAGGATGTAGACAGCGCATTCAGCAACGCAAAGTCGGAGCATAAGCCCGTCCTGCTCGACTTCAGCGCAGCACCCGCCTGAAGCGGATGCGCTCGGCTGGAAGCCGAATCGTACGGAGACCCCCAACTGGTAAAGTTCATTGAAGAACGTTTCATTCCCGCCACCATCCATATCAAACAGAATCCCGCAGCCTTCCCCCGTTTCGACGTTCTCTGGACGCCGACGGTTCTAGTCTTCGACGAGAATGGCAAGGAGCGTTTTCGCATTGAAGGCTATCTGCCCAAAGACGAGTTTACGGCCCAACTCATCATGGGGCTGGCGCGCGTGGCCTTCATGAACAAGAAGTGGGATGAAGCTGAACGGCTCTATGCCGAGGTCCTGCAAAAATACCCGAACACAGGGATTGCGCCGGCTGCGGTTTATTGGCTGGGCGTGTCGCGCTACAAAAAGACCAACGATCACCATGAACTAGGCAACACGGTTACGGCGCTGAAGCAAAAATATCCGAACAGTCCCTGGAACAAGAGAGCAGTCCCCTGGGCGGCTTAGGCGCCGCCGCAGGTCATTTCCTGGGGTTTCGGCATAAGCGCCGCACGATACAGCGGAACATTATGGCAAGAATCGAAGGTGTTGATCCAAAGCAGACTCCGTTCCTGATGCGGTACGTGTTCAAGAAGGTCCGTAAGATGCTAGGCCGCGATCTGACACCGCAGAAGATCGCGGCACGGGTCCCGCGCGTTTTCTGGGCGACTGTGCTCACCGAATGGCTACTCGGCCAGAAAGCCAAAGTGCCGCAACGCCTGCGTTCGGTAGTGCTGCTGCGCACGGCGGTGCGTGTCGGCTGCCCATTCTGAATCGACGCCAATTCTGCCGGCGGCAGAATGTACGGCTTAAGTGATGACGAGATCGCCGCGATCCGCAGCGGAAATTTCGAAGGCTTCGCGCCACCGGAGGTGGCTTTGCTCGGCATGGCGGACGCATTGGCCGATACACCGTCGAATGTGAGCGATGAGCTTTACGCCGAACTTGGCCGGCATTTTTCGGAAGAAGAATTGATCGAACTCACCGCGAGCGCAGCCCAGGAAAACTTTCGTGCGCGCTACAACCGGGTGTTCAATGTGGGCAGCGACGGCTTGTATCGAAAAGGACTGCGGTTCAAGCAGCGGTGAACTCCAAAAGATCGTCACGAACTTGCCTCAACGATTGAATCACGTACTCTGGGTTGAGGAAACACGCCAGACAATTTGCCGTCGTACATTCTCCGCTTGCAACAAGTGGCGGCGCTGGTGGGCCATCACCCATGGAAATACCGCGCTCAATCGGCAGCGGAACGGAGAGAACCGGGGACCAACGCTGATTCTTCCCAGATCAATTCCCTCAGCGTCTTTCCGCAAGCGCGCCCACTCGTCCTGTGCGCGCATGAACTCGCTGAGCACCTGGGAACAGTCCGGGATCTCGAGCGGCGGCGCGACGGCCTTGGGGGCTCGAAAGCGGATCTTCGGTGGCGGCTCCGCCAGCCATATGAGAAGACGGCCTTTGGGGCCGAGCGGAAACGGAGGCTGGCCCAAGATCTTGTCTCGCTTGCCACGTTCGATGCCCTTGGCTATGAGCCGCTGCACGGTGGCGGCAGTGATGTTGAGATGGGCCAAGCACTCGGCGATCGACCATTTGCCAGGCTCAGGACGGCGCGTCATCTGCTCGGGCGTGAGATCGCGAACTAGATCCTGGGCTCGGCGGCGGATCTCGGTTAACTCGTCATCCAATGGGCGTAGCCGTGTGGCCACTGCTGTTTCTCCTCCAGCCTTTGTGGCACCGGCACTCTTGCCGGTGCTTCTAACCTTCAGAATGATACCCTGCACAGGCAAGAGTGCCTGTGCCACACAATCAAGTCAGATCACCCGATCCCGCTCTGCGGGATGATCCGATCACCCGATCGCCCGATCCCAATCACTCCCACTCAATCGTTCCCGGAGGTTTCGAGGTCACATCGTACACGACACGGTTGATGCCCCGAACTTCGTTCACGATGCGGTTGGAGATTCGCTTCAGAACGTCGTAGGGCAGCGCAACCCAGTCGGCGGTCATGCCGTCTTCGGAATGCACAGCGCGGATGGCGCACGTGTACGCGTAGGTGCGTTGGTCGCCCATCACGCCTACCGACATCACAGGCAACAGCACCGCAAACGACTGCCAGATCTGCGTGTAGAGACCGGCCCGGCGAATCTCATCCACCACGATTTCGTCGGCTTCCTGGAGCAGCGCAATCCGCTCGGGCGTCACTTCGCCGAGAATGCGGACCGCCAGGCCGGGGCCAGGAAAGGGCTGGCGTTGCAGAATCTCCTCCGGCATACGCAGTTCGCGGCCAATGCGCCGCACCTCATCCTTAAACAAGTCCTTTAAGGGTTCGATGAGCTTGAGCTTCATCTTCTCCGGCAGGCCGCCAACGTTGTGGTGGGTCTTAATGGTCTGCGACGGACCGCGCACGCTGCGCGACTCGATCACGTCCGGGTAAAGTGTCCCCTGCACCAGCCATTCGACCTTGCCGATTTCTTTCTCCAGGCGGTGGGCTTCTTCCTCGAAGACTTCGATAAAGGTGTTGCCAATGATCTTGCGTTTCTGTTCAGGATCGGTCACACCGGAGAGCTTGGCGAGAAAGCGTTTGCTCGCGTCTACGGCGTCCAGGTTCAAGCCCAGCTTGTCACGCATGCTCTGCTGCACCTTCTGGAATTCGTCCTTGCGCAGCACGCCGGCGTTGACAAAGATGCAGACCAATCGCCGTCCGATAGCCTTGTGCACCAGCACCGCGGCCACCGCCGAATCCACGCCGCCGGAGAGACCGCAAATCGCCCTCCCTTCCTCGCCTACACTCTGGCGAACTTGCCTGATGCTTTCCTCGATGAAATGCTGCGGCGTCCAATCGCCACGGGCGCCGCTGATGTTATAGACAAAATTGCGCAGCAGATCGACGCCGCGTTTGGTGTGGTGAACTTCTGGGTGAAACTGCACAGCCCATATGCGGCGGGATTCGT
>DATFQZ010000276.1:0-11851 GCA_035263765.1 Candidatus Angelobacter sp. | reverse complement strand
CTGCGACTAAAGTACAAGTAAAAGCAGCCAACCACTGGAAGCTGGTCGGAGGCGTGGTGGCGTGCTTGGTCATCGTCGCCGCGCTGGCGGCATTGTTTCAGCGCAAGCCCTCTGAAACCCCAGAGAGCACTCCAGCGCCAGCAGTTGCGCAAAAGTCCGCGCCTGCGCCGGCGCCGCCGCCGGTGCAGGAAAGCGTGTCGCCGGCCCCGGACGCCGAACCCGCCGTTGTGGCAGATACCATCGTAACGCCGGTTTTGACAAAGCGAGGGAAGGCCGTGCGCGCGCCTCGTCCGGTGAAAGCCGAAGTGCCTCTCGCGCCGCAAGAAGGAGAGGTTTTCATATCCTCCGTGCCTGCGGACGCGCTGATTGAGATTGGAGGTCTCAGCGGACAAGCCTGGAAGACCCCGCAGGCCGTTGGCCCGCTAGCGCCTGGAACGTACAGAGTTACGGTCAGCAAGCCCGGCTACGCGCCCGATGTGCGCAACGTCCAGGTGAGCGCCGGAAACCGCGTAGGTGTGGACGTCAGGCTTACCGCGGTGAAGGGCTGGCTGAATGTCGCAGGCTCGCCCACCGGGGCCAGCATCCTGGTTGACGGTAGAGACTCAGGCAAGATTACTCCGGCCACGCTCATCCTGGATCCGGCAACCCACAACGTAACGTTGCGCAAAGCCGGGTACCTAGATGCCGGAAGCGACATCCAACTGGCTGCCGGCCAGACCACAAGCTACTCGCCTAGCCTGATGGTGGCCGGCCGCACGGACAACCTCAAGATTGTTGGCGGCGGGGTGGGCAAGATCTTCGGCGGCGGTTCTGGTCAGGGCAAGGCCCGCATCGAGATCAAGAGCGAACCGAAAGGCGCGCAGGTGATCATCAACGGCACTCCGCTGCAAAAGACCACTCCCGTGGAAATCCAGGTGGAAGCCGGGAACTACGACATCACGCTCCAGAAAGATGGATACAAGGATATCCACGAGAGCGCAATTGTCGGAGTTGAAGACAGGGTGAAAATCAACAAAACAATGACTCGATAGACTGTCTTTGCGACAGCGAGATCATCGCGCACTCTCGCCGGAAAAACGTGTGTTCGTATTTTGTGCCTCTTGCTCCTCTTCGTTGCGCCCCCTCGTATAAAATGGATGTTACTCAAACTTTCGATACACAACTATCCTGAGACACAAATTTGAACCCCAGTATCCGGAACATCGCCATCATCGCACACGTGGACCACGGCAAGACCACCCTGGTGGACGCCATGCTGCGGCAGAGCGGGGCATTCCGCGCCAACGAGGCCGTGGTCGAACGAGTGATGGACTCGAACGAACTGGAACGTGAGCGCGGCATCACCATCTTGGCCAAGAACACCGCCGTGTTGTATCACGGCGTGAAGATCAATATTGTGGACACGCCCGGCCACAGCGATTTCGGCGGCGAAGTGGAACGCGCGCTGAAGATGGTGGACGGCGTAATGCTCCTGGTAGACGCGAGTGAAGGCCCGCTGCCGCAGACGCGCTACGTGCTGAGCAAAGCGCTCGAAGCCGGATTGCCGCCGGTGGTGGTGATCAACAAGATCGACCGCGCCGATGCCCGCCCGCAGGAAGTCCTGAACGAGCTCTACGATCTGTTTATCGACCTGGACGCGCGCGAAGACCAGTTGGACTTCCCCGTCCTCTACACCAACGCCAAGGCGGGAACCGCTTCCGCGAGCACCGACGTTCCCGGCGAGGACCTGCGGCCATTGTTTGAAGCCATTCTTTCCACGATTCCCGAGCCCGCGGGCGAGGCCGTCAACCCGCTGCAGATTCTGGTGGCTAATCTTGACTACAGCGACTACCTGGGCCGGATGGCCATTGCCCGGGTTTTCAACGGCAAGCTGCGCACCGGGGAAGAAGTTGCCATCGCCAAACTGGATGGATCGTTCCAGAAAGTAAAAATCACCAAGCTCTTCTCCTTCAGCGGTCTCAAGCGCGTGGACATCGACGAGACGCAGCTGGGTGACATCGTGGCGATCGCCGGCGTAGAAGGCATCAACATCGGCGAGACCATCACCGACGTCGAGAACCCGGCGCCGCTGCCACACATCGTCATTGACGAGCCGACCATCGCCATGCAGTTCACGGTAAACACCTCGCCCTTTGCCGGCCGCGAAGGTACGTACGTGACCTCGCGCAACCTGCGCGACCGCCTGCAAAAGGAATTGCTCACCAATGTTTCGCTGCGCGTCGAGGAGACCGACAGCACGGATTCGTTCAAAGTCCTGGGACGCGGCGAGCTCCAGCTTTCCATCTTGATCGAAACCATGCGCCGCGAAGGCTATGAGCTGATGGCCGGCAAACCGGAGATCGTCACCAAGCGCATTGAGAGCAAGTTGATGGAGCCGCAGGAAAAGCTGATGGTGGATATTCCGGAGAGCTTCGTCGGCGTGGTCATCGAGAAACTCGGCTCGCGCAAAGGTCAGATGATGAAGATGCACAACCACGGCTCCGGACGGGTGCGCATGGAATTCACGATCCCCAGCCGCGGCATGATCGGCCTGCGCTCCGAGCTACTGACCGACACGCGCGGCACTGTGATCATGAACTCGCTCTTCGACGGCTACACCGAGTGGCTGGGCGAAATTCCCCACCGCATGACCGGCGCGTTGGTGGCAGACCGCCCCGGGCTTTCGACGGCCTACGCGCTCTATGGATTGCAGGAGCGAGGAGTGCTCTTCCTGGGGCCTGGCGTGGAGTTGTATGAGGGAATGATCGTGGGCGAGAACGCCAAGGAAGTTGACCTTGATGTGAACGCTGTGCGCGAGAAAAAACTTACCAACATGCGCGCCTCCACCGCGGACGACGCCATCCGCCTGGTGCCGCACAGAGTCCTGACTCTGGAGCAGGCCATCGAGTTCGTGGCCGATGATGAGATGGTGGAAGTCACGCCCAAGTCGCTGCGGCTGCGGAAGAAAGTACTGCAGGCGAATCGAAGGCCGAAGAAGCATGCAGTGCCGGTGGGGGAACCGGTTTAGCCGCAGATTCACGCAGATCAACGCAAAAACCAGCCGCGAATCAACGCGAAAGACACGAATCCCAATTTTTCAAATCCTGATTTGTGCGCATTTGCCCAATTCGCGGCCAGTTTTGTTGATCTGCGTGTATCTGCGTAAATCTGCGGCTACTCGAGCTGCTTCCCCTTCGTCTCTGGTAACTGCGTGGCCATCAGCGATGCCAGCAGAAACGCAACCGCACAAATCACAAACGCCCAGTCCAGGCCTTTGCTGTCGCCGACGCGGCCGATCGTGTAGGGAGCAACACAGCTCAGGGCGCGGGCTCCGTTGTAAGTAAATCCCAGGGCGCGAGCGCGCACCGGCGTGGGGAAGATTTCGCTGCCGATAAGCCCTGAGCCCGAGAAGAATCCGGTGCCGAAGAAGCCAACCAGGGCTCCCAGAATCAGGATTAGCCACTGCGCGCGAGCGGCCGCGTAGAGCGGAATCAGTAGTGCGGCGCAAAGGGTGAATAGCACAAGGGAGCGGCGGCGCCCCAACTTATCAGCCGCCCAGCCGTAGCAGAGGTAGCCGGGAAACATGCCGACCAGGTTCAATGTCACCAACAGCGTGGTGGTGTTCATCATACCGAAGCCGCGGCCGCCTTTGTCTACAGGCAGGGTCAGATAAGGCGGCATCCAACTGAACAGTCCCCACCAGGCAAACAGGCCAAAGACGTTCAACAGCAGCAGGAAGATCGTCTTCTTGCGCAGGCCGGGGGCAAAGATCTGTGCAAATGGGGCCGGGCTTGCACTCTGCGTTTGGTGCTGCTTCCACATTTCGGACTCAGGAACGCTGGTCCTGATCCAGATGGTCACCAGTGCGGGCAACAAGCCGACAAAAAAAACCGCGCGCCAGTTCAGATGGAGAAGGTCGAGCACGATCCAAGCCGTGAGCGCAGCGGCGGCCAGTCCCCAGGCCCACGCGCTCTGCACCAGGGCGATGGCGCGCGCGCGCAGATGCACCGGCCAGGTCTCCGCCACAAGCGTCGCACCGGTGTTCCACTCGCCGCCCATGCCCAGGCCCAAGACGAAGCGAAAGAAAATGAGAACCCCGAGCGAAGTCGATAGTCCCGAGCCGAGCGAACACAGCGAATAGGTCAGTATGCTCAGCATCAGCGCCTTGGTCCGCCCGATGCGATCGGCAATAAAACCGAAAAGCACGCCGCCGATGCCTGAGGCCAGCAGCATGAAAGCGTTGGGCAAGCCGGCAATCGCCTTGGAATGGATCGCCAGCGCCGCCATGACGTGAACCTGAACGTTGCTGTATAGCAGGACGTCGAATCCGTCGAGCCCCCAGCCAAGCGCGGCGGCGATCAGGGTGCGCTTCTGCGCAGAAGATACTTCAGAGAAGGTACTAGCGGCGGTGGCCATTGGTTGGGGGATTGTAACAGTTTTTCTTCTTTTCTCGAGCAAAGCCACTTCTGAAATCTCGAGCGTAGCGAGAGATCCATACCGTCACGATGGAGTGGGCCAATACTCGATTCGACGAGGGTTTCCACGGTGATATGGATCCCTCGCTGCGCTCGGGATTTCAGAGAGAGGATTCTCCGTGCCTCTGTGTCTCCGTGGTAGGTTTTACTCTGCCCAGCAGCCGAAAATATCTCTTCGCCCGCGCCACGTCCTTCCCAATCTGCTCCTTCAGCGCTTCCACTGAAGGAAACTTGATCTCTCCGCGGCGCCATCGCAGAAATGAAATCTCGACTTCGGTCTGCGCGGTTACTTCCAATGGGTGAAAATCGAGCAAGTGGGTCTCGATGGCGAACGAATCGGCACCGAAGGTCGGGCGGTTGCCGACGTTGGTGACAGAGTCGAAAGTCTCCTGGTTCACGCGGGTACGCGTGAAATAGACGCCATCCCCGGGAACCAGCTCGTCATAGCGGCTGAGATTGATGGTGGGGACGGTGTACTTATGTCCGTAGCCGCGGCCGCGTCCCGGCGCGGCGGCGATTGAGAACGCGCGGCCCAGCAGCCGGCAGGCGCGGCTGACTTTGCCTTCCCCCAGCAGTTTGCGGATGTGGCTGCTGGAGACCGGCTCGCCGCGCAGCATCAGTACCGGATAGGACCGCACCGCGAAGCCGCACGCGCGGCCGAGTTCCGCCAGTTGTCCGGTCGTGCCTGCGGCTTTGTGTCCGAAGTGGAAGTTTTCGCCTTCGTGGACTTCACGGGCGCGCAGCTTACCGGCAAGAATGTGCCGGGCGAAATCCGCGGCCGTGGTCATGGAAAAATCTCGGGTAAAGGGAATCACCAGCAACGCGTCCAAGCCAGCTTGGGCCAGCAGGGCTTCCTTGCGTGCCGGCGGAGTAATCAGTTTGGGAGCCCCGTCAGGCCGCAGAACCCGCAGAGGATGCGGCTCAAAAGTCACAGCCACAGCCAGGCTAGCGGTCTCTTTCGCCCGCCGCACTACTTCCTTCAACACTTGTTGATGCCCGCAGTGGACGCCGTCAAAATTGCCGACGCTGACCACGGCAGGCCCGAAGTCGCCGGGGACCTCTGCGAGTGACCGGAAGATCCTCATGCGATCTCAAACTCCAGCTTCAGCCCGTCATGCGCCAAGCGGACGTGGCCGGGAAAAGCTTTGTTTGTGGCTTCATGCGGAAGGTCGTGAGAGATGTGGGTGAAAAAAGCACGCTTGGGTTTGAGTTCCTCCACCAAGCGCAGAGAGTTGGCAACGCTGGAGTGCGTGGGATGCGGCCGGTGCCGCAGCGCGTCGAGGAACAGAATGTCCAAGCCGCGCAGGCTGTCCATCGACTCCGGCGGAATCTCGCTAAAGTCCGTGAGGTAAGCCGCCGATCCGAAGCGAAAGCCGTGGATCGCGGCGTCGCCGTGGATGACCTTGACCGGCTCAAACCTGGCCCCGAACAGGTCCAGTGAGCCATTGATCCGCTTCATCTCCACGCGAGCGATGCCGCCGTACTTGTAGGTGGCGTCAAAAATGTAGCGAAAAACGCTTTCCACAGCATCGGCGGTCACGTCGAAGGCGTAGAGCGGGATTTTGTCCGCGCTACGAAAGCTCAGCGGCCGCACGTCGTCAAGACCCAGGATATGGTCGGCGTGGGCGTGGGTGTAGATGATGGCGTCAATCCGCGTGATGTTCTCCCGGATTGCCTGCTCGCGGAAATCGGGAGTGGTGTCAATGAGCACGCAGTGTCCTGCGTACTCCACCATGACCGAGGGCCGGGTACGCCGGTCGCGCGGATCGCTGGAGTGGCAGACCGCGCACGAGCAGCCGATGGTGGGCACACCCATGGAGGTGCCGCTGCCCAGCACGGTGAGAGTCGCCTTCATTTCTTGTCGGGCGCGGGGCCTACGTTGGACTTGGCGGCCGCAGCCCCAGCCAGGGCGTTCGTGATCTCGATCCAGGCCATGCGCAGCTCGAACAACACGTTCTGCAGCAGCCTTTGCTCGCGGTCGCCGAGATTGCCTTTGGTCTTCTCCTGCAGAATAGCGATCGAGTCGATGGTCTGGCGCGCTCCCACCATATCGACGGCGGGCGGCTCGTTCTCGTGGCGGATAGCGCCTAGCTGGATCAGGGCCGTCATGTAAAACTGCTCGACCAAGCGCTCGAACGTCATCTCCGGCAGATTTTGACGGCGCGCGCCGGACTGGCCAATCATCTCTTCCAGCTTCTTGCCGGAAGCCCGATACGCGTCATGCTGCTCCTGCTGCTCGGCGGCAGTGGGCGGC
Organism: Candidatus Angelobacter sp.; assembly: GCA_035263765.1. GTDB lineage: Bacteria > Acidobacteriota > Terriglobia > Terriglobales > Acidobacteriaceae > Angelobacter. The sequence goes on along the minus strand of DATFQZ010000276.1, from coordinate 5,143 downwards.
TCGGGCATCTCCTGCTCCGCGGCCGGCGCCTTGGTGGGAGGCTCTGATGCTTTGGGAGTCTCTGCCACTGACGCCGCGGGCTGTACAGGAGGCGCTGTCGGCGTCTCGTTTTCTTCTTCGCTCGCGGGAAGATCCGAACGCAATTCGCCCTCGACAAAACGGCGACGGTCACTCACTACAAAGTCTTCTTGTTTTTTTTCAGCCATACATCCTCAATCTCAACTCTTGCTTAGATTGCAAACGGCGGGTCCACGATTCGTGCCTTCAGCCCGCCCAGGTTCAATTGCGGTCCGGCATCAGCAACCTCGCGACGAACGTAACCCAGCCCAATATGTTTGTTCCCAGAACTTGACGGGACGGTGACGGCGCTGGTGATCTCAGCCACCGTGCGGCCCTCGGACTCAACTTTGCTCAGCGCGGGCAGACCGCCCTCAAATTCAAAGCCCGTGAACTTGCGATGCACCTGGCCCCGGGAGCGTATGCGCTCCACGATCTCCTGGCCGATGTAGCAGCCCTTGTTGAAGTTGAGGGCTTGCATCTGCCCGGTTTCCTGGGGCAGGTCGCGATCGCGGATGTCCTGGCTGTAATGGGGGATGCCGTGAACTATGCGCCAGCATTCGAGGGCCCGAGCGCCGACCAGCTTTGCCTCCGCAACGCGCACGCCGGAAATACCGCCTTCGCCTTCCAGCACCGGCACCCAAACTTCGTACCAGCCGGGCTTGTTCTCCGGGCCCCGCACGATCATAGCTGTCACCTTGTCGACCGCCAGTTCGCGAATCTCGAGCGGCTCCATGCCCTTTGCATTGATTCCGGATGCGGCCATTGCCTCTTCTGACTTGGGACCGCAGAATCCCCAACTGATGATCGGAGCTCCCGCCATCTCGGCTTTGTCCATGATGATGTAGCGCTTCATCGCGCCGAGCAGCGGCTCGGCCTGTACATGGTCAGTATCAATCAGAAACGATTCCCCGCGATTGTAGATATACATGTCGCCAAGAATGCGACCCTGAGCGTTGAGAACAAAGTTGTAATTGCCGCGATTCGCGGGCAGGTCGCGTACGTTGTTGGTCACCATGTTGTGCAGCCAGCGCACACGGTCTTTGCCGGTTATGCTGATCTTGGCCCGCCACGGCAGGTGAAAAATCCCGCATCCGTTACGCAATGCAGCAAGCTCCGCGGCGGGATCGCCGTAATCGAGCACAGTTTCTACACCGCAGTATTCGCCTCGGTTCCCGAGTGGGTGGCTTGGCCGCGGATAAGAAGCTGTTTGTCCCATCAACCTGAAGACCTGAAAGATCAAACACCGAACCTTTGATTATAGCCAACGCGTGCTTGCATCCGCAGACGCCACGCCCCAGAATGGACTGTATGGCTGATGAAGAGCGCGGTCCGAAAGGCGTTTGGGTGGGAGCGGAGCGCTATATCCAGTTAGGGATGACGCTGCCTGCCGCCACCGTCGTGGGATGGCTTCTGGGCGAACTCCTTCAGCGATGGCTGCACTACGACTGGCTACCCCTGGCCGGCCTGATACTCGGCATCGTGTCCGGTTTCGTCTACTTTGTCCGGGTAGCGCTTTCGGAGGAGTTCAAGAGTTGATGGACTCCGCTCCTTTCGGCGATCCAGTCGATGTACAAAAAGAAGAGGCATTCTACGCGGAGGTCTATCGCCGTCTCGTGGCGATCATGGCCGTGCTGGGCGTCTGCGGCACGATCACGGCAGGCATCTGGTATGGCTGGGTGATGGCCGCGACATTCCTCGTCGGCAGTGTGATCGCGGTTTTAAACTTTCACTGGCTCAAGCGCACCATCGAAGCCATGGGAGGCCGTCTTCCATCCCGGGCAGGAGCGGCATCGGGCGTGGTATTGCGCTTCCTGCTGCGCTACATTTTGATCGCGGTTGCCGCGTATGTTATTCTTAAAAGTACCACCAATAGTTTGTACGGCTTCTTTGCGGGCCTGGCGATACCTGCCGGAGCAATCGTGATAGAAGCGATGTACGAAACCTACAGGGCCCTTCGGGGGCTCTAGCTATCCAGGACAAACAGGCAGATGGAAGGACAACTCTGGTTTACTGAGCTGCTGAACCGCGCCTTCGCCCGGCCGGTGAACGCCGTGCTTCAGGCGTTGCCGCCGGCATTTCACCCCGCCAATCCGGCTGCCCCAATCAGCAATCCCGTGGCGATGGAAGTCCTTGTGGTTTGTATCCTGGTGCTGCTTTTCCTCCTGATTCGCAGCCGGCTGTCCGTGGACAAGCCCAACGGGTTGCAACATCTAACTGAGATGGTGGACGAGTTCATCACCAATCAGAGTCGCGACATTGTAGGCGCGCATAGCGAGAGGTTCACGCCGTTTCTCACGGCGCTGTTCGTGTTCGTCTTGTTGGGAAACTTAATCGGGCTGGTGCCCACGCTGGAAGCGCCTACGAGTGCCATCCAAATCACGCTCGGTTGCGCGATTGTGGCGTTTTTCTACTACAACATCCATGGCATCCGGGAGCAGGGGCCGATTGGTTATCTGAAACACTTCGCGGGACCCGTGTGGTGGCTGGCATGGTTGTTGTTCCCGATCGAAATCATCAGCCATCTCGCGCGCGTGATGTCGTTGAGCATCCGGCTTTACGCCAACATGTTCGCCGGTGACGCTGTGACCAACGCGTTCTTCGGGCTGGTTCCGGTGATCGTTCCCGTCATCTTTCTCCTGCTTCACCTGTTTGTCGCTTTCCTGCAGGCGTATATTTTCACCCTGCTCACAACGATTTATCTGCAAGGGGCCGTGGCCCATGAGCACTGATTCAAGTTCTGCTTCAAGCGTGAGGGCGCCGCTTCCCAAAGCGGACGTCAACCACCCACTGGAAGCAATTTCCTAGGAGAGAAACATGCGTAAAACAATGATGTTGATATTCATGACCCTGATCGTCATGCTGGTTGCCATGCCGGCCTACGCCCAGGGAGCAGCGCAAGGCGCCCCTGCCCAGGGTTATTGGTCTCTGGCCATCGGCGGTGGCATCGGCCTCGGAATCGCGGCCGGCCTGTGCGGACTGGGCCAGGGCAGAGCCACCGGCTCAGCCGTGGAAGCGATGGCCCGCAACCCTGGAGCACGTCCGGGTATCTTTGTTTTCCTGCTGATTGGTCTGGCGCTGATAGAGTCGCTGGCCCTCTACGCACTGGTGATCGCCTTCCGCATCACCGGAAAGATGTAATTTCGCTCTCAAGCACCAAGGCTCGGGCCACTGGCCCGAGCCTTTTTCTTTTTCCTGTCGGAAATGTCAGCGATTGCGCGGCAGGGCGTAGTATCCCTTGCGCGCGAATACCTTGTAGCCATCTCCTTGTGTGGTGATCTGGATCTTGCGGAACTTGCCGTCCCAAGTCGGGTTGAGCGGATAGTAACCCAGGCTGTACTGATGATGCAGCTCGTTGGAGATCTCGTCCAAGGCCTCCGTCAGCTTATCAATCCCGTGGACTTCCAGCATGCGCCCGCCGGTGGCCTCCGCGAGTTTCTTCAGCACATACTCCCCATGATCGTCTTTTTCGTAGGTGTGGATGACGTCACAGCGGTCGAAGCGGCTGCGTTCCCGCGGCGGATCGTAAATCTGAAGCACGTAAGCAATCACATCGTTTTGCAGCAAGACCTCCAGCGCGTCTTCGAGAGAGGATTCGCTCTTGGCGTCGCCGGAGAGAGCAATGATCACCACCGCTTTGCGTCCGACTTCATGCTCCAGGTAACGCAGCGTGCCGACGCGAATTGCATCGTAGAGATGCGCTTCGCGATTCAGGTTGTAAGGCTGTCCTGTAGGCCCCGGCTGCGGCACTGGCCCGCCTCCCGGCCAGCCGCCACCCATCCCCGGTAATGGCGACCGTTGCTGCGGTGGGGGCGGCGGCGCCTGATCCGGCGGCCCCATGATTTTCCCCCAGCTGCGAATCGAGTTCACCTTTTCTTGCAGGAGGGCAATGTCCGACGTGGGGACCTGCAGGGTTTCCACGCGCGACGCGTAGTTCAACACGAAACCTAAATCGGTGGGGCGTACCACGTGCTGCAGAAAAGCGCTGGATGCCTGCGCTTCCTCGCCCAGAATCCAGGCCATGTTGGTGCCGGTATCGAGCAACATGCCCACGTTGAGAACCACATCGCTGTGGTGGGCAAAGAACTTGATGGGCTGCTCCTTGCCATCTTCGTAGACGCGGAAGCGGTTTTGGTCCAGGTCGCTGGACAGTTGTTTCTTGTGGTCCCGCACCGTGAAATAGACTGACACCAGGTTCACTTCGCTGCGAAAGACGTTTTGCGGATTGTCGGCGCCAGTCTTAGCGGGATCCTGGGTTGACTGTTGTGGCACGCTGAACGACCCAGGGATAACCAAGGAGAACAGGAGAGAAAGGACCCATCTCTTCCACATCATGACTCCTCCCTGTGATGTTGGGGTGTGAAGTTGGATGCCGCCCATCCTGCTCAGGTTGGCGCAGACGGGAGTTTATTGCGAGGTCCTGTCATCCTGAGCGGAGCGCCTGAATGGTTCGTCTACCATTGGGACTGATAGGCGCAACCGGTTCGTGGCACTCCGCTCGGGATGACAGAGGGAGGGGCCATGGGCGCTGCCGATACAACAAATCCCGCAGAGTGTGATCCAGTGATCGGAGCCCCCGATAGGCCCAAAAAGCCACTCGCTCATGCCGACCGAACGCATGGACGCTCGCCATTCTGCTCCTTAAATCCGCGTCCATCCGCGCAAATCCGCGGTAAGGTTTTCGGTTTGGCCAATTGCTAATTGCCAACTGCTAAATTGCTACCATTCCGGCCCCAAAATACCCGAATCGGGCATACAATCCGCCTCCTTCCGTTTATCCTCAACCTATGCCTGCGCCCGCCGCGCTCGAGTTCGATAACGTCAGCAAAGAGTATCGAAATCTCTTTCGCAGCGACCGAATCAGGGCACTGGATGGATTTTCTTTGCGCGTGGACCCCGGCGAGATTCTTGGTTTCCTGGGGCCGAACGGCGCAGGCAAAACAACGGCCATCCACATGGCCATGGGCCTGATGTTTCCTACCAGCGGCCACGGCCAGATGCTGGGACACCCCTTCGGCCACGCCGCCACGCGGCGCCGTGTCGGATTCCTGGCGGAGAACGTTGCGCTTTATCATCGCCCGGCCGC
>DATFQZ010000275.1:0-5698 GCA_035263765.1 Candidatus Angelobacter sp. | reverse complement strand
ATTTTCTTGGGTCCGTATTCCAGCAGCCTGACGATGGCCGTGGTGGAGCTTGCGGAAGAATACAAGAAAGTCCTATGGAACTATGGCGGCGCTTCCGCATTGGCTGGCTGAAGAGTCACCCAGCCTCAGTCGAATTTGTGTCTTGTATTCAGGTAGAGGTACTTTTGATGGCAGATCGCCCGTGGGATTCTGGAATCCGCCCTTGGGGTGGCCAGCCACTCTGTGCATCTCTTTCCCATAAACGTTCCCTGGGATAATCATGACCTCATCCTCGGCGTTCTGTTCGGTATCGCTCCGGAAGTAGTTGTGCTGTCGGGGAGCTTTCAGGACGAGTTAAGCATCATGCGAACGCGTCATCTTTGGCCCCACACGGTGCATGCGGTGGTGGCGGTTGCCGCCGGCGTCGGCGCTTTTTCTACCGAACTGGCGCAGATAGCGGATGGAGTCCTCGGGTCGAGCCAGTGGGAGCCCGGAGCAACCTTCCCGAACACTGTAGGCCGACATCGCATTGGTTTCTGGATGGTTTTCAAAGGCAGTTCGGGGCTAATTGCCAGAGAACAGCCCACAATCAGACAGTTACGGATAGGGAAATATCGTGAAAAACATCTTTGTTGGAAACCTGGGTCCTGAGGTGACGCACGAAGAGCTTCGGCGGCTGTTCGAGGCCTACGGACAGGTGGCGCAGGTCCATGTCATCGTGGATCGTGACACCGGGCTGCCGCGTTTTGCATTCGTGGAGATGACCAACGACGCTGAAGCAGAGAAAGCAATCAAAGCGCTGAATGGCAGCATCCTAAGAGATCGTACGCTGGACGTGAATTACGCTCGACCTAGACCGGAACGCCCGGCAGCTTAGGCACGCGCGAACCGGGAGGCGACAGACTTCAAGGCCGTGTGGGCGAGATGTTTTCTAGTCCCACGCCGAGATCCAAGGTCTTCGTGGCCAAATGTGGACGATCAATTTCTTTCTCTACAGATCGGTCACGAGGCGTGTGTTGTTCCGTAATCCAGGTCGAAGCCGAGCTGGAGCTTGGCCGCGTCCGACATAAGGCCGGGATGCCACGCCGGATCGAACACCACTTCAACGTGAACTTGCTTGACACCCGGCAACCGAGAGAGCTTGGTCTCCACATCGGCCCTGAGCACGTTGCCCATACCGCAACCGGGAGCGGTCATGGACATCTTGATATGAACCCTGTTTCCACCTTGCTCGAGGGGCGCAATCACGCACGAGTAGACCAGACCCAGATCCACGATATTGACTGGAATCTCCGGATCGTACACGGTCTTCAACTGGTCCCATACCATCTGCTCGCTGAAGATCCCTTCCTGGACGGCAGATGCTTGTTTCGGCACCTCGTTGGTTAGCCCCAGGGCATCTGTATCCCGGGCATCAATACGGTACATGTAGCCCCGATTGGTAGCCACCGTGTAGCTGCTGCCCAAGGACTGCATGATCCTCACGACGGCACCCGCCGGGAGAGTACCGCGAATCCCGCTGGGAATCTCGATGACTTCACAAGCCCGACTCAGCGTGATCGGCTCACCCGCACCCATATGGAGCTCACCTCGTAGCTGCTCTTTGCTTCTTCTTCCCGTCGCGTCTGCTATTCCGTCGACACGGTTTCCTGTTTCCCGTGCAGCGCAGCGTGCAATGTGTGCCAGGCAAGGGTGGCGCACTTGACCCGCACAGGAAACTCAGAGACACCGGAAAAAGCCGCCAACTTGCCCAGCTCAGCCTGATTCCCGTTCGCCGCTGACTGACCCGTCACCAGCTTGCGGAACTGGTCGAAGAGTTTTTCCGCTTCCGCCCTGGTCCTGCCCTTTACGCTTTGCGTCATCACCGACGCTGAGGCCTTGGAAATCGCGCATCCCGAGCCCTGGAAACTGATGTCGCGAATCGAGTCGCCCTCCAGGTCCAGGTAAACGGCAAAGTGGTCACCGCAAAGCGGGTTGTATCCCTCCGCCCTGTGGTTTGCCGTCGCCAACTCGCGATAGTTGCGAGGCGCCTTGCTGTGCTCCAGGATGACTTCCTGGTAAAGCTCGCGCAGATCGGGCATCAGGCAAATACCTCCCGCACCTTCTGGAGTCCCTCGACCAGCGCACCCACTTCTTCTCGGGTGTTGTAGAGAGCGAACGAAGCGCGCGCCGTGGCCGCGATGCCGAAGCGCTGCATGACCGGCTGGGCGCAGTGATGGCCCGTTCGAATGGCAATTCCCTCCTGGTCGAGAATGGTCCCGATGTCGTGCGGGTGGACGCTGTCCAGCAGGAACGAGAGCACGCCTGCCTTTTCCCTTGCGGTGCCGATCAGGCCGATACCGGGGATCGCGCGAACGGCTTCCGTAGCATAGGCCAGCAACTCGTGCTCGTAGGCGGCGATGTTGTCCATCCCGAGGCCATTCACATACTCGATGGCCGCTCCCAGGCCGATGGCACCATCTACATGAGGCGTGCCAGCTTCAAACTTGTAAGGCAGCTTGTTGTAAATCGTCTTCTCGAAAGTCACGGAACTGATCATGTCGCCGCCACCCTGGTACGGAGGCATGGCATCGAGCAGTGAGGATTTGCCATACAGAACGCCAATCCCGGTCGGACCATATACCTTGTGACCGGAGAAAACGTAGAAGTCGCAATCCAGAGCCTGGACATCCACCTTGAGATGAGGCACGGCCTGGGCTCCGTCGACCAGCACCCGTATGTTTCCGCGACGTGCCATTTCGATAATCCGCTGGACGGGATTGATCGTGCCCAGCGCGTTTGAAACGTGGGTTATGGCCACGATTTTCGTTCGTGGTCCCAACAGCTTCTCAAAGTCCTCGAGCATCAACTCGCCGCTGTCGCTGATCGGCGCAACCCGCAGCCTTGCGCCCTTCTCTTCGCACAGGATCTGCCAGGGCACGATGTCGGAGTGATGTTCCATGGCGGTGATGAGCACTTCGTCACCGGCGTGAACGTGAGTGCAGCCGTAGGTCTGCGCCACGAGGTTGATGGCTTCCGTGGCGCCGCGAACAAAGATGATCTCGCTCGCATCGGCGGCGTTGAGGAACGATTGCGCCGTCTTCCGCGCCCCTTCGTACTCTTCCGTCGCATGTTCGGAAAGGAAATGCACGCCCCGATGGATGTTGGCATTGTCCTGCTCGTAGTAGCGACGGACCGCATCAATAACCACCTGGGGTTTTTGGGCCGTGGCTGCATTGTCCAGGTAGACCAGCGTCCTGCCGTGAACGTTCCGATAGAGAATAGGAAAGTCAGTGCGGACCCTTTCCACGTCGAATCCGGCAACGGTATAGCCCATCTGAGGCGGGTGGGATTCAGCGGGCACTCTCTCGGCGGCGGTGGTCATCCGATTTCCTCCCAGTTCCTTGCGACGTCCTCGCGTGGCTCCCTGTCGGCGCACCCTGCGCAGAGTTGGCCATCTGCAGCAGACAGCGGTTGATCAGTCCTTCCACATGCCTGCGGACCGGACCCGGCTTCATGCGGTCAAGACATTCGCTGGTGAAGGCGAAAAGCAGTAGTTTGCGCGCGGACACCTCGTCGATGCCGCGAGAGCGCAGGTAGAACAGGGCGTCTCCCTCGATCTGGCCGATGGTAGCCCCGTGGGTGCACTTCACGTCGTCGGCGTAGATCTCCAGTTGCGGCTTAGTGTCGATTTGCGCGTCGTCGGAAAGCAGCAGGTTGCGGTTGGTCTGCTTGGCGTCAGTTTTCTGCGCGTCCTTGTGCACGATGATGCGGCCGTGGAAAACGCCGTGTGCGTGCCCGTCGAGAATCCCGTTGTAAAACTGCCGGCTGCCGCAGCGCGGGCTGGCATGTTCCACCAGCATGTAGTTGTCCAGGTGTTGGTAGCCGTTGCCAATGAAAAGGCCGTTAATCAGGCATTCTCCCCCTTCGCCTCCGAGCACCGGGTGCACGTTGTTACGCACCAGCGCGCCGCCCAGCAGGACCGAGTGCGAAACCGTATTAGCGCTTCTCCCCTGCTGGATGCGCAGCGTGGAGATGTTGAAAGCCTGCTTGTGCTCGCGCTCGATCATGTAGAGCGAAAGGACAGTGTGGTCGCCGGCGACCAGTTCCGTGACCGTGTTCGAGAACACCGCGCCGCCGCCGAGCGAGACATAGCCCTCGACGAACGTGGCCTGGCTGTCCTCCTCCGCCACAATAAGGTTGCGCGGATGGCTCATGGATGGGGCGTCGTCCCCGGTCGAGACAAACAGCAGGCAGATGGGCTCCTCCACTAGCGTGCCTCTGGGGACGTGTACATACGCTCCGTCTTCCGCGAAGGCCGTGTTCAGTGCACAGAAGGCATCGCGGTGGATATCAAGGTAACGGCCGAGGTGGGGTTCAATCGCTCCGGGATTGCTGGAAATCTCCCTAGCAAGACTGCTGACCCTCACCCCGGCAGGCAGACTGTTAAGCAACGAGAGGTCGCGCGCAAAGCGCCCGTTCACGAACACAAGTTGAGAGGCAACCCCCGCAATCCGGTAAGACGCAAGTTGCTGTCGCGACACTTGGTCGCGGCCGTCGGCGGCGAGATGGTAGGGGGTTTGTGCGATGGCAGAAACGTTGGTGAACCGCCAGTCTTCGTCGTGAGCGGTGGGGAACCCGACTTCACAAAAGCGGGCAAACGCTTCCCGGCGCAGCTTCCGCAACCAGGGCAGAGCGTGGCCGGCGGCAAGCTTTTCGAACTCGCTGAAGCTTTCCAGGTACCTTTCCAACTGCTGAGTTGCCGTGATCACGTTGTTCTTCCCTCGTTCTCATTAGACTGACGTTGCGTGCTGCGCCTCGGCTTCCATCGAGCCATAGCCCTTCTCTTCCAGTTCCAGTGCTAGTTCCGGGCCGCCCGAACGGACGATACGGCCATCCACCAGCACGTGGACAAAGTTAGGGACGATGTAGTTCAGCAAACGCTGGTAGTGAGTTACCACGATGATGGCGCGCTCCGGATTGCGCATGACACCGACGCCCTGGGCCACGATCTTCAGCGCGTCAATGTCCAGACCGGAATCGGTCTCGTCCAGGATGGCGAGCTTCGGCTCCAGCACCGCCATCTGCAGGATCTCGTTGCGCTTCTTCTCACCGCCGGAGAACCCCTCGTTCACCGAGCGGTTCATCAGCTTCTCGTCCATGTCCAGCAGCTTCAGTTTCTCCCGGAACATGGGCAAGAAATCCATGGCGTCTATCTCATCCAGCCCGCGGTGCTGGCGGACGGCATTGAGCGCCGACCGGAGGAAGAACGCGTTGCTGATGCCAGGAATCTCTACCGGGTACTGGAAGGCCATGAAGATGCCTTCGCACGCGGCCTCCTCCGGTTTCATGGCCAGGAGGTCCTTCCCGTTGTAAGACACTTCGCCCGCGCTGACCGCGTAGGTCTCGCGGCGGGCCAGCACCTGCGCCAGCGTGCTCTTGCCCGAGCCGTTCGGGCCCATGATGGAGTGCACTTCGCCGGCGTTCACCTTCAGGTCAATGCCCTTGAGGATTTCGTGGTTATCCACTCTTACGTGCAGACTCTTGATTTCCAATAGGCTCATGCCCTTCCCTCCCATTAGCTGGTTGCTGCAGGATCACAGCCTTACCCGACACTGCCTTCCAGACTGACGCCCAGCAGCTTCTGCGCCTCCACCGCAAACTCCATGGGCAGCTCGCGGAACACACGCTTGCAAAAGCCGTTCACGATCATGGAAACGGCATCTTCGGCCTTCAGCCC
>DATFQZ010000274.1:0-43733 GCA_035263765.1 Candidatus Angelobacter sp. | reverse complement strand
GCCTTTAAAGCCCGGGAAGCATGCCTGCGTTCCGGTGGAAAAAGGAAAACCGTTGCCATCAATCGCTGACACGATGCCAGTGGAGCAAGCTGCGCCCTGGGGTTGCACCGCGGCTACGGGTACGTTAGTAAACAGATCCGTCTTGGGGGACGGGTTTCCGATCAGGAAGATCTGGTTAAAGGGAGCACCGAAATCCGCCGCTTCGGGTGAAACGCCGGACATGTCCTCGACGATCCGGTGCAGCCGGCGATCGACATAGCGAGCGGAGATGACGATACCATTCGCAAACTGCCGCTCGATCCCGCCGACGTACTCCCACTCGTTCTGCATTTGGGTCCCGGGAGCAACGCCTTCCAGGTTCCCGCCGGCCTGGGCGGAGATAATTGCAGCCCCGCCGCTGCCGTTGGGCAGAGCATTCAAGAGATGGGCGGCATCAGGAATTACGGTAACGCTGTTGTTTGGACCGATAACCGGAGCAAAGCGAAGTCCGGTCAGATCCAGCTCGCTCGAGAGCGAACGGATGGCCGCATCGAGCGGCATTTGATAGTTGTACTGCGCGTAGTTGAAGTAGAGCTTGGTCTTGCGGTCGCCCCAAGGATCGTAAACCACGCCCAGGCGCGGAACCCAGTTGTGGGCGAAGGTGTAGTTAAGCGCCTGCCCAGCCATACGGAATTGCTCCCACCGTACGCCCAGGCTGAACGACAGTTTCTTGTTGACGATCCAGGTGTCGTTGAGGAAGCCAGCATACGACGTGCCTTCCGTGGCCACGAGCGCCGGGCCGTACTCTCCGCGGGTGATCTGGGCCGCAACAGGTTCGATCTGACCCGAAGGTGTCATGTAGAGCGGACACAAGGTGCAGGTCGGCCGGACATTGAGCGTGAACTGGGCGTTCGTCAGGTTCCCCAGCGGGCAGAGAGGGGTTCCGGTGGCCGCAGCGCAGCCGTAAACGGCCAGGTTGCGTGTCGGACCCAGGTCAGGAACCTCAAACCGGCCTCCGGTCCGTGACTTGAGATCATCGTAGTTCAGCAGGGCCGAAGCAAAGCCAATCATGAAAGTATGCTGGCCATGCCAGTTGACTGTCTTGGACGTGTCAATGTCGTAAGCAAAGTCGTTGGTCTTATGGTCTTCAATGAAGCCCAAACCGGATAGAGTCGGGGTCAAGCCGACCGTCGTCCGGTCCACGACGTTGAATACATCGCCTGCGGGAAGCTCACCGAATTTGTTGTATAGCCAGGTAAAGTTGGCGTTGGCCAGCCACGTGGGCGAGAGAGTGGTGTTGTAACGGACCACCCAGTTTCTCGTCTGATAACTCTGGCGGCTGAAGACGGTCTTGTCCTGGGCAGTCACTGTCCGGAACCCCGCGAAGTTCGTGGTGGTGGGGTCGCCAAACAATGACGTTTCTATTGTGTTGTTGCTGTTGAGCTTATACGTCAGTTTCCCGGCGTAGTTATTGGCGAAAATGCGGGTGTAAATGGGCTGGCCACCGGTGGCGGTGAAGAGACCCACGACCGGTACTGAAGTTCCGGTGAAGCCGTTCGCTCTCAAGAACGCCAGGCTGCCGGGAATGACAGGCGGTGTGACATATCCGTTCAGCAAGGTGGGGTTGTAGGAACCAAAGAAGAAAAGGTGTTCCTTGAGCCCGGGAACATAGCCGCCGATTTCCCCGTTGATGTCATAGGCGCCCGGCCCCGAGTAGTAGCCCGGTGTGGTCCCGGAACCGACGGGATTGGCGTTGGCGACAAATTGGTCCGTCCCGAACTTCCGGTTGCGGAAGTCGTCAACGTTCTTCGGTGTCGCCACGCCCCATGTGGGAGCAGCGAACATGCTCACCGCTCCGTGGAACGCATCGCCTCCGGACTTGGTTACGATTTGCACGATCCCACCGGTAGCCTGTCCGTATTGCGGCTCAAATCCGCCGGTCTTGACATTAACCTCCTTGACGAAGCTGAGGTTGATGCCGGTGCCGACCGATCCGTACTGACGGGTAAAGATTCCCAGCCCGCCGAAAGCCGAATCAGTGATGTTCACGCCATCGGCGACGTACATGTTCTCCAGGCCGGAATTACCTCCGATCGAAGGATTTGACCGCCCGGCGCCGCCACTGTCCGCGACCCCCGGCGTTACATAAAACAGGCCGGAGACGTTTCGGGGAACCGGGACGGAGGAATAGAAGGTGTCACTCAAGTTGGAGCCGGTTGCCGTGGAGGTGGTGTCTACAGTCACCGCATTCGCGTTGACCTCCACCGTCTCCGTCACTTCACCGGGCTGCAGTTGGATTCTCGATCTCCATGTACTGCCGATGCCCACTTGCGCGCCTGTGGCCTCGGCAACCTTAAAGCCCTTCTGCTCTACTTTCACGTTGTAGACACCAGGATTCAACCGGACAAAAGAAAAATTGCCCTGGTTGTCGGTGTTGGTCGTCAGTGTGCCCGAAGGTCCTGTCAATGTAACCTTGGCTCCCGGAACCACAGCGCCAGACGGATCAACCACAACTCCGCTCAGGTTTCCTGTCACCGCGGTTTCCTGGGCCAGTCCAGCAACGCCGAAGAAGAGGAAGAGGGCACATGTGAATATGCTTACCTGGATTCTCTTAAACATGATTGTTGCTCCTTACGTCTTAACTTCTCTTGCTCGTGCTCTCCGGGCAGGTACGCCCCAGGAGTTAATATTTACTACTTAGTTAATAACTCTTTGCATACCACGTGCCATTCTTTGCATTTCTTGCCGTTGCCTGTTATCAATGGTTTACAAGCGTCCTAAGGGGCCGGCAGGAACTCCGGATTCCAACTTCGGTAACGTGGGTACCCACAAGTTCATAACGAGCTCGGGCCAGCTCACGTCTCGCCGAGCCACCCCCACTGGCTGGTTTGGTCTTGGGGCTGGACCGGGTTGCCCGAGCTGAGCTCCTGCTCTTTTTCCTAAGAAGCTGAAATCAACGCCGGGGATTGCTGCCGAAAGGCACTCCGCATTCAGCACTCAGCATTCAGCCACTGAACTGGCCTTAGTGGCGCGGTGATGCTCGGGGCCGGCCGCTCTGTTTCAAGGCTGAATGCTGAAGGCTGATTGCCGAAGGCTCACCGCTGATTGCTCATTGCTGAAGGCAGACCCGGTGTGATACCTTCCGCTGGACCATTCTTTGCACACATTTCATCCGGGGGAGAAGCGATGGGGATCGGGCTTATCGTCATTGTGGTATTGATCGTCCTGTTCGTCCTGGTTCTGGCCGGGATGTACAACAGCCTGGTGCAACTGCGCGTTCGCGCCGATTCAGCGTGGTCCGACATCGATGTACAACTCAAGCGGCGCCATGATCTGATACCGAACATCGTGGAGACGGTGAAGGGCTACGCCGCTCACGAAAAGGGCACGTTCGAGAACATCGCCAAATTCCGCTCCCAGGCCATGCAGGCCACCAGCCCCGCCGACAAAGCCACGGCGGAAAATCAGCTCAGCGGCGCTCTCAAGAGTCTGTTTGCGGTGGCCGAGAACTATCCTGAACTAAAGGCCTCCGAGCAGTTCACGGGTTTGCAATCGTCATTGAACTCGATCGAAGACAACATCCAGAACGCGCGTCGTTATTACAACGCCGTGGTCCGCGACTACAACACGCGCGTGCAATCGTTTCCCGTAAACATCATCGCCGGCATGTTCGGCTTCCAGACGCGGCAATTCTTTGAAGTGGAGAGCCCGGAAGACCGCCAAAACGTCCAGGTCAAGTTCTAAAAGAGATGAAAAAGATTTCCAGCCTGCATTGGTTTGGCGGCTTGCGTCTTGCCTTGCTCTTGCTGGCGATTGCCGTTGTTGCGTCGCCGGCCTGGGCCCGCAGCTACCACATCTCGAATTTCGAGAGTACGATCCACGTTGAGGAAGACGGTTCCGCCCGGATCGCCGAGAAGATTACGTTTGTTTTCAACGGCGAGTTTCATGGGATTCACCGCTTCATTCCTGTGGACTACCCCGGTCCACGCGGCAGTAACTATTCCCTGTTCATTAAGGTCCGCGCGGTCACTGACGAGAGTGGCGCCAACCTCGATTACAAGAAGCACACCAGCAAAGGATTTCTTGTCCTTGAGATTCTCATTCCCAACGCGGTCAACGCAACGCGCACCGTCAACATTGAATATTCGGTGGCCAACGCCACAAAGTTCTTCGAAGACAACGACGAATTCTATTGGAATGTCACTGGGCTAGATTGGTCGGTGCCCATCGATGCTGCGTCAACCACGGTGTTCTTTCCATCGCAGACCAGCGGGTCGCTGATGGTCAAGGCATTCAAGGGGCCTTATGGTTCGACTGACCGCGCGCGGTCTTCAGTGGAGGGCCAGACGGCGAGCGCCGAGGCCACGAATCTCCCGATGCGTGAGGGGCTGACCATCGATGTCTATGTCCCCAAAGGCCTTTTGCATGAACCAAGCGCTCTCACCAAGGTTGGCTGGTTCCTGCGCAGCAACTCCATCATCACCCTGCCGCTTTGGGCTTTCGTCGTCATGTTCGGCCTGTGGTGGTTCAAAGGCCGCGACCCGAATCCCGGCATGTCCGTGGCGCCGATGTACGAACCGCCGGCCAAGATGGGCCCGGCTGAAGTCGGCACTCTGCTGGATGGCTCGATCGATCCCCGCGACATCACGTCAGTGCTGGTAGATCTGGCCGTGCGCGGCTACGTGAAGATTGTGGAGACGGACCACAAGGTACTGGTGTTCAACAGCAAGGATTACGAATTCCAGTTGCTCAAAGACCGTGCCACGTGGACTGACTTGACCGACTACGAGCGGGCCATGCTGGACCGCATCTTTGAAGGTGGAACGACGGCGCGCCTCTCCGACATGCGCAACCACTTCTACACTGTGTTGCCCGAGATGAAGAGCGAAATCATGAGCGCACTGGACCAAAAAGGCATGTACACCGTGGACCCGAACCAGGCTCGGGCCTACGCATTCCTGGGAGCCGTTTTGGTGGCAGCGCCGTATGTTGGGATGCAGTGGACCGGCATCGCTGACTTTATGACTTCGCCTGCGGTCACAGTCGTGTGCGCCATCCTTGCGCTCGTCATCATTTTTCTGTTTGGTCGCCAGTT
Source organism: Candidatus Angelobacter sp. (assembly GCA_035263765.1). GTDB lineage: Bacteria > Acidobacteriota > Terriglobia > Terriglobales > Acidobacteriaceae > Angelobacter. Next base: position 38,659 of record DATFQZ010000274.1, on the reverse strand, counting down.
GACCGCTCCCACGTTGAAAGGCGCGCAGACCCGCGTGCAAATTCAGGGATTCCAGGAATTCATGAACCGCGTGGATGCTGATCGTCTCAAGCGTATGCCGCCCGACACTTTTGAGAAGTTCCTTCCCTACGCCATGGCCTTGGGTGTGGAGCATCGCTGGGCCAAGAATTTCGAAGGCATTGTGCAGAATCCGCCCACCTGGTATCAGGGAACCAGTCCAGGCATGTTTAACTCGATTCTCTTCGTCAACAGTTTGGGAAGCATGTCGCAGACCGCTTCGGCCGCGTTTGTCTCTGCGCCGCGCGCCAGTTCCAGTTCGTCAGGGTGGAGCGGTGGAGGACTTTCAGGCGGGGGGTTCTCCGGCGGCGGTTTCGGCGGCGGCGGCGGCGACGCTTTTTGATTTTTCCTAGTTGCAAGCGCTGTTTTTTCTATTGATAGCACTCGGGTCTTTATAAATCTCGCAGTGAGCCATGCGAGCGAAACCAAGCCTCTATCTTTAGGCAGCGATTTGTATCCCCCTCGGAACTTATAAGAACGACACAAGTTACCGGCCTTTTGAACCCGAGCGCAGGGACGGGTGTCTACGTCCTTGCAAGCACACTTTGGGCCCCGCAGTAACCTCAAGGAGGATTGAGATGAATGCAGTTGCAAAGATTTTTTTAAGCCTATCGTTGGCGACGAGCGTATGCCTTGCGGGGGCCCAGCAGCCACCGGGCAAACAGCCCGTCCCGATCCGTCCCGTTCCCGGCAACCCCACGGTTCCGCTTGGACAGGGTAAACCAGACATTACCAACCTCAAGAAGGGCATTATCATCGGCGGCGCCGTGGGCGGAGCCGGAGGCGTGTTTGTCCCCTGGGGCACAAGCGTCGACCTTTCGGGCGTTGATCCCTTGCCGGGCACGTATGTTGCCGGCAGTCCCGCTGCCGTCGCTTTGCCCGGACGCTGTGCCTTCAACGTTACTTACGATGAATCCAACATCGGCACCGGCGCCACCAGCCCGCTCTACACGAACCGGCTCAAGATCATCGGACCGACCGAAGTCGCGGTCAACAGCGGGCGCCATCTGAACGCAGCCGAAACCAAGACTGTGACTACGCAGCCATACTTGACCGAAGGCAGCAACGCGTTGATGCTTTACCTGGATGATGGCAATGCGGTGGCCGAATCCAACGAAGGCAACAACTTCTTTTCCATCAAGTACACGTTGAAGTGCAAAGCCACGCCCGGCAATCCCAACAATCCCAACGGCAATCCCACGGGCGGCCCGAACCCGAACAAGCTCCCTGACATCACGTCGGCGAAGGGCGGAATCATCATCGGCGGCGCGGTGGGCGGCGCGGGTGGCAAATTTGTGCCGTGGGGCGGAGTCGCTGACTTGTCAAGTCTCGATCCCTTGCCCGGCACTGTGGTTGGCGACCGTTGTGCCTTCAATGTCACGTACTACGAAAGCAACATTGGAGTCGCCAGCACCAGCCCGCCGTACACCAACAAGCTGAAACTGGACAGCGCGACGGACGTCTCCATCAACAACGCTCGCCATCTCAACGCGGGCGAGACTAAGCAAGTGGACACCCAGGCCTACCTCACCATGGGCGGCCATGGTCTGGAGCTGTCGCTCGATGACCTGCACCAGGTGACGGAATCGAACGAAGGCAACAACCTGTTCTCCATCCGCTACACGCTGCAATGCCACAAGCCGCCTGCCACTACGGCCAACTGCGACGGCTTACCCGACCTGGTTCCCATTCTTCCTAACCCGATGAGTGGAACGGTCATGGTGAAGAACATCGGCAAATGCCCGGCGGGAGCGAGCAAGCTGACCCTGAACTGCAGCAAGGAAGGGATACCTGCCGGCACACGAGGCGGCTGCCCGGAGCTTCCCGCGACACTCACGCCTTCGGCGTATCACGATCCCATGTTTCCTGACAGCGTGACCGTGAACGTTCCAGGGCTCGCTCCCGGAGCCAGTTTCAGCCACACCCTGTCGTTCTGGGCCGCACTGAAATGGACGACCGGCACGTACGCCTTCATCGGCAAAGCTGACGCCGCCAATACTGTGGCCGAAAGCAACGAAGGAAACAACGTCGCCAACAGTACCCTCGTCGTTCCGTAGCCTCTGACACTTCAGCCTGCGCTGCTCGACGCCGCGCAGGCTTTTTCATCTTCGCGGCACACTGTTTCTTCGGGCAAGCCCGCCAGCAGCTCCCTGCATCCCATCTAGTAGTCCAGGCACATTTCTCATGAATGAAAAAGTCCATGTTTTGAAGCCTCGGTCTGCCCGTCCCCTGTGGACAGACATCGAGAGGCGCGCCGGGCGGATCGGCACGCTGGCTGGCCGGGTAGTCGCGCTGTTGCGCCAAGTACAGGAAAAGCTCAACGATGAGCAAAGCTGGAACAACCTACGCAGCTCCGCTGAGAACCGCACCGAGGAATGGCGCCAAGCGGCGGCCATGCGTGCCCAGGAATGGCGGCGCCAGGCGGAGAGCAGCTACCAGCAGGCGCGGGAGCGTGCCCGCCAAGCCGCACACGACTATCCCCTTCACGTCGCTCTGGCGGCCGGCGTGGCGGGATTCATCGTAGGTGCTGCGCTCAGAGCCGGGAGGACGCATCATGGCGACTGAAAAATCCCTGGCTGCAACTCTGGCCGACATCAAGGAAGAACTCAAGACGTTCCTTCAAACCCGAGCCGAGATCTTCAAGACCGAAACCGCGGAAAAGATGCGCGTGTGGAAGCGCTCCGTGGTTTTTCTGGCCTTGGCCGCTGTCTTCTTGCTTACTTTCTGGAGCAGCTTTGTTTTCTCCCTAGTGGCGCTGCTTCGTTCCTTGTTGATTTCCGGACGCTATGAATGGTTCTGGGGCGGACTGATCGTCAGCGGCGTCTTTCTTCTGCTGGCTGGCCTGATGGGTCAGGCTGGCTACAAGCGGCTCAAGTCTTGCCGGCCGGCGCCCGCGCGCACGTTGCGGGTGCTGGAGCGAGACCGTGCTTGGATCAAGGAGGAAACGAGGCCAGCATGACTTCCCCTCTTCCCAAAAATGCGATGGATGAGCTTGAGGCCCGCGCTGCCGAGCAGCGGCAGCGTCTTCACAATAATGTGATCGAACTGCGACGGACGGTAAAGCAACGGCTGGACGTCAAGCGCAACGTCCGCGATCATCTGGGGCTGGCGGCCTTGGTCATGGCTGTCATAGGACTGACGCTCGGCTACATGACGGCTGGGATTTTTACCCGCAGATAGACAATTTGTCACGCTCCCGGCGTTGGACACGAATTAGAAGAACTTCTGTGTGCTCAAGGGTTTGGAGTTTGTACAATCAGGTACTTCCCTGACTCCAGGCGGTCAACCCTTAAGTACAGGAACCATCTGTCCCGCTTTGGATTTTCATGATATAAACCTCCTTCGTTCTTTCCACTTGCTGGAGCACCCCTTTTCTCGGGTTGGGGGTATTTGTGAGGAGGCCAATGTCAGAAGCTAGGACAGGGAAACGTTTTCCGCTCGAACTGCCCATCAAGATCCACAACAAGGGTGGTGATGACAGCGCCACCACCGCCGACATGAGCGCAGCCGGTGTGTACATCATGGCCGATACCGACCTGCCGGTTGGTTCACCAATCGCATTTGACATCACCCTACCTGCCTCGGTGCTGGGAACGCCGACGGATGTCGAAGTCCGCTGCACCGGACGGGTGGTGCGCAAAGAAGCGGGATCGGCAGCCGGGAAAAAGAAACAGAAGAAAAACGGCGTGGCCTGCGTGATCGATGAATACAAATTCATTCGCAAAGGAAGCCGATAAATGCTGAAGATCATTCTGGCCGACAACCAAGCAATCTTCCGCACTGGAGCAGCCAAGGTCCTGGCGGTCGAAGACGACTTGCGGATTGTGGCTCAAGCCGAGAACATGGAAAAGATGACCATGGCGCTCGAAAAGTTCCACGCCACTGTCATGATCTTCGGTGCTGACCTTCATCCCGACCTGCCGGCGGTCGTGGAATCCGCGCGCAAATACAAAACCAAACTGGTCATTATCGCGGAAACCGGGCAGGATTCCCGCCACTACCTGACCAACGGCATGAACGGCGTCATCTACCGCAATGTAAGCGGCGAAGCTCTTGTGCAATGCGTGCGCAAGGTGTCCAAGGGCGAAACCTGGGTGCAGGATACGCAGGAGAGCAAGGAGAGCGCGGAGAACGATCTGGTGGGTGCGCGGGTCCGCGACCGGCTGACAGCCAAGGAACTCAAGATCGTGGCTCTGATCGTACAGGGCTACAAGAACAAAGAGATCGCGACACAACTCGGCACGACCGAGCAGGTCATCAAGAATTACCTGCGCAACGTCTACGACAAGATCGGGGTATCTGACCGGTTGGAACTGGCCCTGTTTACCATCCACCACCGTATTCTGGCGGAAGCCGCGGCGACTTCGGTGGCTGCAGGCAGCCAGCGGTAGCCCTCCGAGCGTAGCGGGAACTCTGCCTGCTCAAAGCTTTGCAGAGAACCTGCTGCGCTCAAGTCTTTTCAGGGTACGGCGTGACTTTGACTACTCTGTCTGACCGCCGCTCTTCAGCAACTCGTTGACAATCGTCACGAGTTCCTCCGGGTTCACCGGCTTTTCCAGATAAAGATCCGCGAGGGGCTCCGCGGCCTGGAAAGCTTCCGCCACGTAACCGGAGACCACGACCACCGGCATGCGGCTGTGACTCTTGGCCGCCTGCACCACGGAGCGGCCGCTATCGTCACCTAGCCGCCAGTCGGTGACCACGGCGTCATACGTATTCTTTTTGAGTTTCTCCATCGCATCGCGGGCGGAGGTTGACGCCGTCACCGTGTGGCCGGCGGCTTCCAGAATGGCGCATTTCAGCGTCACTACGTGAGGTTCGTCGTCGACGCAAAGGATCCTGGCCATAACCCTTCCCTATACACTGCGAACAGGCCGTTTCCGAGGGACGCCGGCTGCTCGTCGGCGTGGGCTGTTTTATTCTCCGGTACGCGTCATTCGGAAGTCAAATACAGCGAACAGCCTCCTGGTCGCTCTATTTTGCTGCCGGCACGGGTCCAGCGTCGCCGATTTTTTCCGCCACGGACTTGGCTTGCGTGAACAGCAGCAGATAATCCGGGCCGCCAGCCTTGGAGTCCGTGCCCGACATGTTGAAGCCGCCGAAAGGGTGCGCGCCGACCATCGCGCCAGTGCATTTGCGGTTGAAATACAGGTTGCCTACGTGGAACTCATCCCGCGCCCGTTCCAGCTTGTCGCGCGACGTAGAATAGACGGCGCCAGTCAGGCCGAATTCCGTGTTGTTGGCGATCTCGAGCGCGTGATTGTAGTCGCGCGCTTTGATCACCGCCAGCACCGGTCCGAAAATTTCTTCCTGGGCAATGCGCGCCGTGGGCGCGACGTCAGCAATCACAGTGGGTTGAATGAAGTAGCCTTCACCGGCTTCTTTCGCGGGCCCGCCGCCATGGATCACGCGGCCTTCCTTCTTGCCGACATCAATGTAATTCAGGATCGAGCGCATGGCGCCCTCATTGATCACCGGCCCCATCGATTTGTTCTCTACCGGATCACCGACAGCAATCTTGCTCACGCGGTCTTTCAGCCGTTCCAGGAAGACGTCGTAGATCTTTTCGTCCACGATGGCGCGCGAGCACGCCGAGCACTTCTGTCCCTGAAACCCAAACGCCGAAAGGGCTACGCCTTCAACCGCGGCGTCCACGTTGGCATCGTCGGCGACAACGATGGAGTCCTTGCCGCCCATCTCCAGAACCGTACGCTTGACCCACTTCTGCCCGGGACGGGTTGCGGCCGCGCGCTGGTTAATGTCCAGACCAACTTCCTTGGAGCCTGTAAACGCAACAAACCGGGTCAGCGGATGCTCCACGAGCCCCGCGCCGAAGGTCGAGCCTGACCCGGGGCAGAAGTTCACCACGCCGTCCGGCATCCCAGCTTCCTGCAAGGCTTCGAAAAACTTGAAGGCGATGGCAGGCGAGTCATGCGAAGGCTTCATCACCACGGTGTTGCCGCAAACAATCGCTGCCATGGTCATACCCGCCATGATGGCGCAAGGAAAATTCCATGGCGGAATCACCGCGCCCACACCCAGCGGAATGTATCGGAAGGTGTCCTGCTCGCCCGGAAGCTGAACTGGCGTCTCGGATTTAGCGAGGCGCAGAGCTTCGCGCGCGTAAAACTCGGCGAAGTCGATGGTTTCGCCAATGTCGGCGTCGGCTTCCGCCCAGTTCTTCCCGACCTCGTAGATCATCCACGCCATGTACTCGAACTTACGCTCGCGCAAGATCGCGGCCACACTCACCAGCAGGGACGCGCGCTCCTCCGCCGAAGTCCTCTTCCAGCCTGCGAAAGCCGCCGCAGCGGCCTGGACCGCGGGCTCAACGTGCTCCCGCCCCGCGCTTTGGAACACGCCGACGATTTGTGACGGCCGGGCCGGATTGATGGTCTTGATCTTGTCCTGGGTGCGGACCAGCCGGCCCCCGATCACCATGTCGTACTCACGACCTACCTCGGCGCCCACTTTGGCGAGCGCTTCGCGCATGCGCCGCGCGTTCTCCGGATTGGTAAAGTCGGTGGCAGGCTCGTTGCGGAAAGGACCGCGGGGGATGCACAGGGAAGGTTTCGAAGTCTCCAGAGTCGTGGTCGCCATGATGATCTTCCTTTTGCGCTCGGGTTGGAGCGGAGATGTCTGACAGCGCTTCCATTCTACCGCAACGGAAACCTGCAGGGCCTGACCTGCGCTCGCCTCGCTGAACGCGTAGAATAGTGTGATTCCCGGCCTCAAGGAGTTTGTAAGGTGCGATTGAAACTCTGCTCCGTGGTCCTGTTGGCGGCGCTTGCTTCCGTCTTGCCGACTCAGAATGACAAAGCCCCGGTCGCGCAAGAACGCCCTGGTTCGCTCATTACCATCCACGTTCATAAGACAGGGTTTTTGTCTGGCTTTGGCCACAACCATACGGTCACGGCGCCGGTCACCCGAGGCAAGATTGATCCAAAAGGCCTGGTGGTGCAGATTGCTGTGCTTACACAGGAAATGAAAGTCGTTGATCCCGAAGTGTCTGCCTCCGACCGCGCGGAGATCCAGTCCACCATGCTTGGTCCTAAGGTGCTGGACTCGGCCAAGTTTCCTGAGATCAGGTTCGCCTCAATACAAATTAAGCCCATCAGTGCCGCCAGGTATCACGTTACCGGCAAGCTGGACCTGCATGGTGTCAGTCGCGAGGTGAGCCTTGAGGTCACAGGTGGAACTGAGCGCTATCACGGCCAAACCAAACTCAAGCAAACTGACTTCGGCATTCAGCCAGTTTCGGTTGCCGGGGGCACGATCAAGGTCAAAGACGAAATTGAAATTGAATTTGACATAAGCGCCGCGGATCTTAATGGCGGCGCGAAGTAGCCTAATCATAGGAGAACACGGAATGCGCATCTTGAAGTCCATTTGGCTGTGGGGGTTCCTTCTGGTTACTGGGGTCACAGTGCCGCTCTTGCTGGCCACCCAGAACAAGCCGCAAGCTTCTGAGCCAAGCGCACGCAAAGCCGTGGTGGTGGAGCTCTTCACCTCAGAGGGCTGCTCGGATTGCCCGCCCGCCGACGCCTTGCTGGCGCGGCTGCGGCGAGGCCCCGCCCCGGACGGCGCAGAAGTGATCACGCTTGGCCTGCACGTTGACTATTGGAATTCTCAAGGATGGAAAGACCGCTTTTCCTCATCAGACTACAGCGAGCGGCAGCAGCGCTACGCTTCAAAGCTTCGCCTTGGCGGTCCCTACACCCCGCAGATGGTCGTGGATGGCGTCTCGCAGTTTGTGGGCAACGATCCTCGGGCTGCGGACCAGGCCATCCGCGATGCCGCGCGTCGCCCGCAATCAGCCACCGTTCAGATTGCCGACGACGGCAGCAAACTTGATGTCACCGTGAAGGCACCGCAGCAGACTTCGGGTGACGTGATGCTGGCGATTACGGAAGATAATCTCATGACCAAGGTCACGGCCGGCGAAAACAACAAACGCGAACTGCATCACGCCGCTGTGGTGCGCGATCTGCGTTCTCTTGGCCGCCTGCACGACGGCAATTTCGAAGCTGCTTTTCCCCTCAAACTCAACAAGGACTGGAAGCGCGATGACCTGCGCATCGTCGTGTTTGTCCAGGAACCGCATACGGGGCCCATCCTCGGCGCCGCTTCGTTGCAACTGATGGCAACGTCGGCGGCGAAGTGACCCTCGGTCGTCAGCGTGTTGCTTAGCGCCGTTAGGCGCGCCTGAGAGTAGCCCGCCAGGCTCTGCCGGGCTATTTTCGTTCGCGCCTGGCGGCGCTTACGCAAAGCTCTTTGCGCAAGACCCAATTACCAAATTACTCAATTATGAAATTATCTTCATTGGCCGGTTTCCGCCGGGGGATGGTTCAGCTTGGCCATCTCTTCGGGGAAATGAGAATTGTTGGGGAATTGCTCGCAGAGCCAAGCCAGTTTCTTGCGCGCTTCAGCGCGATCTTTGTGGCGCAGGTCGTCAAACGCCAGCAAGATGGTGGCAAACGGTTTCAAATAGCGGCCGTGCTCGGCTGTCATCCGAAGCTCTCTCAAGCCTTCTTCCTGGTCACCCTTCAGGCCGCCCAGCCGAAGCACCCAGCGCACCGGCGCGGGCTTTCCGCCGATGAGGTATTTTCCCATTCCCGTAGCCACGTAAGCATCGTAGTAGTCCGGCGCTCGGGAGAGCAGGCGTTCCGCGTATCCGTTGGCAGTCTTGGTGTACGACAGTGCGGCCAGGTTCTTTTTCTCGATCAGGGCGGCATCGTCGGCACGCAGACCGTTGACGATGGTCATGGCAAACAGGCCTTTGGCGTCGTTCTTGTCGCGCGTCAGGCGTTGCTGCGCCAGCTTTTCAGCATTACCGAGCGCATCGTCAAATTCCCTTCTTAGCGGCGGATCCCAATTGTGCGGGCTGCGGGCGGAAAATTTTTCGTCGGACGTGAACATCTCGCTGGTCAGGATGTGCAGTTGGTCGAACTCGCGGAAGAGCACGGCGCATGCCTGCGCCATCCAGGGGAGCGGATCGTCGGGCGCCAGGGCCCTGGCGTCCCCGGCCTTCTTCATGGCCTCGTCAAACTGCAGGTTGTACATCGCGCGGTAGCTCTGGTCCAGGATTTCGTCCGCGCTCTGGGCGCGCACGTGGGCGGAGAAGAAACAGACGAACAGAAAAGTCAGAGCTGCGGCTGGCGTTGCCCGGGAACGTGTCTTGCGATGCGGTCTCAGCATTGGGGGTCCGCTGTTTGCCGCTGCATCTTAGCAGGTCGGCCGGGACGTTTGGAAGTACAGACGCAGGTTCGCGTGGAAAGTTTTGCTTAGGCTCCCAAGTATTTCGTCCTAGGACGAAATTACACTCGGCAGCACTATGCAACTCATTGCACGACCACTTTGCCCTTCATCTTAGGATGCAGGGAACAAAAATACGTATACGTGCCGGTTTTGCTGAACGTGAACGTAAATTTATCGTCGGTATCCAAAGCCTTCGATTTGATGGCCTGATCGTCGCTGACCACGGTGTGGGGAATATCGTCACGATTGGTCCAGGTGACCTGGGCGCCGACCGGCACCGTGATCGTAGCGGGCGTAAATGTAAAGTTATCGATCTTGACTTCGGCGGTCGCGGACTCGGCATGCGCAGTGCCGCGGCCGCCTACAGACGCGATGTTCATGCTTATCGGGATCGCGAGGCCGGCCAACCCCAATATCAAAGCAGCGATGCAGACAACCCTCGAAACTCGTTCCATAGGCCTCTCTCTCGTGGCGATCTTGTGCACTCAGCCCAAGCTGGAATCAACCACGGCCAGCGCGTGTTGTCCGTGAGCCTGTTTTACGTCCGTCACTCCCAGAAGCCCGCGCAGTTGGTCATCAGGGACCTTCATGGGTCCGGGCCCTGGCGCAGATCCCGGCTTCGGTTGAGGAAAAGCCGTGGAGGCAGCGGTATGGAACGTAACGTTACCCTCGACTTTTTGCATGGTCTGGTGGATGTGCCCGTTCAGCACTGTGACGGAACCAAACTTCTTCAGGTAGCCGAGCGCTTGGGCACTGTCCTCGGTTCCCCAGCCCCACTCCGGATAAACGCTCCACAATGGAATGTGAGCAAACACCACGATGGGCATGCTCTTGGACAGACTCTTGACGTCCTTCTCCATCCATTCCAATTGCTCGGCCCCGAGGTTGCCCATGCCTCCCGACTTCAGGTTCATCACGTTGACCAGGCCGATGAAGTGCACGCCTTTCTTTTCGAAGCTGTACCATCCGGCTCCGTTGCTGCCTTTGCTGAAGCGCTGGCGGAATTGCGCGCCTTCGTCGTTCAGAACGTCGTGTTCTCCGGGAACGTAGAAGATGTCTTTGGGTTTGGCTGATTTCAGGATCTGTTCCACGGCGTCAAATTCTTCCGCCTTGGAGAGATGGCTGATGTCGCCGGTGTGAAGCATGAACTCCGGCGGCAACGTCAGAGCATTGATCTTGTCCACCGCGGCTTTGAGGGTGCCGGCCACGTCAGGATTCGCGGGCTTGTTGAAGCCCATGTGGCTGTCGCTGATCTGCACGAAGCTCAGGTCGCCTTTGGCTTCCTTTTCTCCGATAGCGGCAAGGCGGCTCAGACTGTACGACTTCAGGACGCCGCCCTGCATGACGCACAAGGCCCCGGTGCCGGCCCACGCCATGCATTTCAGAAATCCCCGGCGATCGATGCCGTCATGATTGTGGTCGTGCAAGATCTCATCTTTCTTGGTTGAGTGGCTCATCTGATTCCTCCGCGCCACCTCCGTTTTCGCATTGGGACGGGGGGATTGCGGCGCTCAATCATCTAACTCCGGGAACCGTGAATTATTCCCTGAGAGGAGAAACTTCTCTTGGTCTGCCGGAACGCCGAGTTCTGCCATTCGCGGGCAAAAAAAGGGCCGCCGGTGCGGCCCCTTCCGAGTGAGGCAACAAGGAGAAGTGTCTCGTTACCTGCACGTAAAACTGATTTCAATGGATTTTATTCCCGAAATTTCGATAATTTGAAAGCCCGGGGAATAAAATGGGAGCCTACCTGGTTGTAATCTGAGGAGACGTGAGCCGCCTTCAAAACAGCCCTAACAGCGATTTTGAAAAGCTGGCGTTGCCCTTGCTGGACTCCCTGTACAACTTCGCCCGCTGGCTGAGCGGTGACGCGGACGAAGCTCGGGACCTGGTGCAAGAAACCTTTGCTAAGGCGCTGAAGGGGTTTGGTGGATTTCAAGAAGGTACCAATTTCCGCGCTTGGATGTTCCGGATCCTGCGCAACACGTTTTTGACCAGCCGGACCGGCCTGGAACAGCGCAATACATTGCAGGCGGAGGAAGGAGGAATGGAAGACGCGGCGGTGGACCACGAGACGCCGGAACTCAAGATGCTCCGGCACGCAGATACTGAGATGGTGCAGAAGGCCATCGCCCAGCTTTCTCCCGTTTTCAAGGAAGTGCTTTTATTGGCTGATATCGAAGAGATGAAGTACCAGGAAGTCGCGGACGCCCTGAACATCCCCATGGGGACCGTCATGTCGCGGCTGGCGCGGGCAAGAAAGCAAGTGCGCGACTATATTTTGCAGACTGCGGGTGGAAAACGATGAGTTGTCAATGGCGGGAAAAAGTTGCCTTGTACGTGGATGATGAGCTGGCTCCTGCAGAGCAACAGGAATTCTCGGCCCATTTGAACGCATGCCCGGAATGCCTGGCGGCAGTGGCGACCCAGGCAGAGTTCAAGAAAATCGTGCGCTTGGCCGGCGCCAGATTCACGGCTCCCCCGGAGCTACACGGCGCGGTCTATGCGTCGCTTCATCCGCAAAAGAACGCCAGCCCATGGTGGAAGTGGGCTTGGGCGCCGTTGTCCGTCGGGCTGCTGGCCTTCTTGGCTTTCCTGCTGTTCCCCAAAGCGCCAAGCGATTCCATGATGGCTGCACTCGTAGACCAACACGTCACCACTCTGGCCAGCGACCACCCAGTTGATGTGGTCTCCGATAATCTTCACAACGTCCGGCCCTGGTATCAGGGCAAACTTCCCTTCACCTTCAACATGCCTGAAGTGAAAGACTCTCCGTTCTCGTTAGTCGGGGGCAAGGTGGTGTATGCAGGGCAGAATCCAGGGGCGGAGCTGCTCTACCAGATGCGCCAGCACAAGATTTCCATCTTTGTGTTCCAGGCTAAGACTACAGGAAACGGCCCGGCAACCAGCCACGATCTTTCCTTCAACGTAACCAGTTGGACACAGGGCGGCCTGCGCTATTACCTGGTCACCGATGCCAACAAGGATGAAGCCGGAAAGCTCGCCACCATGTTCCAGGAGGCAAACCGCTCCTGAATCGCGGGTGGCGGTACAGTTTGCCAGCAAGGTTTATCGCTGTGCGAGCAACGTCTGCTCGAAGCGAAGCGCGTGCCTACTGTTTTCCCGTAGGGCGCGGCGGCGTCTTCACTGCCGGCGTGAGCGGGCCAACCCTGGCAACGTAACGGTTGGCAAGCTTCCAGGAATCACCGCTCTTCTTCCACATATCCACGACAAAGAACTCGCCGCTTTCGTCTCTGCCCCGATAGCTCGCCTGTTGGAGGCGGCCGAAGTTGACAATGGCTGCGTCCCCCAGGTCTACGACCGACATCTGACGGATAGCAAACGATTTCAGGTTGAAGTCTTTGGCCGTGACCGAGTCCACCCAGTCGTCGCCCGCTAAGGGCTCGCTGTTGGGCATTGTAATCACCAACTCGTCGGCAAGCATGGCCTCTAAACCTGGCCTGTCTTTCTTTTGGATCGCCTGCAGCATTTGCAGCTCGAAAGCTGAGAAGAGAGTCACCTGTTGGGTGGCTGTCCCGATCCTCGGGGTGGCCTTGGGCTTCACCGGTTCCTGGGCTGTTGCAAGAATGGCGAGGGCCATGAGACCCATGAGAAGCCGCTTGAAAGATTGAAGTCGCATCTTTGGTTCTTGTACGTGATGCACGCTCAAACATCAACCCCGCCCGCGGAGCGGACGGGGTTGCGAAGGAGTCTCAAAGAGAACTAGAGGTGCAGAACGCACTTTCCGCCGGCAGCATTTTCCCATTGCTGCTGGATCATCCAGTCATTGTTACCGAAAGTCACATTGAATTTGGCGGCAGCGGACTTGCCCGCAGCGGAGCATATGCTGCTCGCGGTACAAGTGGAGGTGGTTCCGAAGTTGAAGTTGCATTTGTCAGAATCCTCCTGGCCGCTCGAATCAAACCAGGCATTGAGATCCGGATCGGTAATGGCTTCGAACTGCTCATGCGCGAGTACATTGATCATGCCGTCAGCGCCACCCACATTCGTGGCCGGGCTGTTGGGTCCGGTACGCTGAATTTCGCAACCTGAAGGGCAGCGGTCAGGGTTGCCCACGAAGGCGTACTTGATGTCCGAACCGCTGAGCGTTGCATGGGTGTGGAAGCCGCAGTAGCGCGTGCAAAATCCTGACGTCTCATTGATGTTGGAGGAACTCAACACGAAGTAGACGCCGTTGGGGTCGTTGGGCAGCGCGCCGCTACTGATGGCGTTGCCGACCGTGTTCCTTAAGCGGGTGTCGTTGAGGTTCGTGGTGGTGTTGACAAACGTATGGCCACCCAAGCTGACATTGCCGCTCACATTGCCCGTGTTGTCGCCATACGTTGTGGCGATGTGCTCGTAGGGCGTACCACCCAGCGTGCTGATGAAATGCTCAACCAGACTGACTGTGGCAGCGGTATTAGATCCCGTGCTGCTCCAGTTGCCGTACCAAATCACGTAGTACTTGATAGGATTGCCCTTCAACACTGGGCCACCGTGGTAGTTGATGCCGTTGCCGGTGATTACCGCGTCGCCGACCGGACCGGGCACTGCAGGCATTGTCTGTTCTTGCACGCCTTGGACGTGACCATCGGGCACTATGTCGCCGTCAGGGCGTTCCAGCGGACGTTGCGCCATCAGCAGGTTAACGGTCAGAACGGCAAACACAAGGATCGCCACATATCTAAATCTTACGAAAGGGGATGTCATTTCAAATCAACCTCTCTAGTTCTTCAAATTTGTCGACACCGGGTCCGGAACAAAGAAGCCGCAAGAAAACATGTACACGTCCTGTATGAGGCCGATCGAACGGGAAAGTTAGAGCCAGCGATGCGTCGCGGCGCGGTGAAGTGTACTACGCGGCTATAGCATGCGCAACGAACTTCATCGTCCTCCTGTTCCAAAACGGACCAGCACCGCGCACGCTAGACGCGTGTGTCGCAAAGACTGTAAGAGTGCCGTGCTCGCCCGCAGCGGTCTCGTCAAAAAAAATCCGGCCCGATGATCGGGCCGGATGAGGTTGTTGACTGCAACAGCGGCGCTTACTGGATGGTCAGAGTCAACGTTGTTGAATGACTCAAGCTGCCGCTGGTGCCGGTGATGGTCAAGGTGCGGGTCCCTCGCGTCGCCCTCCGGTTGACCGCCACGCTGAGCGTGGATGCTCCCGAACCAGTAACCGACGTTGGATTGAACGTGGCGGTCACTCGCGAGCCTTGGCCGCTCACGCTCAAGTTCACCGTTCCGGCGAAACCGTTCACCGCGCCGATCGTCACTGTTGTCTGGCCCGTAGTACCACGAGTGACGGTGATGCTCGCCGGGGAATCGGAGATGGTGAAGTCCGGATTCGGCGCCGGGTTCACGACCAGGGTCACCGTGGTGGAATGTACCAGACTGCCGCTGGTTCCAGTGATGGTCACGGTGTACGTGCCGCCAGGCGTGCTGGTGCTCGTGGTCACCGACATGGTGGAAGAGCCCGAGCCAGTAACCGACGTCGGACTGAAGCTGGCGCTCGCGCCACTGGGCAATCCGCTGGCGCTGAAGTTAACCGCGCTGGCAAAGCCACCTGAGCCGGTGATAGTGGCCGTGTATGAGGTTCCATTGCCTGCTGTTACAGTCTGTGAAGCCGGCGATGCGGCAATGGAGAAATCACCCACGACTGGCGCTGTGACCACCAGGTTTACGGAAGCCGTATGCGTCGTCGTGCCGCTGGTCCCGGTGATGGTCAAGGGGAAGGTGCCGGTCGGCGTGGTGCTGCTGGTGGTTACGGTCAGTGTGGAGTTACCCGAAGTCACTGGGGTGGGATTGAATGTTCCGGTCGCGCCCGCGGGAAGCCCGCTCACCGTAAGGTCGACCGATCCGGTGAAACCTCCTGTCGGCGTTACGGTAGCAGTGTAAGTCGTGCTGTTTCCCTGTGTAACCGATTGCGAAGCCGGCGAAGCGGTCACCGAGTAATCAGGATTTCCGCATGTGCTGAACTTGAAGTTCGCAATCTCGGTGCTCCAGTTGAAGCTTCCTGTCGCCTTCAGATACTCGGTGGTGTACCAGAGCGTGCAGTCGTCCACAGGGTCGACGCTAAGGCTGCTGTAGTCGCCCCACCGGGTGAGGCCGCCGTTCTGGGAGCCGCCGCCGGTCTTGATGTTGATCTCCGTGCCGAGCGTGCCCAGGGGATCCGAGGGAGCGCGGCCGGTGAAGCGGATCGCGGGATTGAGGCTGCTCGAGGAAACGCTGTAACCGACGGCGATGTTACCGGCGTGGTCCATTGCGGCGCTACCCATCCAGCGGAAGCTCGAGTCGGGAGCGAATGTGCCCTGCTGGAAAATCGTGGGCGAGCTGCCGGGGCTTCGAATTTCATACCACCGGATACCTACGCTCGTACCGGACGTGATGGCATGGTTCACCACCAACGCCTCATGGTCGCCAAAGTTGCGGTAAGCCAACCGGTACATGAGACGGTCCGCCAGCGAATCAAGCTGCTGGTTCGTGCCTAACTGGGGAATGCAAGTGCCGCCGTTGCAGGCCGGCGAAAAAGCGGTGACTGGGATGGTGGTCGGCCCGCCCAGCGTGGCCGTGCCGTTGGTGAAGTTGGGATTGGAAATAGTAAAGATGTCGAGTGAGTTCGTATTGAAGTCGATGAAATACTCAGGCGAGCCAGCGGGTGGAGGCGTGCTGCCATCGAGATCCGCAGGCAGGACTCCGCCGAAACTCGTGCTCAACTGAAAGCAAATTTGCGTGGCTGCGGCGCCGGCGAGCATGGAGGTTCTGTCGAACGCGCAAAGCTTGGGGCCGGCAAAGGTCTGGCCGTTATTGAAAACGTTATAGGTGATGTAGTAGGCGTTGTTCCATACGGCCAGCTTGGGGTAGTCGATGAACTGGACGGTCCCGTAATTGAACGCGTAGACGTTGTAGGCACCTGTGGCGTCCGAAGTCTGCGATACAGCCACGCACTGCCAGTAACCCTGCGAGCTGCCACTGGTGACGGAGAATTGTGTCAACACCCAGCGGTTGGCAGCCTTGTCGTACTGGGCGATGATGTCACCGTCATTGTGAACCGCGCACGGATGGGTCGCGCCGAGGGCCTGAAACAGCGTGTTGCCCGCAGTCGGGCCAGCCAGCAGAGCGCCACTCTTCGAAAACACTCCAAAGGATTCGTTGACCCACTGAACCACCTGCGTGGCCCCGACAGCCAGGTTGGTATCTGGCGGTGCGGCATTGGGAGTGAAGCCGTAGTCGCCGTTGCCTACACCTGCGAAACTGGTCACGTTGCCGATTGAAGGCGCAGCAATGATCTGGCTCTGCAGCGCCGTGTCCTGCCCTGGAGCTGCAGGGCCGGCCGCCATGCCCCTACGGGGCAGCACGCGCAAGGGAGCCGCTTCGTGCTTTTCTCCGCGATGCACCATCACCGGCATGTCGCGTAAATTCTGCGTATGCGCATGGACTGCCGCATTCCATTCCGCGACAGGGCTCTGCGGGACCAGCGGCGTCAGTTCCTGCGCCGCGGAAAAACTAACTCCCAGGGTGACGATAAAAATGGTGAACGCACACTTCAGCGCTGCAACGGGGAATCTCATCCGATGACCTCACTGTTTGCAAAGTTTTTGTCGCTTCTTCTGGAACGGAAGCCAAGCTTGCCAAGGATTCATGAAGCCATTTGCGAAGAAATGTGGCGTGCTCCCCAAAAAAATTGACGCGCGCGAGTTTACTACGAGCGATAGTAGATGGAAAAGCAGAAAAGATGAATTTACGTTTTTAGAAAGGGATCAGGTTCCCGGACCACAGAAACCGCAACTGACTATTGGTTAGGAAATAACAATCTTCTGCGCCCAAGGATCTTGCGGTTCAGAGGCCGCGGGCGTGGGTTCTAGCTGGGGCGCGGGAGCCGCGGCAGCTGCGGGTCCCGGTTGCGGAACCGCCTGAGCAACGCTGACTTCCGGCGCAGGAGATGTCACGGAAACAGGAACGCCATCCAGCGGGGGGGCTACCGGCTGGGGATCCACGGGCAACAGATGGGCATTTTGGGCAGCCCACTTGGCAGCCAGCCCATTGAGCGGGCTTTTGGTGTTGTATTCCTGATACGCGATCATGCGTCCAATGCGGATGACGAGATCGTCGAGCGATTCGGAAGCGGCCCAGAAATCGCCGATGCACACCGAACTGTCGTCGAAGTTAGGATGAAAGACCGGGGTGAGCATGCGGCACTGGGGGGCGCGCCGCGGATAACCCAGCGACAAGTTGACCTCAAGCAGGTGCTCGCTACGCTCCAGAATGGCGCCGTCAGGAGCGACGTAAAGCCCGCGCAGGAAGTATTGAAAGCGGTAGATTTCCGGCGGTATGCCTGCCGTGCCCGCAATGCGGATCACCGGCCAACCGGCCAGGCGCTTCACCAGTTGCTCGTGATCAAGTTTGAGACGGCGGATTCGAGGTGGAAGCATAGGTCAAATGGTAAAGGCAATCCCGGCGTTGCGTACAACCACAAAAACTCCGGCCACGAGAAACAAAAATGCGATCGCACTCCAATGCAAGCGGAAACGCAGCGGCCGGCGATCGAGCATCACGGCGAAGTACCAGGTCAGAAACCAGCCTAGCACGATGGGAGCAAGCACGGTAACCAACGCGTTATAGTGCATGGCTTCAGAAACATTGCCGTGCAGAAGATAATAGAGAGCGCGCGTACCCCCGCAACCTGGACACAGCAGGTGCGTGAGCGCGTAGTACGGGCACACCGGATAAAAATGGTAGTCCTGAGGAGAGAACTTGTAGAGCACCCCGCCGCCAAGCACCAGCATGCCCAGCAAGGTATTCGCGCGGAGTTTGAGATTCGTCGGCTTCATTCTCATCCTTGATACACCTGGGGCTCCAGGTATCCCGTCCGCTTCCAGGCAGCGATGCGCGAGAAGTGGTACTGGAAATAGAGTAGAGCAAAGAAAAACGTCATCACTCCGCTAAGACGCAAGCTGATGGGCTCCACAGTGTTGTAGTAGTCGAGCATTGCCGACCGTATCTTGAAGTAGCCGACGATGCGCAGGGCCAAGCCGCCAAACAGTCCCGCCCAATAGAGGCCAACCACAAGCGCAAGGGCCGCGGCCGGGGGTTGATTCGACCCATTGCCAGCCGACGCAAATGCCAGACCAAAGATGGACGCGTAGAAAACGATGATGGAGACAAACTGAATGACGATCCCTGTGATAATCAGCGCCAGGTGATTGCTGGCAGGTCTAATCTTCTTGACAAAGCCACCTTCGATGAAAACCCATACCAGGCTGAACATCCCGCAGGAGAGCACGCCGAATAGAAGCACCAGCGCCCAATGCAGGTCCGAAGGGACCGGTCCGGCAACGACGGGCGCTGCGGGAGCGGCCATGGTGGGCGCGGCCGCAGTGCCGTAGGCCGCTGCGGCAGCGGTAGGCGCGCCGGTGTACACCATTCCTCCTTGGGCAGGCGCGGCTACCGGCACTGCCTGGGGCGGCGCCGGAGGCGGTATATTGCCGACGACCTGCGAGACGGGCACCCAGTCTGTCATGCCTTCGCTGCGCGTCAGATCATTGGGAGAGATGTTGCCTTGCGCCACGTAGCGCTGCAGATCGGCAAGTGCGTATGGGCCATACTCGTTCAAGTCACGCTTGATGAAGTATTTCATTCCTCGCCTCTGTGTTACCTAATTGCGACGTGCTAGCGCCGTCAAACTTTACGACGCCAGAACGCCGGTCTTCTTCCACCGCGCGATCCGGCTCAAGTGATACTGGAAATAAAGGACGTTGAAGAAAAAGATCATTGCGCCACTCAGCCGCAAATGAATGTTTTCTGTGGAATTGTAGTAGTCTTGCAAATCTCTGCCCATGGCAACCTCGGCAAAGCAAACCAGGACGAACGTGGCCACTGACAACAGGGCAGAAGCTGTGGCAAACTCACGTGCCCTGGTATCGATGACTGCGCCAATTACCCCGGCGCCGATCGCCAGAAGAAGAAAGGGCAACGCTCTGCTTTCTGGCTTGATTCGTCTGACCCAAACCGCTTGCACAACAGCCCAAACCACCGTAAACACTGACGCCGTGACCATGCCAAGCACCATCACGATGGCCCAATGGAGATTGGGCGGGACCGGATCAGCTGCTACGTCATAGCTTTGCGCTCCTCCGGGAAATACCGCCGCCGGAACAGAGTCCGGACCGCTGGCGAGGAGTTGGTAGACCGGGACCCAGGTCGTGTCTTCGCATCGGGCCAAATCGGAAGGAGAAATAGTTCCTGCTGCGACCTCGCGTTGCAGACGGGCCAGCGTATATGGTCCCTGCTCATCACGCCCGAGTTGGATGTAGTATTTCATCGCGTTCGGCTATCAGCTTTGCGGCTCCAGAACTCCGGTCTTCTTCCATTTCGCGATTCGGGAAAAGTGCCATTGGAAGTAATAGACCGCGAAGAAGAAAGTTAATAACGCGCTGCCCACACCGCTCAGGCGCAACTGGATGTTCTCGGTCGTGTTGTAGTAGTCCTCGAGGTCGCTGCGCATCGAGAAGACGGCGACCCAGTAGAGGATGCAACCAACAATAAGGATCAGGAGCCCGACCATGGAAGCCACCGGCGAGCTGTTTCCGTGATCCATCTCCCCAGCAATCGCGAGAGTGAGCAGGCCAACGAAAGCGCCGGCAAACGCGAAAGCCAGCAACAGGATTCCTTTGCTTTGGGGCGCGATTTTTTTTATGAAGCTGGCTTCGACAAACAACCAAATCACAGCGAACCAGTAGCACACGAGGGTGATCAGCAACACCAGCGCCCAATGAAAGTCGGTAGGCACGGGGCCTGCGACGACTGGCGCTGCCGTTCCGTAGGGGCTGGCTCCGCCGTAAACAGTACCTCCCGCGGCAGGGACGGTGGGGGCGGTCACAGGGATCGGAATGTCGCCGAGGACCTGCGAGACCGGGACCCAATCGGTCATACCCTCGCTGCGGGCCAGATCGCTCATGGCGATGTTGCCCTGGGCCACGTAGCGTTGCAATTCTGCCAGCGTGTATGGACCATACTCATTCACACCACGCTGAATGTAGTACTTCATCCTCTCCCCCGCCCTGACGCAAAATTAGCTGAAATGTACACCAGCGCTGTCTTTGTCGACAATGCAAATCTCCACGATAGCCCAGAGCCATGACACGATGGCCAAGTAGAACACCGTAAGCACGCTCAGGCAGAGCTGGCCGACGGCGCGACCGGTGTATCCGGCGTAAAAGTTGTGGATACCCAGCGCTCCCAGAAAGACGCCGAGCACGATGTAGGTGGTCCGGCTCTTGGGCGTGCGACCAGCCTGCGCCGAAGCCGTAGCATAAGCCGGCGCAGTCGCAGGCGCGCCTGGGAAATAGCTGTTGGTGGCGGCGGACGCGGACACGGGAGTCCGCTGGTTGAGTCCTAATGGCCCACTGTAAGGCGATGGAACCTGCGGAACGGGAGCCACCACCGGCTGTTGTACCGGGGCAATAGGTTGCTGGATCACCGCTGCATTCAAGTCACTGTAAGAGACTTGCAGTTTCGGATCGTCCGCCGGGGCCTTCGCGCAGCCGAACACGGTGCATCCGCCATTTTCGTGATAGCAATCCTCGTGGTGCGGCGTGCCGCAGGCGGTGCAATAGATCTTGGCCGGACTCTCTCCGTCAAAAGGCATGCGGCAGTAAGGGCAGACGATCGCTTCAGCCATTATTTCCTGTGCCTCTCGCGGAAGTGGAATGCATAGCGGCCGATCTGGATGAGGTCGCCGCTCTGCAAGGCGCGACTCCGCGCTGGCTGTCCGGAAACGAACACTTGGCCTTGGGCGTGAAGAAACGTCTGCGCCCCGCGCAGTTCAATGCGTGCGTGCTGCTGCAGGATGGACGGATCCTTGAACAAATAAATGTCGCACTGCTGGCTGCTTCCGATCACCGTGGCGGGCTTATACAGGATGAACTGCTTCCCCGCCAGCGGCCCAGACGCGACGTACAGCCAGCGGTCTTTGAGCGCGCTCTCGACGATTCCGATCGCCACTCCCGCGGCGAGGCCGATGAGACCAAAGCCCACGGCCCGGCTCGGTCCGCCGCGCAGGGTAAACAAACTGATGGGATCAAAGAGAAGGCCGCCGATCCCACCTCCAATCGCCGCTCCCAGGACTCCATAGCGGCCTTTTTGCATCGACCGGTCCACCAAGCCATAAACGATGCCGGTCGCGGACGCAAAAACCATCCAGGCCAAGCTGCGCGCAACCCATATCGCGGGATTCTTGGGAGTGAGGACGCCCAGATCCCTGCAGATATTCATTCCTATGCCGTAGACGAAGCCACCGCCTATCAAGAAAACCACGGAGAAAACCAGGCCGAGAGGCAAACTCAAGGCTGAACGTTGCAAGGCCTTGCGGACGGAACGTTCGACAATGCTTTCTGCAATGCTGAATCCCAAACAAAGAAAAATAAGAACCAGGGCAATAGCGAACAGGGCGCCTAGGGCTTGTATCAAGGTACGCTGGCTCGGCCCATCGACGAAAAACGGCTCGGCCAGTGCCCATCCCACCAGCGCTCCCAGCAGCCCAGCTAACCCTAGGTAGAACCAGCCTTGCAGGTAGAACTTGGATTTGCCCTCATCTATGAGCGGCGCATCCGCCGCGCTGGGCGTGGCGATATTGCCGTATTGCCGGGCAGCGCCTGGAGCCAGTGCCGCCCCCGGCGCCGCGACGGGTTCCTGGCGAACGTGCACCTTCTCCAAGTCTTCAAGAGTAATTTTCAGCGCTGGTTTATCGTCAGTGTTTGCCATTGGTTCCCTTCCCGCTCTCGGCCGGACCTTTGGGTTGCGGTTGCGATTGCGGCGGCTGCGACTGCGGCGGCCGCTGGCTGCCTGTCCCTGGCGTATCCTGGCCGGAAGGCCCACCGCCGAACTGATTTAAGAACCGCTCCACGCAGGCACGCACGGCCGGTTCTTGAAGCACGACTTCGTAGTCGTGAAGCTTTTGCGCCATCTGCTCAATCGCGCGAAGGTCGGGAGCAAGCCGCCAGGCTAAGTACTGATACCCTCCCGCAAACCCGAGGAGCAGAACGGCCAGGTATCCCAGGACACGGGTGGTCCACATCACCCACAACGGTTCGCCTGAAATCTTGTCGCCGCCGACTTTGACCTGGGAGTCGAAGCTGTCTACTCCGTCCTCGTCATAATCGCTTTCGTTTTCACTCCCATGGGAAGCGGTCATCTCCACACTCTGCGAATAGCCGGTGCGGATGCCGGAGAGTTTCTCCGTTTTGCCACCGACCCAGCCAAAGCATCCCTCCTCGTCGGTGTGGGGATCGTAGACCCACGCGATCTGTTGCGGGCTGGAAAAGAAATTCTCGTGGATGAACAGATCGTGTTCCGACAGGAACACGCCGAACCCGGGGTGCGAATGGTACCAGCCGACGATCTTGTCGTCAGGGTACTGCTGGTCTTTGATTTTGTAGATATGCTCCCAGGTGTCCTGGGTGAAGGTGACATGGGCGCCGCCTTGCGCCGCGTTGACGCCGGCGATGCAAGCCTCGATCACGGTGCGGTCGTTGTCCATGGTGCCAATGAGCACGCCGCAGACTTCCGCTTTCATCGACGTGCGAGCATGCTGGCGGATCTTGCGCGCCACTTCCGCTTCCATCACTACCACGGGCTGGGACTTTACTTTCACCTTGATATGTTGCGAAGTCATCGTGACGCTCCCGACGCGCGCGTGTCCTGCCGGCCTGTCGCGAGCGCACCGAGCACGGCCGGCTCGTCGCCTGCGACCAGATACGCTACTTCCCGATCCGCAGATCGGGCGGTGAAAACATCGAAAAGCGGCAGCCCCATCTCGGCCACCGTTCGTTTGCCGTACGCCTCCGCTCCACTGTAGCTGTGCGCCGTGATGACCGCGCGTCTCTGCCCGCACTGCGGACATTGCCCGCGCGCGTAAGCCACCGTACCTACCGCGGCATACACTTCTTCCTCCGCGCCACAACCGGCACAGGCCAGTTTATGGATCACGTCACGGCTGAACTCGAGCGCCACGTCTTTTGCGCCCAGGTCCTGCCGCGCGCGCGTGAGCAGTTGTTCGAGCGTAAGTTCTCTCGAAGTCTGTTGGACCACGATCATTTCTTCCAGCGTGTGGTGGCTCATGCAGGCGTCGTTCTCGGTATATTCGACTTTGTAGGAGGTGTGATTCAAACCCTCGAAGATGAACCCCTGGCCGGCCAGCACCGGCAAACCATGCAGCAGTTTCACTGCTTCCTGCACTTCGAGTCCGGCGACAATCGAAGAGATGGTGGGCGTGGTGGCTACCTTGCCTTCGCTCGAGGCTTCGAGCGCCAGCAGGTTGCAGGACATCCTCTTGTTGAGGATGGCCCAGTCAGTCTCACCCAGCGTGCATTCGTAACACGGCGGCCGTCCGGGAAGAAAAGCGCGCGCCACGCCGTTGATCCCCTCGATGGCGCCATCAATCCACGGCCGGTTCATCTGCCAGCAGGCGCGGTTGATCCACAGCCGGGCTTCGCGGTTGTCCAGGCCCGCCAGCACGATATCCGCCCAGTGAAACAGGCCCAGTCCCAGGCCATGCACCACATCGCCGCGGATGGGTTGCACTCGAGCGTCAGGAAAAATGTTGCGCACGGCTTCAGCGGCGGCTTCGGCCTTGGGTCGTCCTATGTCTTCGGCGCGGTAGAGAATGCTGCGGGAAAGGTTGGAGGCGTCGATCGCATCCAGGTCCACGACCACAATGTTGACGAAGCCGAGCAGCGCAAGGTTTTTAAGGATTTCATTGCCCAGCGCACCCGCGCCGATGACCAGCACCCGAGCGGCCCGGATCTTCTCCTGGTCCCACCAGCCGATGAGACGAAAGCGGCTGAAGCGGTCTTCCGCGGTAAGCGGGGTCCCCAGACCGGGCCGGTTTTGCGCGGGCTGGGGTGGAGGCGCCACCGGCTGGGTCATCGCGCTCCCGCGGTGATCTCCGGCTGCAGGCGCAGGATGTCACCATCTTTCACGGCGGCGTCGGCCAAGGTCTGCGCGTCCTGGATCTGGCGTCCGGAATTCTTGTGGTGAAACTTGTAGCTGAGGGGCGCTCCATCCGGCCCGTTGGGCGGGAGTTGAAGCTTTTCCACCAGCACGGCAATGATGCGGTTGGCCGGGGCGTCGTCGGGAAGCTCCACCGGCACGCGCTTGTTTTCCGTGGAATCGTAAACAGTGACTGTGATATTGGCCATGATCTCGTAAGGTTCCTGTCGCGCCCGTTCTACTCGCGCGTCGCCTTGTCCGGCGAAGCATCTTCTTTCTTGGACCCGCCGCGCACTTTGGCTTTGTGCACAAAGTCCGTGAACTCATTCCTGGCCGTCGCGGTGCCCACCAGATCCCAGTCGGCCTCATGCAGCAAGGCGTCCGTGCTGACGGCAAAATTCAGGTTCTCGGCTTCCGGTTCGGCCGAGCGCGCCACCTTTGACGTGACCACGCCCAGCAAGTTGCCGAGTTCGTCGTAGACCGGACCACCGCTGTTACCTGGGCTCACCGGAGCCGAGACTTGCAGCACGTCATTGCCAGGCGTGCGTGAAACAATTCCGTTGCTGATGCTGAAGTTCAGGCCCTCCGGATGGCCGATCACGTAAATCTTCTCGCCCGCCTGGACGCTGGCATACGTAGCCACCGGCTGGCGGAACGTGCCGTCGCCGAACTTGCGCTCCAGCCATAGCAGCGCGACGTCGAGACGCTTGTGGCGTCCCAGTACCGTGGCCGCAGCCCAGCCGTTCATGCCGTCGGAAACCATCACCTTTTGCGCGCCCTTCTTCGAGCGCCAGTCTTCGCCGTCGGCTACATGCCGTGCGGTGGCCAGCAGGTAGCCATGAGAGTCAGCTTGCAGAATCAACGCTGCGCCAAGCAGGCCGGAAGTGCTCTCTGTCTTCGAGAACCAGCGTTTGGCTGCCGGCGATGCCAGCAGCACCAGCGGCTTCAAAGTGGCGCTCAACTCAACGCCGGACATGATTTTCTCCGACGGAAGCGCCGGAAATGAGCTGCGTTCATCCAGGCCGGACAGAGCCACGCCCACCGCGTCAGGCGCCGGCGCCCAGGAGAGCGAAATCGCCAGCATCATCAGGATGGT
This sequence comes from Candidatus Angelobacter sp., assembly GCA_035263765.1. Classification (GTDB taxonomy): domain Bacteria; phylum Acidobacteriota; class Terriglobia; order Terriglobales; family Acidobacteriaceae; genus Angelobacter. Next base: position 13,266 of record DATFQZ010000274.1, on the reverse strand, counting down.
CGAAAAGAAACCGCTGACAATCATCAGCCCGAGCAGGTAGGACCACCAGGCCTGTAGCGCGCGCGGCGACTGCTTGCGCACCGTCACCCGCAGAATGAGGGCCACCAGGGCCAGCAGCGGTAGGAACAGAACCAGCGGAGCCAAGGATAAGCGCGCCCACCAGGGCACCGGATTGGGGAGCCGCGGGCGGGGCGGTTCCTGCACCCCCGGCGCGGGCGGGGGCGTCCGTTCAACCTCTTGTGTAGTGATGACGATGCGTTCCATGAAACTTGTAGTTACCTGGGGAGGAAATCTATCGCGACAATTTCTGCTGCCGGGAAGTTAACAGTTTTATAACGTATTTGGCTTGAAATCAAGGGGAAGCGGGCTAGAAGAACCATACGTAAGGTCGTTCCCTTACGGGCGATAATTGTCGAGGAAGTTGCCCACGAAGTTCCCTTCTTCAGTCCCGTCAGGCTTAGAAATGGTCCAGTCGTAAACGTCTTTTTGATCGACCACAATTTTCTCGCCGGATCGATGGCCCTTGACCAGGGTGGGCTCTGTCGATAGCACGCCGTTGATCGTCTGGTCCTTCCACTCCTTGACCTCGACGAAAACCTGCTCGAACTTGTTGTCTGGGCCATACAGCCGTATTGTCACGAACAGGACCTCGCCTTTGTTCAGTCCCTTCAAGAACCTCTTTTTAGTGTCCGGCAGTGTGGAACGCGCTTTCGCGACATAAGGTGCAATCGCATCTTCGAAGGCCTTTGTTCGGTTGTTAGAACTGGATACAGGCTTGTCTTTGGGAGCGTTCTTGGCCAACGGCGAGAGTTTGTCCCCGCTAGACTGCGAAGTCTGGCTTGAGAGGGGGACCAGTTGCAGCACGAGACAAGAAAGCAGCACCAGACAATTTCTGGTTAACCTTGCCATTGCAGGCGAGAGTTTAGCATGGGTAGACAATGAGATCTTGGGAACTTGCACGAGATGCTATTGTCGCTTGATCCCACAATTCTCCGTTGGCGGGTTGACAGGCAGGCGAAGAATCGTCGGAAAGGCCATCACCGGGGTCGCAATCAGCTCACCGTAGCGTAGCCATTGCTGTTGCAAGCCCGCTGGGTCGCGGTTGAACGGCCACGTTTGCAGTTCCACGCTGAACGCCAAGTTTCCCGGGGACGCGGTGCCAGGGACAGCTTGCGCCGGATTATTGCGCACCGGAATCCCGTACACCACCGTGAATTCGAGCTTCTGGTTGTGCTTAAGCACGGCGAAGGTGTCCTCCTCAGGCGCGGGACCGAACGTGGTGGGGTCAGTCCGTATGCGGGCAGTGCGCACTGGCGTGTCCAATTCAAAACGGCCGGCCTGCACATCGTCGTTGGTCTTGCCCAGCAAGACACGCTGCACGCGCTGCGCGCGTGCCAGGATGATGGGCGCGCGACGGCCATTCACGACCGTGATGTCGATCGGGATGTACACGACGTAGGCGTTCGCCCCATACGCGCAGAAGCGCGACGGTTCGAGCGCCAGTGCCGTAACTTCAACCCCTGCCGTGGGGTCGGGCGTGGGAGAGGCCTGCGCCTGTGCGGCTGGGGATGGCACCGGCACCTTTGTTGCCTGAGCCCGAGTTGGCCCGCCTGCTTGCGCCGCACCAAACGTTACGGCGAGTCCTGACAATAAAGCCGCAGCTAATATGAATAAGAGCGTGTATGTCCTGCGCCGGGCCAAGTTGCTTATCCTTCCGACCTGTTCTGTTCTGCAAGTATGCCCTGCTCACGTGGCTTACGCAAGGCTTCTGCGACAGGTGGTGAGGCTTTAATCAACATTAGTGCGTCGGGAATGACTGTGTGGCACCGGCACTCCTGCCGGTGCTTGCCTCCTTCAGAAGGATGCTTCGGCTCTTAGAATCGCGCGGGAACGTTTACCCGCATATTGACATTCGGCACAACCCAGGCCATAATGCGCCTTGATGAAGGTTGGTCAGAATATCGCTATTACCATGCCGGCTACCTGCACAACAGGTACAAGCACATCCCTGCGATATTCTGGCGAGCCGGTGAAATGAAGTAAGAGCAATCATAAGTTCCCGACCCACTCGCCAGCGGCGAGTGGGTTTTTTATTTGGTCGCAAGAGGAGCCGTGGAGGAAGGCAATGTCCAGAGCAAAAAACTTCGACTTTGAACCCGGTTATGGCTGGCGGGCAGTGGTGCCCGCGGCCTCCGCCAACTTGGGCCCAGCCTTCGATAGCGGCGCGCTGGCCGTTCAACTTTATCTGGACGCCTCATTCACACCCAGCGAGAGCCCTGGACTGAGCCTGGAATATCGCGGGCAGACGCCGGAACGTTTCCCGCTCGACGATTCCAACCTCATCCTCCATGCGCTGCGTTTCGCCGCCGCGGAGCTGGACGCTCCGCCACCGTGCGGTCTTGTGAGTGTGGCCAGCGAAATTCCGATCAGTGTGGGATTGGGCAGCAGCGCTGCTGCGGTGATCGCCGGACTTCTTCTCGGCGCGCGCTACTCGGGCGCCGAAGCGGAAGCCGAAGAACTTCTGCGCTGGGCCAACGAGATCGAAGGACACATCGACGACGCCGCAGCGTCTTACCACGGCGGCCTGGTGTTTTCGCTTTCGAACAATATTGACCGGGTGGTTACGGTTCGCACGGATTTTCCGGAGAGCATCCGTCTGATCGTCGTTAGCCCGGAGCAGACCGTGCCGACGCGCCAAGCGCGCAAGGTCCTCCCCGAGACGTACGGTCGCGATGACGTAGTGCACACCCTGCAGCGGACCGCAATCCTCGCCGCCACTTGTTTTTCCGGCCGCTTTGAACTTTTTCCCGAGTTGTTTGACGACAAGCTGCACCAGCCTTACCGTCAGCAGCTCGTTCCCGGCATCGAGCACTGCCTGGGCTTGCGTATGGAAGGTCTTCTTGGTGTGGCCATCAGCGGTTCAGGATCGTCGGTGATCGCGTTTACGGCTCGCAACCATCAGGCGATCGCGGAAGCTTTGCAGGAAATTTTCGCGGCCGAAGGAATACGGACGGAGGCGCGTTTAACCTCCGCCGACAACCGCGGTGCATGGGTCACACGCGAACCGGTGCGGGCGTCCAAGGCGCTGGAACCAGAGCAGTCCAGCTTGAGGAGCAAGTAAATGAGTCCCAATCGTTTCATCATCATGAAGTTCGGTGGTACTTCTGTCGGCGATGCGGCGCGCTTCCGCCAGTGCGCCGCCATCGTTTCCATGGCTGCACAACAGGACAGGATCATCGTGGTGGTCTCCGCCATGGCCGGTGTCACCGATCTGATTTTTCGCACCATCGAAGCTGCGCGCCACGGCGACGCTGCGGCTACAGACGCCGGTCTCGAGAGATTCTCCGCCGTCCACCGGCAGATGATTCGCGATCTTTTCACCGGGCCGCAGCTTACTCGAGTCGAACAATTCTCCGACGGTGTATGCGAGCAACTACGCAAATCAGCCCAGGCTCTGCTCACGTTGCGCGCCGAGATTTCAGCGCAAGCTATGGATTCGCTGGTGGCCCTGGGCGAACGCATTTCCTCGCGGGCGCTGGCGGAGTATCTGCAGCAGACTGGGACCTCCAGCGAGTTTGTTCGGGCAGAAGACGTGATCGTTACCGATTCTGTTTTCGGCAATGCCAATCCCGATATCGAAGCCACGCGTGTGAAATGCCAGGCTGTTCTCCTGCCGGTGGTCGAGCGCCGGGCCATCCCGGTGGTGGGCGGCTACAGCGGCGCCACGGCAGATGGTTACACCACGACGCTCGGCCGGGGAGGGTCGGACTATTCAGCCACTATCCTTGGCGCAGCCGTGCACACGGACGAGGTCTGGATCTGGACCGACGTCGACGGCGTGCTCACCGCCGATCCGCGTATCTGTCCGGGGGCCAGCACGTTGCCTGAGATCAGTTTTGCCGAGGCCATTGAGCTGGCGTACTACGGCGCCAAGGTGATCCATCCTCGCGCCGCCTATCCGGCGGCTGAAGCTGGCATTCCCGTATGGATCAAGAACTCTTTCCACCCCGAAGCCGAGGGAACCAGGATTACTCGCTCAGCGTGTTCCGTCAACAAACCGGTCAAATCCGTCACCTGCGTGAAAAAAGCTACGTTAATCACGCTGGTCACACGGCGCGATGTGCATCCCGTTGAGCTCTGGGGACGGCTCTTCCTGCGCCTGGGCCAGGAGCAAGTTGAGGTTTTGTTTGCCACCCAGTCGTCACCCGAACACGCTCTGGGCCTGGTGCTGCGGGCTGAGGATGGCCCTCGCGTGCTCAAGCTGATCCAAAACATTTTCCGTATTGAACTGGCCCAGGGCGTGCTCAACCCGGTGGCGGTTGACAACGAAATCGCCGTGGTCGCTGTTCTAGGCGAATCCATGAAGGGGACCTGCGGCATTCTCAGCAGGGTATTCGCTGCGGTCGCCCGCTGCCAGGTGAGCGTGATCGCGGTAGCTCAGGGCGCCAGCGAACTGAGCATTTGTTTTGCCGTGCCTGCAAAATCCGTCGCCCAGGTGGTTCGCTCCGTGCACGATGAGTTCTGGCCCGGTGTTGAATTGGCTGTCCCTGCGTGCTTGGGGCTCGGCACGATCGCACTTTCAGAAGCCCCAGGAGGTCAACGATGAGCACATTGTCTACCCCCATCGCAACCGCGTACGTGCTGCGCTGCGTCCATTGCGGTGCGATTGAGGCCGCAGCCGGCGCCCTGTTTCGATGTTCAGCCTGCGCCGAGCTGCTCGAGGTGGTTTATCCGGAGTGGGCCGGGGCCTCGCGCGAGTTTGGGCTGCGCCTGAAGGAGATTTGGCGTGAGCGCCGAAGCTTCAACCTCCCTGAGAACTCGAGCGGGGTCTGGCGTTTTCGCGAGCTCCTGCCGCGGACCGAGCGGGAAAACATGATTTCTATGAACGAAGGAAACACGCCCTTGATCGAGCTTCGGGCGAAAGGCCGCGCGCGCGTTCTGGCCAAGCACCAAGGCATGAATCCCACAGGGTCGTTCAAAGACACCGGCGTCTCCGTGGCCATCAGCATGGCCCGCGCAGAGGGCTTCCGTTTCGTCTGTTGCGCCTCCACCGGAAACACTTCGGCTTCCGTTGCCGCCTATGCGGCGCGCGCCGGGATGCAAAGCATTGTCCTGTTGCCGGCAGGCCAGGTGGCCTCGGGCAAGCTGACGCAAGCCCTCGAATACGGCGCGCACGTCCTCGAGTTGAACACGAACTTTGACGGCTGCGTCCGAGTCCTCGACCAGGTGGTGCGGAAATTTCCCGCATATCTGATGAACTCGATGAATCCCTACCGCATCGAGGGACAGAAAACCGTGGCTTTCGAGTTGATGGAGCAATTGGATTGGGCTGTTCCCGATCACGTGATCGTTCCCGGCGGAAATCTGGGCAACAGTTCGGCACTGGGCAAAGGCTTCTCAGAGTTGCGCCAGCTCGGCTTGATTCAGCGATTGCCGAAGGTCTCCATTATTCAGGCCGCCGGCGCTAATCCGCTGGTGCGTGCTATGCGGGAGCATGACGGCGAGCGTTTGGCCCCAGTCGAGCCTGAAACCCGGGCCACGGCTATCCGCATCGGCAATCCGGCTTCGTGGAGAAAGGCCGTGGCCGTGCTCAAAAATACAGGCGGCGCATGCGAAGACGTGAATGAAGAGGAGATCGCTCAGGCCAAAGCTGAACTGGGAGCGGAAGGCGTGGGATGTGAGCCGGCCTCTGCGGCCACGCTGGCCGGCCTCAAGAAGCTCATGCACAGCGGATTCGTGAAGCCGGAGCAAACCGTGGTCCTGGTGCTGACCGGCCACATGCTCAAGGACCAGCAATATACGTCGGCGTCTTCCCGGCGCTCGTCCCCGCCTATGGACGCCGATGCTTCCGCCGTGGTGCGTGTACTGGAGAAAATGTATGCCGCGAACTGAAACTGTTGCGGTCGAAGCCGCTGCCGTTCCCGGCTCAGCGCCGCGGAAGAAACGGGTAGGTGTGGGAATCGTCGGTTATGGCATAGTGGGCAGGGCCGCAGCCGAGATCCTCACCGCTCACGCCGCCGAAATCGCCCAGCGCACTGGCATCTCCGTGACCGTTACCGGCATTTGCCGTCGCCGCGTGCAGGAAAAAGCCGCGGAAGGCGCCGTTAACGGGCTCACCGCAGTCGCGGATTGGCGCGAGGTCACCGGCGCCGAAGACGTGGACATCGTGGTGGAAGCCATCGGTGGCACCGACGTCGCCCGCCAGGTGGTGCGCGGCGCGCTCGAGAGCGGCAAAGCGGTGGTCACCGCCAACAAAGCGCTGCTCGCGCTCCACGGCGAAGAGCTCTTTACGCTGGCGCGGGAGAGGAACCTTCCTCTGGGCATTGAAGCCAGCGTGGCCGGCGGTGTCCCAGTCATCCGAGCGATCTCTGAAGCGCTGGCCGCCGATCGCATCCGCGCTGTGTACGGAATCGTCAACGGCACCTGTAATTACATCCTCACGCAGATGGAAGAGCACGGCTTGGAGTTTGCGCAAGCCCTGGAGCAAGCGCAGAAGGCCGGCTATGCGGAAGCGGACCCGGCTCTCGATATTGACGGCCTGGACGCGCGCGACAAGATCGCCATCTTGGCTCGCATCGCCTTCGGCAGCGCCGTCCACGTGGCCGAGGTGCCGGTGACCGGCATCCGCCACGTGACCGCCACTGACTTCCATTACGCGCACCGTCTGAACTCGACCATCCGTCTGGTGGCTTCGGCGGAACGTACAGATGGCGGGCTGCACGTTGCGGTCGAGCCTTGGCTGGAACCGCGCGATTCCATGCTGGCCAAAGTGGACGGGGCCAACAACGCTATCTTCATCGAAGGCGAAAAAGTCGGCGCGCAAATGCTCTACGGGCGCGGCGCCGGCGGAGGTGCTACGGGGACCGCGGTCCTCTCTGACGTACTGCAGATTGCCCAGCAGATCGCCCGCGGCCAGTCCGTCCCTAGCATTCTTTCGGGTTTTCACAACGCACAACGCAAGCCCTTGCTTCCCCGCCCCCGGCCGGTGGCCTGGTTCCTGCGGCTCACCGTCCTGGACAAACCCGGAATCCTCGCGCGTACGGCGGAGGCCATCGCCAAACAAGGCATCAATATCGACTCCGTAATTCAAGAGCCCAACTTCCCCAAAGACCGCCTGTCATTTGTGATTACGCTGGAGCCGGCCGTGGACAGCACAGTCCGGGCCGCAGTGAACGCCATCAACGCCTTTGAATTCATGCGCGAGCCGGCGCTTTTGTTGCCGATGATCTCGAGCAAGGAGGAACATGTGTGACCTCGGCTGAATCGCTGTCGCACCTGTGGGTGAAGATAACCAGGCGTGGGGCTGGCTGTCCCGGTGGCCACTGGCCAACCGGCCTAAGATTAGAAGCGGTTAAAATTTGTTTTATGACGGTGGAAACGGCAATTTTGGTTTAGAATGCAACTCTCCTCATGGACTCGAATTTAAGAACCGATAAGCTCCTTGACCAGATCGGCTGGAAGCTACTCCACGAGCTGCAAGTCAATGGACGGCTCTCCTACGCCGAGTTGGGGCGCCGTGTGGGCTTGACTACGCCAGCAGTGGTGGAGCGCGTAAAGCGCATGGAAGAGGCCGGCATCATCGTCGGCTATCACGCGGACGTTGACCCCATGAAGGTAGGAATGCCGATCACGGCGTTTATTCGCATGTCGGTCGTAGGCGACGTGTTCACGCGCATTACCACGGTGGTGAAGAATTCTCCAGAAGTGGTGGAATGCCATCGCGGCACCGGCGCCGACTCGTTCATCATGAAAGTCCACGTGCGCTCGGTGGAGCATCTGGAATCGCTGATTGACCGGCTCACGCCGTTCGGGACTACTTCGACGTCGATTGTGCTGTCGTCGCCGGTGGAGCGGCGCGAAGTCCACAAGCCTGACGAGAACACGCCAGCCACGGCTTCGCCCGCAGCGCACGCTGCGGCCCACGCCGCGCAAGCCGCGCAAAAGAAGTAAGTTTCTGAAATTCCGATCCCGCCAAGCGGGAGAGCAATCCCTATTCCCAAAAAGATGTCAAACCCGAGTTTCTCGTAGCCATAGGGATCCCTCACTCCGTTCGGAACTTCGGAGGGAATCGAGCCGGAGCCCGGTGCTTGAGCCCATCGGCAACTTTGTCGAGCCAGCGCAACTCGGACTTGAACTGTTCGATGACCAGGGTCAGCATCCAGACCGCTTCATGATGCGGATGGCCGACTTCACGTGAGACGTCGCGCAACGTAGCCTCCTCGCGTTGCAGCTCGGCAGCCAGAAATCTTCGCCGCCGCTCAACCTGCTTCCTGACAACTCCTGGCCGCGCCTGCCAGGAAAGTGCAAGCCAGGTAAGAAACCGGGGACGCTCCCGTTGCGCGGTCCAGTCCTCTTGCTCCAGGGCATCGGCCAGCGCGGCGCGACCACTCGCTGTCACCGCGAACACGCTGCGGTCAGGACCAGCGGCAGGCCCGACATCTTTGCCAGCGCGCAACAGGCCTAGCCGTTCCAGCTTTTCCAGGGAATAGTAAACCTGGGGTCGAGAGATTCCCGCCCAATCGCGGACCTGCCGGCGTTCCAGCTCAAGATTTGCCTGGTATCCGTGCATGGGCCGCTCCGCCAACAGGCTGAGCAGCACCAGGTCCGGTGTGGTGAGCGCGCCTTTGCTCTTACGCTTGGCCACGGGCTTTACGCTTGCGGCTCCAATACCACCATACACACTGTTCCACAGGCAAGCTGGGATTGCGCGCCTGCGCGACCGCCGCGCGGAAGACATCCAGCACGCAGATGTCCTGATGCTGGCCTGTAACGCGGCATAGCCGCTTGTACATGTGTTGCGGGTTGGCGCGCGCCAGACGGTCCATCGTCCGGATTCCGAGCATCTCGAAGTCGCGCAGCATCGCGGGGCCAACCGAAATTAGATCTTGTAACCGGCGGTCACCGGCCGGCACAAAGGTTTTCCTTGACATGAATCGCAACCTCCTCTATGTTTGTCACTAGTCTAATTTAGACTAGCACTTCCAAGGCTGTCAAGCAGGATCTTAGGATGCGCGGCATTGCGGCCTTTTTCCCGGTCTTGATGGCCTTTTGCAGCCTGGCTTCAGGCCAATCCAACCTCAAGGAGACAAGAAGAGATATGACTGTGAAGCGGATTACTCCCGTTCTCTATGTGAAAGAAATTGAGCCCTGCATCACCTTCTGGGTCGACCGTCTGGGTTTCAAGAAAACAGTTGAAGTCCCGGACGGCGACCGCCTGGGTTTTATCATCCTGCAAAAAGATGGACTGGAGATCATGTACCAGAGCTTTGCCAGTGCGGAAAAGGACGCCCCCACCGCAGCCAAGGAGATCAATGGCGGCCGCACTTTTCTCTACGTTGAAGTGGATCATCTGCAGGACGTCATCGACGCGATCAAAGGTGTTCCCATCGTGGTCCCGCTGCGGACCACGTTCTATGGGGCGAAGGAAATAGGCGTCAAGGACCCTGCCGGACATGTGGTTGTCTTCGCGGAAATGGCGGCTCCGTCGCAGAGCTGAACAGGCTTTCACTTCAAGTTCGCGAGCTCGTATTGCAGCGTACGCCGCGATGCAGCAGGTAAAACTGGCACGGCATCCAAACGGGAGGAGGAAAAACGGATGCCGGATGATAAAAACAAGGGTCGATCGCAAGATCGTAACCTGATCAGCTTAACCCAAGAACATGAAGTGCGTTATTGGACCAAGGCACTGGGAGTGAGTCGAGAACAGTTGGAGGAATTGGTGCGCCAGCACGGCCACTCTGCCGCGAAGATACGCGAGGCGTTGAAAAAGAAAGCGGCCTGAGTTCCATGGCGCTTTTGGTCGCGCCGTTTGCCGCCGTCGATGTATCGCCCCCGCTTGACCCATTCATTGTGTTGCGCCGGGATGATGGCTGCACACAAAACTATCATTTCGGTTTTGCGCGTTCGTATTGCGGCGGCCATGCCAAGTCGTGTCCCAAGGTCCGTGCCGCGATGAGCGGCCAGTAAGGATCGCGCAGGAACTGCCGCGCGAGAAAAACGACGTCGGCCTGGCCGTCGCGGATGATCGCATCGGCTTGTTGAGGATCGGTGATCAGCCCGACAGCGCCGGTCAGGATGGCGGCCTCGCGGCGAAGGCGGTCCGCAAACGGAACTTGATATCCCGGCGCTAGTGGGATTTTGGCCGAGGCAATGTTGCCGCCGGACGAACAATCAATCAAGTCCACGCCCAGTTTGCCGAGGACTTGCGCCAGCGCAACGGAGTCTTCGATTGTCCAGCCGCCTTCGGTCCAGTCGCTACAGGAAAGGCGCAAAAACAGCGGGTATTTCTCCGGCCAGACTTTGCGCACCGCCATGACCACTTCACACACCAGGCGGATGCGATTGGCGAAAGTGCCGCCATATTTGTCCTTGCGCTGGTTGCTCAGTGGGGAGAGAAATGAATGCAGCAGATACCCGTGCGCGGAGTGGATTTCCACCACTTTGGCGCCGGCGGTTTCAGCGCGGTGCGCGGCGGCGGCAAACGCTTCCACGATGGTTGCGATCTCCGCCTCGCTCAACGCCTGCGGAACCTGGTAACCCTGCGCAAAGGCAACGGCGCTGGGCGCCACGATGGGCGTCCACCCGCCGGCCTCCACCGGAAGCGGCTTGCCGCCCTTCCATGGCTCTGACGTACTGGCTTTGCGTCCGGCATGCGCGAGCTGGATTCCGGGGACGGAACCTTGCTGCTCGATAAAGCAAAAAATGCGGCGCAACGGCTCAATCTGCTGGTCACACCACAAGCCCAGGTCGACCGGGCTGATCCGGCCGTCCGCAGTCACAGCGGTCGCTTCCGCCAGCACGGCGGCGGCGCGTCCCACGGCACGGCTGCCCAAATGAACCAGGTGCCAGTCTTGCGCCATGCCGTCGCGGCAGGAATACTGGCACATGGGAGAAACCAAAATGCGGTGAGAGAAATCCAGGCTGCGCATCCGCAGCGGGTCAAATAAGTGAGGCATAGAGTAAGGGATTCATTGTATATAGAAGCTCACAGGAATCTTGATGGATAATCACCTTGGGTCTTTTGACGATTGAATTTTGGCTGAAAAGAGTTCAAAGTTTGTGACTATGGAGCAGTTTCCGCTGAAGTACAGCAGGTACCAGGATGATTGGGGATCCGGCGCCCGAGAGGGATATGAAGACCGAGGCTCGTTCCGCCCACCGCGGGCACCGAAGAAGCAATCAGGAAGTTCAGTGCTGCGCACGCTCGGGATGCTGGCCATACTCGGTGGCATCTTTTGGGGCGCCTATCTATGGACACTAGACCGCGACATCGTGGGAGCTCTGCAGCAGAACCACGGCCCGGTCGCTATTATTGCCCTGGGTGTCGTGGTGTCGCTTCTCGGGAAATATGTGCGCGTTTAGCTCCGAACGTCAGCGTCCAGTCGCGTAGTACCCAGCTCTCGCCTGGACCACCAGATCCTTTTGTTTGGTCTTCAGGCTGATTTTGTGATAGCCGGAGCCGGGATCAGTACGGTCCGGCGTATAGCCCAGGCTGTATTGATTGCGAAGCTCCTCTTCAATTTGCGAGTAGATTTTGGACACACTCTCCTTGCTTGAGGCCTCAAAGAGCCGGCCGCCGGTCTCCTTGGAGATCTGCTCGAGGACCTTCTTGCCGTCGACTTGTTCCTCCACAGGATAGCGACCGCGACCACCGCGGTGGCCACCCCCTCCCCATCCTCCGAAGCCCGTGTAGGGTTCGTCGCCCTTGAAATAGATGGAGTAGACAATGGTGTCCGCGCGCTGCGCGGCTTCGATCGCGTCTTTCAAGGATTCTTTGCTGCCGTGATCAACACCGTCGGAGAGGACCACAATCGCTTTGCGCCCGGTCTGCTTCTTCATCAGCTCGTTGGACGCAAGATAAACGGCGTCATACAACACTGTTCCACCACCGCTATGCGAGCCGCCACCGCGGCGGCGCGGATATCCGGTACCTGTTCCCGGAGAGTTAGCTCCGCGTTGCCGGTCCAGATCCGGCCCTTGCAACTGATCCATTGCCGATCGCAGCTTCTCCCGCGAATCAGTCAGGTCTTCGAGGAGCTCCGCGTCAAAATCGAAATGAATCAGAAACGCCAGGTCTTTGTCGGGCCGCAACATGTCGTCGAGAAAACTCAAACTTGCCGTCCGCTCCTGGTCGAGTACCCGGCGCTGGCTCAGACTGGTGTCCACGAGCAGGCCCAAGGTCAAGGGGAGATCGCTCTCCTGGGAAAAATAATGGATGGATTGCGGCCGGCTGTCTTCTTCGAGAATGAAATCGTCCTTGGTCAGATCGTGGATGATCTTTCCGTGCTTGTCGCGCACCGTGGCGGGCACGTTGACCACCTTCACCTGCACTGTCAGATCGGGCTTTTGCTGTGCCGGAAGCCCGCCGGGCAAGGCTGCGTAGACGGCGAACCAAAGAGCTGAACGCCGCAAGTTTCTTCTGAACCGGTCGATGTCTGCCATAAGTCGTGCCCTCCGCTCAGCCGAACCGAATGAGTGTGAGTCATGACCGCGCTCGAACGGCAGACTCCAACCGAAAGGTTTTTTACCCAGCCTGTCAGGTACGGCGTGCTGGTTGGATGATTGATCAAACCATTGGGGCAAGTCCTCTCGACGTTAAGAAATGTAATCTTTGTTTTGAACGGATCGAGATCCTGGTCTTAACGCAACTCTTCTATAATGAGCAAGTTGCGCATGTAAATGAACGTGTTCAAAATTATCCTTGACAACTGCGGGGCGCCGCCGTAGAGTGGTTTTGAACACGTTCAATACGGAAGGAGGATTCATGATTCCCTACGAAACCACGATCATCGTCACTTATCTTCTCTACCTGCTGATTAGCGTGAACCTGACCATCTGGGTTGCGCGCACCCTGCACAAACGCGGCGCCATCTTCCTGGTGGACGCTTTTCACGGCAACGCCGAGCTCGCCGCATCCGTCAACCATCTGCTGGTGGTGGGTTTTTACCTCATCAATATCGGCTTCGTTTCGCTGGCCCTCAAGAGCAACGCCGTGATCAACACTTCGCGCTCGGCCATTGAGATGCTCAGCGATAAGCTGGGGTGGGTGCTATTGATCCTGGGCGGCATGCACTTCTTCAATCTGTATGTCTTCACGCGTATCCGCAGCCGCGCGCAAAACCAGTACCCACGCCGGCCTCCGGTTGCGCCGGATGCAGTCCTCAAAGTTTCGGTTCCACCGCCACCCCCGCTGCCCACAACGAGGTGAATTATGGAAAAGCTTTACGTGCTATATGATCCCAAGTGCGAACTATGCGAACGGCTGAA
>DATFQZ010000273.1:0-42909 GCA_035263765.1 Candidatus Angelobacter sp. | reverse complement strand
TGGGGGCCCAGGCAAGTTGCGCGTCTGCTACATGAAGGGGCGCAACAATTATCTCTGCCGCCAGAAGCTTTACGACCTGACAGAGCAGCCGGTGCTGAACGGTCTCGAAGAAATTGAACAATATCGCCAGATCGCGGCCTGGGAGCCGCTCACGGAAACCGGGGATCGCGCGGAGCTGAGAGAGCTTCCGGAAACCAACCAGCTGTGGCACAAGCTCGACGCGCGTACCGACCGCTGTACCGGACAGAAATGCAAGCAATGGGAACGCTGCTTTATTACGGAAATGCATCGCCGGGCGCTGGAAAGCGACATTGTCATCGTCAACCACCATTTGTTTTTCGCCGACCTGGCGCTGCGCCAGAGCGGCGCGCCCGACGCCGGCATCCTGCCCGACTTCGCAGCTGTGATCTTTGATGAAGCCCATGAGCTCGAGGACGTCGCTACCAGCTATTTCGGAGTCGCGGTGAGCAATCTGCGCTTTGAAGAGCTGGCGCGCGACATTGAAAGCACACTGCAGCAGAAACAAGCCAGTTCTCCTGGCCTGCTACAAGCGCTGGCGCGCCTGCGGGAGCGCTCCCGGTTTTTCTTCGGCTTGCTGCCGCAGGGAGAGGGCAGATTCCCTTTCGCCGGCCGCCAGGAATTCCTGGAAAGCAATGGCAACCACTACGACGCGCTCATGCAATCGCTCGAAGGCGTGTTCAGCCAATTGGAGACGCTGCCCAGAAAGCCGGAAGAAGTCTTTGGCTTTGCGCGGCGAACCCAGGAGTTGCAGACGCAAATCGGGTTCATCATGCAGTCGGAAGATAAGAACACTGTGTTCTGGATCGACCAGCGCGGCGAAGGACGCAAAACGAAGACCCGCGGTGGACAGGCCCACATTATTCTTCAGGCCACGCCCATCGATGTCTCCCAGATTCTAAAGCAGACCCTGTTCGAAAACGTGGAGACCGCCGTGCTTACTTCGGCAACGCTGGCTGTGGCGGGCCAGCCCGACCGGGGCAGCTTTGAGTACATACGCCAGCGCGTCGGCCTGGACCACGCCCGCGAACTGGTTCTGCCTTCGCACTTCAATTATGCGAGCCAGGCGATTCTCTACGTCCCTCCGGACTTGCCAGATCCGCGCGCGCCTTCATTCGCCCGCGGCGCGGCGGAGAAGATCCGCCTGTTGCTTGAGATCACGCAAGGCCGCGCTTTTTGCCTGTTCACCAGCTATGCGCAGATGCACGACATCTATGATCGCCTGCTGGGCGAGCTCAAGTTTCCCATGCTGTTGCAAGGTTCGGCGCCGAAGAGCGCGTTGCTCGAGGAATTCCGCTCTACGCCGAATGCCGTGCTCTTCGCCACGGCCTCTTTCTGGCAAGGCGTGGACGTGCAGGGCGAGCAACTCAGTTGCGTCATCATCGACCGCTTGCCCTTTGCCGTGCCCAACGATCCGGTGGTGGCGGCGCGCATCCGTGCCATCGCGGACTCAGGGGGCAACGCTTTCTTTGAATATCAGGTGCCGGCGGCAGTGATCGCGCTGAAGCAGGGCTTTGGCCGGCTGATCCGTTCGGTAAAAGACCGCGGACTGCTGGCGCTGCTCGACAACCGCGTTCTCAAGCAGCGCTACGGCAGGATCTTCTTCGAGAGTTTGCCCGCGTACCAGAAGACGCGAGACTTGGCTGAGGTGGAGCAGTTCTTCTCTTTGAGATCCCGAACGGGGTGAGGGTGAGCCCTGTCGCACGCCTGACATCTTAACGAATGGATTTCTCGCTTCGCTCATACTAAAGGCGTTTCTCGTCGTCGAGGGCCGCTGGAGATTCTTTCCAAAACCTGGCTGAAAACCCACGAGATACAATCCCGAATCCCCGCGTAGCTCCGAGCAAGACGGTAAATAGTACGCGTCCGGTCACGACCATACGCGCGACTGCAAAATTTAGAAGGTCACCGAGCGTCTTTTTCTTGAATTGACTTCCGGCAGTCACGACGGATCAGCGGGGCTCGAATACAACATTGTCAATCAATCGCGTGCTGCCCACACATGCAGCCACCGCCACCAGTGCGCCTTGCGAAATGTCTGCCACTGGATCCAGCGTGTCCGCCGAAACCACTTCAAAGTAGTCGAGACGCACGGCCGGTTCCTCGCTCATGACTTGTTTGCCGGCGGCGGCAAGACGCGCGGCATCGCATTCTCCCTGAGCCGCGAGGGTCTGCACGCGCTCGAGCGATCGTGAAAGCACAGTCGCCTGCTTGCGCTCCTCGAGACTCAGATAGGCGTTGCGTGAGCTCATCGCCAGGCCATCGGGTTCGCGGACAATGGGGCAGACTACGATCGCGACGTCGAAATTCAAATCGCGCACCATCTTGCGGATGACGGCCGCCTGGGCTGCGTCTTTCTGCCCGAAGAAAGCCAGATCTGGCTCGACGATGTTGAACAGCTTGGCGACCACGGTGGTCACGCCGCGAAAATGTCCGGGACGGGAACGGCCATCGAGCTTGCCGCTGATTCCCTCCACCTCCACCCACGCCGTGGAACCCGCGGGGTACATCTCATCCACGGACGGGCAAAAGAGGCAGTCGGTCTTCTCGGCGGACAGCATCGCCGCATCGTTTTCGAAGGATCGCGGATATTTAGCAAAATCTTCGTTGGGGCCAAACTGCGTGGGGTTGACGAAGACCGACGCCACGACCACGTCCACCTTCGCTCGAGCGGCGCGCACCAGAGAAATATGTCCGGCGTGCAGTGCTCCCATGGTGGGAACGAGCCCCACTCGCCGGCCCTCGCGGCGGGCCTGCTTGCTGAGTGTGGTCATCTCTTTGGTGGAAGTGATGGTGAGCATAGGAGCAGTTAGCAATTGGCAATTAGCAATTAGCTCAGCTAAAGCCAGATCAGAGAGTCTTCCACCAAAACACGATGTGTCGGGACCCTGCTTTACCTGTGCCAACTGCTAATTGCTAACTGCCATTTGCTATCTCGCGTGCATCTTCATCTCTTTGCGCCGCAGGATAGCTTCGAGGTCCGCTTTGGTGGATCCTGGCAGATGATAGGACTCGGCATCTGAAGGATAGCCACCGGACTCCACGTCAGCCTTGAACTGCGCGACAGCGTTGCGGATCAGCGCAGCGGCGTCGCCATATTGCCGCACGAATTTAGCCGGCGGAGCAAAGCTGAGGTTCACGATGTCATGGAAGACGAGCACCTGGCCGTCGCACTCCGGGCCAGCGCCGATGCCGATGGTCGGCGCGGTAACCTCGCGCGTGATCATCGCCGCGACTTCGCGGGGCACGCCTTCGAGCACGATCGAGAAAACGCCGGCGCGATCCAGCGCCACCGCGTCTTTCATCAGGCGCTCGATCCCGGAGAGGTCTTTGCCCTGCACCTTGTAACCGCCCATCTTGTGCAGCGACTGCGGCGTCAGGCCGATGTGCCCCATGACCGGGACTTCGGAGTCGAGGATGCGGCGCACCAGGTCGGCGCGTTTCTCGCCGCCTTCGACTTTTACGGCTTCTGCGCCGCCGTCTTTGACAAAGCGCACGGCGTTCGCCACGCCTTCCTTCACGTCGCCCTGGTAGGTGCCGAACGGCATGTCGGCGATCACCATGGCGGACCTCACCGCGCGGCGCACGGCGCGCGTGTGATGCAGCATTTCCTCCATGGTCACCGGCAGCGTGCTGTCATAGCCGAGCACGACCTGGGCCAGCGAGTCGCCAACCAGAATCAGATCAATGCCGCCTTCGTCGACCAGCCGGGCCGTCGCGTAGTCGTAGGCAGTCAGGCAAGTGATGAACTCGCGCCGCTGCTTCTTTTCTTGAATTGTGGAGGTAGTGATTTTCGGCCGGGCAGGCATGCCCATGCCGGGATTCGAAGAAGTGATGCTCATATTGCCTCCAGTGTAGTTCGGGAACTCCCGATACCACCTGTCGCCAGATTGGATGCTGGCAGAGGTATTGTAGACGCGATTTCGATAGGCTGGCGGGAGAAAATCGGCCTTAGGTGCGTTCGCGGTAACCCCTTCATTGGCAAAGAGTAAGCCCAGTCCGGGTGGTGACATCTCGATCCGGAAAGGATCCAGAGAAAGGCTGACCACGCCGCCGCTCCAGGCGGTACAATGCTCCGCGATTTTAAACCCAATAATCAGCATTCCCATTGGACAGTCGGGTTTCCGTACAATTCAGCTGATTCGCAGTAATCTCCGGAGGGCAAAAGCAATGCGTTCTTCAAAGATGCAGGTGTGTTTCTTCCTTGTGCTGGTAACAACCGCTGCGGTTTTGGCCCAGCCAAAGCATCCGCCTTTGAAAGCGGAGGATATTTTTAACATGCAAAGTGTGTCGGACCCGCAAATTTCACCGGACGGGCAGCGCATTGTCTACGTGCGCGGGTTCTCCGACATCATGCAGGACCGGCGCTACGGCAATCTTTGGATCATCAACGCGGATGGCTCCAACCATCGTCCCCTGGTGACGGGGCCGATCATGGCCAACAGTCCTCGCTGGTCGCCCGACGGTACGCGCCTGGCGTACGTCACCGGCGAAGACGGCCACTCCCAGATTTTTGTGCGCTGGATGGATACCGGCGAGACCGCTCGCGTCACCAGCCTGGAAAATGCGCCGTCCGGCATCGAATGGTCGCCCGATGGCAAGCAAATCTCTTTTGCCACCTTTGTTCCTTCCGAGCCAGTCAAGCTGGCGCAGATGCCTAAGGCGCCTCCTGGAGCCAAGTGGGCAGAGCCGCCGGTGCTTTACGATAAGCCCATCTATCGCTTCAACGGTGCGGGCTATCTCAAGCCGGGCTATACACATGTTTTTGTGGTTGCGGCGGATGGCGGGACGCCGCGCCAAATCACCAGCGGCAACTTTTTTTACGGCGGACCGGGCGTCAATGCCGGCCCAGCCACTTGGAGTCCAGATTCAAAATCTCTGCTGATCGCCGCCAACCGCCACGATGATTACGATCTGAACCCGGCCGACACCGAGATTTATGAATTTTCCCTGGAAGATGGCTCGGTGCGGGCGCTCACCGACCGCCGCGGCCCGGATAGCGATCCGGACATCTCTCCCGACAACAAGCACATTGCCTACACCGGCTACGATGAACACTTCAAGGGATACCAGGTCACGCGGCTTTCTATCATGAACCGCGATGGCAGCGGGTCACATGACATCTCCGGGAAGCTGGACCGCAGTGTCCGGGCTGTGCGCTGGGCGCCCGACGGCAGCGGCGTCTACTTCATCTTTGACGACCAGGGCGACACCAAGCTGGGGTTCTACTCCACCATCGGCCAGCTCAAGATCATCACCAGCCATCTTCCCCTGGCGGGAACCTATAGCCTGGCCCGCAACGGCGCCATCGCCTACGTGCACACTCTGCCGGATGTACCCGGCGCTGTGGCTGTCGTCAGCCCGGGCCGCTCTGAGGCCAAGGTCCTGACCGACCTGAACCGCGATCTGCTGGGGCAACGCACGCTGGGCCGGACTGAGGAATTTTGGTTCAATTCGTCGGTGGACAACCGAAAGATCCAAGGCTGGGTGCTGACGCCTCCCGGGTTCACACCGGGCAAGAAATATCCTTTGATCCTCGAGATTCACGGCGGCCCGTTTTCCAACTATGGCGATCGCTTCGATCTCGAGAAACAGATTTACGCGGCGCACGGCTACGTGGTGGTCTTCATCAATCCGCGCGGCAGCACCAGCTACGGCGAGGAGTTTGGCAACCTTATTCACCATGCCTATCCGGGTGATGATTTTTATGATCTGAACTCGGCGGTGGACGCAGTGATCGCGAAGGGTTATGTCGATCCCAACAATGTTTTTGTGACCGGAGGCAGCGGCGGCGGCGTTCTCACCTGTTGGATGATCGGCCGCACCACGCGCTTCCGGGCAGCGGCATCGCTCTATCCGGTTATTGACTGGTACAGCTTTGCCCTGACCGCCGACATCCCCATCATCGTCGTCAAATACTGGTTTCCCGGCATGCCCTGGGACTATCCGGAGCAATACACCAAGCGTTCCGTCATCTCCTTGGTCAAGAATGTGAAAACGCCAACGCTCCTGATGACCGGCGAAAGCGATTACCGCACGCCGATCTCCCAGGCAGAGGAGTATTACGAAGCGCTTAAGCTGCAACAAATCGAAACTGTGCTGATGCGCGTGCCGGAAGAACCGCACGGCATCACGGTTCGTCCCAGCCATCACATCGCGAAATTGCTCTCTGTTGTGGGATGGTTCGACAAGCACCGCAGCGACTTGAAACCTGAGAGTCGCACGCAGACGGCCGCTGGTACGGGAGGAAACGAATAAGGAGAGGATCGCACGGGAGGCGCGCCGGGCAGGGATCGAGAGTCCTTGCGTCAGGCGCCTGCAGCTCCTGCCGATCCCAACGGCAGGAAATACTGCGTACCGCGGATGGGCTCGCTCACCCGGCGTAGGAGTTCCTGAAGATCCGAATGACGTTCCACGAAGTCGATGTCGTTGGTGTTCACCACCAGCAGGTCAGACGAGGTGTAATGAAAAAAGAAATGCTCGTAGGCCTTCACCACTTCTTCGAGATAATCATCGCTGATTAAGCCTTCGCCAGGGGCGTTCTTCTTGCGCAAGCGCTTCTTCAGCACTTCGGGCGAGGCCTGAAGATAGATCACCAGGTCCGGTACCGGCAACTGCTCGCGGAAGTGCTGATAGTAGCGGTTGTAGATTTCGAGTTCGGCGTCCGTGAGATTGATGTAGGCGAAGATCTTGTCTTTCTCGAAGATGTAATCGGCCACCACCGTCTTGTGCGACTTTGGCCCCACTTCCAGGTCCTTGAGCTGTTCGAACCGCCGCACCAGGAACGCGAACTGGGCCTGGAATGCGGCCCCGCGCTGACCTTCATACAACGCGCGCAGAAACGGGTTGTCCTCCGCCTCAAGGACGCGCTGGGCGTTCAGGCGGTCGGCAATCACGTTGGCCAGCGTGTTCTTACCTACGCGAATGGGACCCTCTAATGCGATGTAGCGGGGAGGTTCAAAAAGTTTGGCCATGGTTGCAAGAAAGACTGATGGCCCGAGGATATATCGACGGAAGCAATGTGGCAATGAGGAAACGCTCGCTGCTGCGGGAAGCGCGCCGCTGCGCTTTTTCTTTGCAAAGATTTGGTAATTGAGTAATTTGGTAATTGGGTAATTGAAAATCTGTTTCACTGTGAGCAATTACCCAATTACCAAATTACCCATTTACCAAATTTAACGACCTTGCTTGCCATTTTGACAACTCTCGTCTCGGCTGCTGCTGCAGCCAGCTACGCCGGATACGCTTCCATGGCGCCGGCGCCGCAGCTCTACGGGCGCACGCTGACGCATGGCGCCGACCCGGCGCAGATGGCGCTCACCTTTGACGACGGGCCCAACGATCCCCACACTCTCCACTTGCTCGATCTGCTGGGGCAACACCAGGCCAAGGCAACGTTCTTCCTGATCGGCAAGTATGTGCGCCGGCGCCCTGAGATCGCGCGCGCGATCTGCGACGCCGGACACGCGATCGGCAACCACACGTACAACCATCCCAACCTGATCTTTGTTTCCGCCGCGCGTTTGCGGCAAGAACTGGAAGATTGCCGCAAAGCGCTGGAAGATGCCGTCGGCACGCCGGCTCCTCTCTTTCGGCCGCCATTTGGCGGACGCCGCCCCAACGTGCTACGCACCGTGCGCTCGCTCGGCCTGGAGCCGGTGATGTGGTCCGTCACCGGTTTTGACTGGGACGCGAAGTCAGCCGAGGCCATCGTCGAGAAGGTCACAACGCAGGTTGACTCGCGCCGGCGCAAACAGAGTGAGATCGTGTTGCTGCACGACGGCAGTCACCTGGGCTTCGGCTTCGAGCGCAAGTTCACCGTGGAGGCGACACGAATCTTGCTGCAGCGATATGCCGCGGAAGGGAAGAAGTTTGTTTCAGTTGAAGAGCTCAAAAGAGACGGCAGCCGCTAGCATGCCAATGATTGCGACGCCCATATCCGCAGCAGAAAATTTTATCCGTAGAGACGTGGCACCGCCACGTCTCACTGTTTAAGCAACGAGCAACGGCGGCCCGGCAATCGTAATCATATGCCGCTGTGTCTGTCCCGAGAGAGTGTGAAGAGGCCTAATGTGAGACGCGGCAATGCCGCGTCCCTACGGCGATGATGCTCGTTATCCCACACGCGGCTTGGTGGCTTCGTATCTGGGAGATCATTCTAGAAGTTAAACTTCAGTCCAAACTGCGCCGCAAGGGGCATGCCGACTGTGGTGCCGGGACCAAAGAAGTCGCCGAGCGCGCCCGCGGGTTGGCGCACGTCATTGAGCGTGACAGGCCGCATGGTGTTGCACGCGGCGTCCAGGCAAAAGTGGGTAACGTTGCCCGCCTCCACTTCCGCGGCAGGCACCGGCAGGGCGCCGATGTCGGCGATGTAGTTGTTGCCTGGGTTCTGGCGGTTGAACAGGTTGAAGAGTTCCGCGAATGCCTTCACTGATATACGTTCATTGATCTTGAAGCTGCGGCTGACGCGCAAGTCCACCTGGGCAAACGGCGAACCGCGGAACTGGTCGAGCGTGGTCTGCACTCCGTTGATCACGGCGCGGTCGTTGGGTGCGCCGTCGCCATTGATATCGGTTCCCGTGGCTAGCGTATACGGACGCGCGCTTTCGAACTGAGAGAGCGTGCTCACCTCGAATTTGCCGGGAAGTTGCACTGTCCCCACCAGGACAAAACGGTGACGCACGTCTTCTCCCGATGGACCGTGATCGCCCGGCCCGAAGGGGTTGTCCACGTTGGCGACGCCGTTGACATAATCGAACAATTCGCCGACCGTCGCACCCCAGGTCGTGGCTTTGGCCAGAGTGTAGTGCGCGGTCATCGAGAAGTGTTGCGAGAAGCTGTGATTCACGGCAAACGACAGGCCGTCATAGCGGGAGCGGTTGTCCGTCCGAAACACGGAGATGTTCGGGGCCGTGGACGGCAGAGTCCCGTTCGGGGCCGCCGCTGGGTCCTGCGCGACGTACTCATAGCGCCGGTACTGGTGGACACCCTGCTGATGCTCGTAGTTGATGATCATCTTCCAGCTATCGCTGAGCGCGTGTTCGAAGCCGGCGCTGGCCTGGATGGTGTAAGGCGAATGGTACTGGGGATCGATGATTGCCCCTTGATCGCCAGGACCAAGCAGGGCTGTGTTGCCAGGCACGACGGCCCGGAAGGCGTCGACCCAGCCGTTCTGCGCCAGATCGTTGTAGTAAAGGCCGGCCCCGGCGCGAAGCACGGTCTTGCCGGGAGTCCCAGGCGACCAGGCAATGCCCAAACGCGGCGCAAAAGCTTTGCGGTAGTCGTGCGGCACGCCCGTGGGCAGGGGAAGGTTGTCCGTGAGGACGGTCAGCACTGCCGGGTTGGAGTTCTGGTCAGCGCCGTTGGAATTGAATAGTCCGAATGTCGTGTCATAGCGGAGGCCGTAGTTGACAGTGAAATTGCGGCCAAGGCGCCAAGAGTCCTGGGCGTAAAGGCCGAGCCGTTGCAGCCTCTGGGCAAATCGGCCGCCGCCTGCAGGCGTGCTGGTGCAAGTGGTGCCGGGCGAGACATTCACTGTGGCCGTGGGCGTGCACGTCAGGTCGACGGCAAACTGCTGCGGGTCGGCAACGTAGTCGGTCGGATTGAGGCCAAAGATGGTCAAGTTCTCCGCGTTGTCGGACAGGCGGCCGTTGAGCGCCGGCTCGTGGATGAAGTTGATCCCGAACTTGGGCGCGTGGTTGCCGCCGTTATGCGCCACGTCATAGCGGAACTGATATTTCTGCTGGTCGCGGTTGACGGGAAACGCAGTAATCGGCGTGACAAACTGGTTGTCGCCGAAGGTTTCGAATCCGGAAGTCGTCAGTGTGGTGGTGCTGAAGGGAAATGCCAGCCCGAAGCCCAGATCGGAATTGCGGACCTTCTGGTGGTGGAAGCTGCTGGCCTGGACAACGAGATTTCCTACCCAGGCGGGTGTGAACTCGAACTGGTTGCTGAGCAGAATGCTCAAGTAGTGCGATGTGGTAGTGAAGCCCGTGGAAGGCAGCGCGCCTTCATGCACCAGATCATTTTTGCTTTTGTTCAAATCGAAGGCTCCGCGCAGGAACCAGTGGGAATGCTCTGATTGCGCGATGTCCATGCGCGACGAAAAGAGAACGTCGTGGAAAGGCGTATCAACGGAAGACGGCACTGCGATGGAAGTCGCGCCGGGAATCTGGCCTGACGAGGCCAGTTGGGCCAGCGCATTGAACTCACTCAGGCTTAGTGTGCTGTAGCCGACGCTGGCATTTTCCTTGATGTATTCGAGCGAGGAGAAAAACCAAGCCTTGTCCTTCTCCAGCGGTCCCCCGATCTCGCCGTCAAAGTTTTCGCGCGAAAAAGGCTGTTTGGGATTGGGCTCAGGATTGTCGAGTGCGTTGCGGGCGTTCAGACTCTGATTGCGGTAATAAACGCCGGCGCCCCCGTGCCAGTCATTGCCTCCCTGTTTGGTGCTGATGACCACCGAGCCGCCATTGGTGCGCGAAGTGTCGGCATCGAACTGCGCGGTGCGCACCGTGAATTCCTGCATCGAATCCGGCGAATAATTTTGCAGGAAGCCGCCAATGTAGTCGTCGTTATTGTCGCCGCCGTCCACGGAGAGGTCCACGTTCAGCCCTGAGCTGCCGCCGAAAGAGACCGCGGTAATGCGCGCCTTGGTGGGGTCAGAAGGCTCGACGGGTTCGGTTCCCGGAACCATGTAAGCAATGTTGGCGAAGCTGCGGTTGGCCAGCGGAATGGTATCCAAGTCCTGCGCGGTAACAATGGCCTGGTGCACGGTGCTGGCCGTATCAATCTTCTGCGTGGTGATCGACGACGGCTGGCCTTCGACGCTCACTGTTTGCCGGACGGTCGCCGGTCTCAGGCTCACGGTGATCTCGGTGACGGAGCCGATCACGATCTGCACATCGGCGCTGGCTTCGGCGAAGCTCGTGGCATCCACCAGGAGGTGATACTGTCCCGGCGGCAAATCCTCGAGGCGGAATTCGCCCCCCTTGTCGGTGACGGCTTCGCGTCCAGGTGCGGGACCCAGTCCTTTTACTCCAACCTTGGCGCCTGCAACCCGCGCGCCGCTCGCGTCTTCCACCACGCCGCGCAGCGCGCCACGCGGGTTCTGGGCGTTCATCGCGAGGGGAAGAAAAACGCAGAACTGGATGAGGGCGAAACGAAGGAGATTCTTTTTGATACTTGAACCTTGCATGACGCTGGATAGATTATTGAGTTGCTGGAGTTACTACCACAGATAGTAGTTCGTCCTCAACGAACGAGCGCCTCCAAAGCCTCATGCATCCAGGGCAAGAGACTACCGAGAAAGGTCACGTAAAGCAGCGCCGCCCCCGAGACAGCGAGCACAGTCATCCATCGCCAGTCGCGGATCTTGGGGGTGCGAGGGGAAGCCCCACTCGCGAGCCATTGCTCCAGGCGTGCTGCTCGCAACTCAAGCGCGCTCGCCCCGCCATCGGGCATGAATTGGCAAGCCACCAGATCGCCATGAAGGGGGCAATGTTCCAACCGAGCCACCTTGATCAGCGCTGAGGACAGATCCAGCGGCGAAGCTCCTTCGGCCAAAGCATCTTCATCGGCGGCCATCTCGGAGAGACTATCCCAGGCGGCTTTTCCCGGTGCCAATTGTTCCAGCCACTCCGGCAATCGCACGATCCGAAACCAGAGCTGCTTGAAGTTGTCGAACGATCGCGCGTGGGCCTCTTCATGGGCCAGGGCAGCGGCCAACTCATCCGGAC
The DNA here is from genome assembly GCA_035263765.1 of Candidatus Angelobacter sp. Lineage (GTDB taxonomy): Bacteria > Acidobacteriota > Terriglobia > Terriglobales > Acidobacteriaceae > Angelobacter. Next base: position 31,156 of record DATFQZ010000273.1, on the reverse strand, counting down.
CAAGCACTTGAACGATGGATCGGCCGACGAAAATTCTGGGACGCAGCAGTCCGGCCACCGCCATGAGCGGAGAATCCTGCTCCACACGATGGACCGGCCTTCCCACGCCAGGAATGTGAAGGTCAGTGGAGAGTGTGCGCCACTGAGCCACGGCGCGGGCAGTCGCTCGCCACGCCCAGATTGCGCGCGCAGCCATCGCCGTAATCACGACCGCCCCACCCGTTGCCAGGAATATAAGTTTGGCGTTGAGAAGCTCACTCGTGGCGCGAGGCTCGAATTTCAGAAATGCGGGCAGCGCAATACCCAAGGCTGCAACGCTCCCTAGCCCAAACGGCAGAACCTGAACGCTGAAAAGCAGGTTGGCGGCGTTCCTCGGCGCCCACGAGGCCACGAGCGGCCGTGCCATCCGCAGCCCAGCATTGCAGACCACGAGTGTGGCGCCCATTACGAGGAAGAAGACAGCCAGACAGAGAGCCGCGGCCAGAAGGTAGAACATCATGACTTCGGCTCCTTCACCCCAACCCGGGCAACACGGTCCCGGTTCGGGGACCCCGGCTCCTCGCGCCGCCGCGCACGCTGCTTGGCTTTTACCAGCCGATCCAGTCGGTCGAGCATCTGGTGATCGCTCTGGCTGACCGCGTCCACGAACGACGAAAGAACCGCTTGGCTATGGCTGCCGTCCCTGAGTGCCAGGCCGATCCAATGCCGGGCCAGCCGTTCACGGTATTGCCGCTGGTCGAAGGCGGGTTCGTACAGATAAGCTTTGCCGGCCTTGCGCCGCGTGAGGAGGCCTTTCTTGTAGAGCCTATCGAGGGTGGTCATCACCGTGGTGTAAGCAAGCTGCGACGCAAATTCGCAGTGCAGATCGCGCACGCTGGTTTCACCCAGAAGCCAGATGCGCTCCATCAGCGCCGATTCCAGGCTGCCCAGCTGTTCCAAGGCCGCCCCAGGCCTTCCGCTTTGTCGCTTAAACCACCACATGGCCGACTTTCAGGAACCCTGATTCTACCTGATTCTCCCCTCCCGGGGCGTCGTCTAGGAGCACAAACGGCGTCGGTAAGGTAGAATTTTTGTCAGGGATTATCTTCCAGCAGGAGCCTATGAAACCCTTTGTGAAAGCCGCGCTCGTCCTCTTTGCGGCGCCAGCCCTGGCCGTCGCCTCATTTGCCGCCGATGCCTCGTCGCTCAAACCACCGCCGGGAGCCAAGGTGGCCATTGTAATTTTTGAAGACTTGGAGTGTCCGGACTGTGCCCGCGCGTACCCCGTCGTATGGGAAGCAGCCAAAGCCCACAACATCCCTGTCGTGCTGCACGATTTTCCTCTGCCCAAGCACCCTTGGTCGTTTGACGCCGCTGTCTGGGCCCGTTACTTTGACACTAAATCGGAGAAGCTGGGAGACGATTTTCGCGGCTACATCTACAACAACCAGCCCCAGATCTCACGCGAAAACCTGCAGCAATACGTGCAGAAGTTCGCCGATGAAAACAAGGTCCCGCTCCCGTTTGCCCCGGACCCCGAGGGCAAGTTGAAGGCCAAGGTTCAAGCCGACTATTCCCTGGGCCAGAAGATCGGACTGGAACACACGCCTACCATCTTTGTCGTCGGCAATGGCGGTCCTTCCACACCGTTTGTGGAGGTCGTGGACCGCGCCCAGCTCGGCCAGATCATCGAAGACATGCAGAGGAAGGCTGCTGCAGTGACGCCAACGACCTCTGCCGCGAAAAAGAAAAAGAAGACCAGCTAACTAAGAAGGAGACGCAGCCGAGGGCGGCTGCGCTCCCCAATCTCTTTCGATCAGAGAGTCTTCGCCCGCCGCATCCAATTCTCCTGCTATAATCCACAACTCCATGAAAACATTCAGGCTCTTCCTCTCCGTGTTGGCGGCATCCTGCCTCTGCCTGGCCCAATCTCCTGCACGCGAGGATGGCGATGCAGGCTTCACTGTCATTCACGCCGGCCACCTGCTCGACGTCAAAACGGGACAAATCACCGACAGCGCTACGGTTGTGATTCGCGGGGGAAAAATCGTGAGCGTGGGTCCGCCGCAATGGGGCAATCCTCCGGCCAACCTGAAGACCATCGACCTGCCTAACGCTACGCTGGTGCCGGGTCTGATCGACGTCCACACGCACCTGACGTTTGATCCCAACTTTGGCTACCAGGAGCTGGGAATCTCCATTCCCAAGGAAGCGCTGATCGGCGCCAAGAACGCCAAGATCACGCTGGAAGCGGGCTTCACCACAGTGCGCAACGTCGGCGCCAGCGGCTACACCGACATCGCCCTGCGCGATGCGGTGAATGAAGGCATGGTACCCGGCCCGCGGATTCTCGCCAGCGGTCCGGCCCTTTCCATCACCGGCGGCCACTGCGACCAGAACCTGCTGCCCTACGAATGGCACGCCAAGGCCGACGGCACCGCGGACGGCGTGGAGCACGTGCAGCAGAAAGTGCGCGAGATCATCAAGTACGGCGCGGACGTGATCAAAATCTGCGCCACGGGCGGCGTGCTCTCCAAAGGCGACGATCCTCGAGCATCGCAGTACACGCTCGAAGAGATGAAGGCCATCGTCGCGGACGCGCATCGGCTGGGCCGCAAGGTAGCTGCTCACGCGCACGGCGCGCAAGGCATCGCTTGGGCGTCGGAGGCCGGGGTGGATTCGATCGAACATGGCTCATATATTGACGACGTTGGCATCAAGACCATGAAAGCTCACGGCACGTATCTTGTGCCAACGCAGTATCTAGGCGACTGGATGCGCGAGAACGCAGCCAAAATCGGCCTCCCCGCCATGTATGCGGCCAAGATGAAGGACGTAACTTCCATTAGCCGCCAGAACATCAAGAAAGCGTTCGACGGCGGCGTGAAGATCGCCTTCGGGACTGACGCCGCGGTTTATCCTCATGGCCTCAACGCGCACGAGTTTGCCGTGTATGTCCAGATCGGGATGACGCCGCTTCAGGCTATCCAGACAGCCACGGTCAACGCCGCCGACTTGCTGGGATGGTCGGACCGCATCGGCACAATCGAGCCGGGAAAGTTCGCGGACATCGTGGCTGTGAACGGCGACCCAACCAAGGACGTCACCGTGCTTGAGAACCCGGTCATGGTGATGAAGGGCGGGACGGTGTACAAGCAAGCTTCTAGCGTCAACTCTGTGCGGCGAGCCGACTGAAGACTAAAGACAGTACAACACACAGAAGCCTGGAGCTAGGAGCTTTGCTATGTCCAGGCCGTCATCCTGTTTCCCGAGCCGTCAGTGAATGCGCCGCAGGCCAGAAGGATAAGATCGACCAGGGCCCAAACGCCCAGGCCACCGATGGTCAGCAATTGCGCGACCGCCGTCCCGGCCTTGCCGGCATAGAATCGGTGGGCCCCAAAGATGCCGAAAAAGAAACACAGAAGAAACGCAGGCAGAATGCGTCTGTCGCTGGCGGAAGCGGGCTGCCCTTGTTGCTGAATCTGCACCGCTCCACAGCTGGGGCAAACCGGCGCGGAATCGTGGATTTCCTTGCCGCATCCTCGACAAAAAACCATAGCCATCTGGGAATCTCCCTCTTCTCGCCGGATTCGCAGCATCGCGCAAAATCCGGGACTCTACGAACGGAAAGATGTAGTTAGGTCAACCAGAATCTACACCCTGACTTAGACCCGAATCAACCGGTTTAGGAGTTCCGCCCTAACCCGATCGCGCCTTCACGCGGAAGGACGGAAGTATAATCTTTATTTCATAGGAGAATACGTGAAGCATCTCTTTGCCTTCCTTTTTATCATCTTTATCATCTCATCCGTGGCTCTAGCCCAAGGCAAGCAAGCCCCGGGAGGGTCTCTCAGTTTTGACCAGCTTGCTGACCGCTACTTCGACGAGTACTACTTCAAATTCAATCCCACGGCAGCGACCTCAGCCGGTTTTCACCAGTACGACAACCAGCTGGAAGACTACTCGCGCGCCTCGCTCGACAAGCAGGTGGCCATTCTCAAAGATTTCCAGAAGCTGGCGGCCAAGGTGGATACGAAACAGCTCTCGGCCAGCGAAAAAGTGGACCACTGGCTGTTGCTGAACGACATCAACGGCCGCCTATTGGCGCTGGAGAACATCCGCATGTGGGAGAAAAACCCGGATGTGTATTCGGGCACCGTCAACTACTCGATTTTCGTGATCATGGCCCGGACCTTCGCGCCTCCGGAGGAGAGGCTGAAGTCGGTGATCGCACGCGAGAAGCAGGTTCCTGCAGTCTTTGCCGCGGCTCGGCAGAACCTGAAAAACCCGCCTCCCGTCTACGTTGACGTGGCCCTGGAGCAGATTCCCGGTCTGATCAGCTTCTTTCAAAAAGACGTGCCGGATGCCTTCAAGGACGTGAAAGACCCGGCGCTTCTGGCCGAATTCAAGACTGCCAATCAGAAAGTCATGGACGAGTTCAAGAGCTATCGGGAATGGCTGGAGAAGGACCTGAAGCCGCGAGCGCACGGCGATTTCCGCTTGGGCGCAGACAACTATCGCAAGAAGCTGCTCTATGACGAGGACGTCGACATTCCGCTCGACCGGTTGCTGGAGATCGGCATGGCCGACCTGCGCCGCAACCAGCAGGCTTTTAAAGACACCGCAGCCAAGGTCGATTCCAGCAAAACCCCGCAGCAGATCCTGGAAGAACTGGAAAAGGACCATCCCGCGCCCGACAAACTGCTGCAGACTTTCCGGGACACGCTGGGCGGATTGAAGAGTTTTCTCGAAGACCGCCACATCGTCAAGGTCCCCTCTGAAGTGTTGCCCATCGTGGAAGAGACGCCGCCGTTCCAGCGCGCCCTGACGTTTGCCTCCATGGACACGCCGGGACCCTACGAGAAGGTTGCTAAAGAAGCTTTCTTTAACGTCACCTTGCCCGAATCCACATGGAGCGCGAAGGAAGTGGAAGAGCACATGGCGGGGTTCAATCGCGGCACTGTAATTTCGACCGCCGTGCACGAGGTGTATCCAGGACACTACACGCAGTTCCTGTGGGTACCCTACGCGCCTTCCAAAACCCGCAAGCTGTTGGGGTGCAGCTCCAACGCCGAAGGCTGGGCCCACTACAGCGAGCAGATGATGCTGGATGAAGGCTATGGTCGAACCTCCAGCCTGGCTCTCGACAAGGACACGGCCTTCCTCAAGCTGCGCCTGGGCCAGTTACAGGACGCCCTGCTGCGCAACGCGCGGTTTATAGTCGGGATACAGATGCACACCGGCAAAATGACCTTTGACCAGGGCGTGGAGTTCTTTGAGAAGGAAGGTTACCAGTCGCACACGAACGGCTTGCGCGAGACCAAGCGCGGGACATCCGATCCTACCTATCTTTATTACACACTCGGCAAGCTGGAGATCTTAAAACTGCGCGACGATTACAAGAAGAAGATGGGCGACAAGTATTCCCTGGAACAGTTCCATGACGAACTGCTCAAGCAAGGCTTTCCGCCCATCAAGCTCGTGCGGGACGTCATGCTGGGAGACGGCAGTCCAGTTCTTTAGCCGCTGATGAACGCGAATTAACACAGATCAAGATCAGGCCGCCAATGAACGCGAACCATCGCGAATTAGACGCGGACTGCGACTCGCGTTTGCCGCATGTGCGTTGCTTCGTCAGTCGGTTCTTGACTTATCAGCGTTCATCTGCGTAAATCTGCGGCTCTCATTTAGAATTCCTGCATCTTACGTAGTTTGCACGCAGGAGTGAAGCCTTGAAAATGCGCGTTCGCAAAGCGGTTTTCCCCGCCGCCGGGTTGGGCACGCGGTTCTTGCCTGCCACGAAAGCTCAACCCAAGGAAATGTTGCCGCTGGTGGACAAGCCCGTCATCCAGTACGGCGTGGAAGAAGCGCTGGCCGCGGGCTGCGATCAGATCATCATCGTTACTGGCCGCGGCAAGAGCGCCATCGAAGACCATTTCGACGTCAGCTACGAACTCGAGAAGATGCTGGAAGAGCGGGGCAAGACGGACCTGCTTGCCGTCGTACGCCAGATCTCCGACATGATCCACGTAGCTTATGTGCGCCAGAAGGAGGCGCTAGGGTTGGGCCACGCGGTGCTGATGGCGCGCGAGTTGGTGGGCAACGAGCCGTTTGCCGTGCTGCTGGCCGACGACGTGATTGACGGCCCCAAGCCGTGCCTCGCACAGCTGATGGAAGTTTTTCAGGAGACTCAGTCTTCGGTGATCGCCACGCAAGAGATCAACGGGCCAGCCATCGCGTCCTATGGCGTGCTTGACGCCCGGCGCGTCGAAGGCAAGTTCGACGGACGGTTGTATGACGTCAGGGATATGGTGGAAAAACCCAAGCCGGCAGACGCGCCATCGAATCTGGGTATCATCGGGCGCTACATTCTCACCCCCAAGCTCTTTGAAACTCTGGAAAGCACGCCGAGAGGCGCCGTCGGCGAAATCCAACTTACTGATGGCCTGCGCGGCCTGCTCAAAGCCGGTGAAAAGATTTACGGCTACACATTTGAAGGCAAGCGCTACGATGCCGGCGACAAGCTTGGCTTCCTCAAAGCCACGGTGGAACTGGCGTTGAAACGTCCGGACATGGGCCGGGAGTTCGCGGAGTATCTGAAGAAGTTGGATCTGAAATAGCTTTTCTCTGAAATCCCGAGCGGGAGCGAGGGATCCCTATAGTGCCTAGAATCCTTAAGGCGAGAAAACATGCGATCGACAGGGGAGTTGTAGTCAGGTCAATGAACCACGTGGGCTTGGCATATCAAATTGTTCGTCGCCCTCACTGATCGGTGGCGATAGTGATCCCTCGCTCCCGCTCGGGATTTCAGAAAAGCTAATTGCTCTTTGTCGCCTGATCGATTCGTAGAATCGGAATCCCGTCGCGCACCGGGTAAACCCGTCCGCAGCCAGTGCATTGGAAAGAGTTTTCGTCGGCAGCCAGCGTGAGCGGCTTGCGGCATTCCGCCACAGGACAGACGAGAGCGTCGAGTACTTGCTTCAACAGCATCACTAATTATTCTAACCAAGGAGACACTCGGCTACCTCTGAAATCCCCAGCGGTAGCGAGGGATCCATACATTCTTCGTCGCTCTGAAGGTTAAGAACCCCTGCGTGTGAATTGGCATCCAAATGCCCTCCGACCCTGAGAAAAAAGACCCATCGACTCGCCTCATGATTCTGCACAGTGATATGGACCCCTCGCCTACGCTCGGGGCTTCGGAAAAAGGGCGGAATGCTGAGTGCTGAATGCTGACTGCCCTTTGCGGTTAAAATTGTCTATTCACTATGACTACAACCACAACCGCCACCATTCTTGACGGCAACAAGATTGCCGCGCAGATCAGAAGTGAAGTCGCGGAAGAGGTGAAGAAACTCTCCTCGCGCGGCGTGCGCCCGGGTTTGGCCGTGATCCTGGCCGGCAACAATGCCGCCTCAGAGATTTATGTTCGCAACAAGGTTAAAGCCTGTGAACAACTCGGGATCCACAGCGAAAAGCTGACGCCGCCCGATTCGGTGACCACCGAGGAGCTGTTGGGAATGGTCAACGAGCTGAACCGCCGTGACGACATTGATGGGATCCTGGTGCAGCTGCCTCTGCCGGCGCAGGTTGATTCCAAGAAGGTCCTGCTGGCCGTGGCCCCGGAGAAAGACGTAGACGGCCTTCACCCGGTCAACATCGGCTACCTTTCCACGCAACGCCCCGGACTGGTGCCGTGCACGCCGGCGGGCGTGATTGAGATCCTGAAGCGCAGCCAGATTCCCATCGAAGGCCGCAACGCGGTGGTGATCGGCCGCAGCGACCTTGTGGGCAAGCCTGTGGCCATGCTGTTGGTAAACGCGAACGCCACCGTAACTGTTTGCCATTCGAAAACGCGCGACCTGCCCGCAGTGGCGCGCCAGGGGGACATTCTGGTGGCTGCGATCGGCCGCGCGGGGTTTGTAACGAAGGATTTCGTGAAGCCCGGCGCCGCCGTCATCGACGTGGGCACCACCAAGATCACGGACCGCAAAGAGTTCGCGAGGTTTTTCGCGGGTGACGCTGCGCGTGAGAAAACCTTTGCCGAGAAGGGGTCGACTCTGGTGGGTGATGTTGACCCGCACGTCGCAGAAGTGGCGGGGGCGATCACTCCCGTACCCGGCGGTGTGGGGCCTCTGACCATCGCCATGCTCATGGCTAACACGCTCAAGGCGTGCACTTTGCGTCGCGGGCGGAGATAGGCGGTGCTGCGCGTGGCCCTGACCGGCGGCGTAGCCTGCGGCAAATCCACGGTTGCCAAGATGTTCGCCGGGCTGGGCGCGCACGTCCTCGATGCCGATAAGATCGTCCACGAGTTGTACCGCAAAGACCAGCCCGTCTACCGGGAGATCTTGAATCACTTCGGCCCAGAGATTTTGCGGTCGGATAAGGAGATCGACCGGCCTCGCCTGGCAGCGCTCGTTTTCGACGGCGGACGCGTGCAGGAGCTCAACCGGATCGTGCATCCGGCGGTTTTCCTGCGGCAGCGCGAATGGATGCTTGAAATTGCATCCAAATACCCGGACGCGGTGATGATGGTCGAGGCTGCACTGACGCTGGAAGCCGGCGGCAAAGCGCGCTACGACAAAATCATTGTCGTGACCTGCGCTCCGGAACAAAAAGTCGCGCGCTATGCCCAGCGCGCCGGCATCTCCGAAGCTGCGGCGCGCACCGAGGTCGAGCGGCGCAGCCGTGCGCAAATGCGTGACGACGAAAAAGCCGCGATGGCCGACTACGTGATCGACAACTCCGGTTCCCTCGAGGAAACCCGGACACAGGCCGTGAAGATTTACTCTGAATTGCAAAGGCAGGTTCGATCCGAAAGCAGGTGACCTATGAAGCCCGTGCGTGTCATTGCACTGATCATTCTTTTTGCCGGTACTCTTTATCTCCTGACCGATGTTCACAAGGTCAGCATTGGCGGTGGAAACCCGGCGACCGCTTCATCCCCCGAAGTTACGCGGCCCGAGCACGTTGTCCTGGCGGAAGCATCCGGTCGTCAGCCTCTTGATCCCGACGAGCAGTTGAACGTCACGGTCTATAAGAAGGCGTTGCCTTCAGTGGTGAACATTACCTCGACGGCGGTAGCATTTGATTTCTTCTACGGGGCGGTGCCGCAGCAGGGCGCGGGATCGGGATTTGTGATTGACAATGAAGGCCACATCCTGACCAACTATCACGTGATCGATAATGCACGCCAGGTCGAGGTCACTACCAGCGACAAGAAGAAATACAAAGCGCAGATCGTGGGCACGGACCCCGCGCACGATCTGGCCGTGATCCAGATTCCTGTAAAGAACGTGCCTAAAGCCGAGATCGGCGACTCCAAGGACCTCGTCGTGGGCCAAAAGGTTTTTGCCATCGGGAACCCGTTCGGCCTCAGTGGCACCATGACGCGCGGCATCATCAGCTCCATCCGATCCGTGCGCGGCCCCCGCGGCTTTATCGATGAGGCCATCCAGACCGATGCCGCCATCAATCCAGGGAATTCCGGAGGGCCCTTGCTGAACTCACATGGCCAGGTCATCGGCATCAACTCCATGATTTTGACGGGCGGCGTGGAGCAGAGCGCCGGCATCGGCTTTGCCATTCCCATCAACACGGCCAAGTCGGTGCTTGACGATCTTGTGCACCTCGGCCATGCGCGCTATCCCACGCTCGGCGTGCGCACCATCCCGATTGGGGCGGATCTCGCTGATCAGATGGGCCTGGCTGCCGATTACGGACTGCTGATCGTGCAAGTGGTGCCAGGTAGCGCTGCCGACCACGCCGGACTGCATGGCGGCACGGAGCGCGCGTATCTGGGAAACATTCCTATCATGCTGGGCGGGGATTTAATCGTAGCCATCGATGGCCAGTCCATCGAGGATCAACAGGACCTTTCCCACGTGATGCAAAACCATCGCGCAGGCGACACCGTCACACTGACCGTTTACCGCGGCAAGAAACGCGTAGACGTGAAAGTCGTGTTGGGCGAAGCGCGGGACACAGCATAACCAGATTTAGTAATTGAGTAATTTGGTAATCGGGTAATTGACGCAACGCGAAAGGGCGGGCGTTGCAAGGCGTGCACAGAGATTCAAGTGTTGCCAGCTCGGTGAGATTGCTACGCCTGAGAGATCGCTACACCCATGGATAATTCAAGCGCCGGTAGGCGCGACCAGAGGTTAGCCCACCCTGGAGGCGCAGCCGGAAGGGTGGGTACGCCAGCATCACGGGTTCAGCCCCAGCGGGGCGACACAAGAGGGGCTGGATAGCGGCAACCTTTCGGCCGCGAATGCTCGAGAAACGTTAGCCGCGCGCCTCTTTTGACTGCGGTCCCGAGAACATGCCGATAGAGCGTTCCACTTGTGCCGCCCCTTCCGGGGCTCGCAATTTCTGCTTCGAGTTACCCACCATTGCGGCTCGCGGCATTCACCGCTTCGCCTCCAGGGTGGGCTACCTTGTTTTCGCGCCTAACGGCGCTGAGGATTGGCCGCCGAGAAATCCATCCCGTCCAAAAAAATCCACGCAGCCTGAGATTAACCTCCCTCAGCTTTCGTATGCTCCGTGATGCGCCTTCACTGTGCAGCGTCGTGCAGTGCTTGCTCACTGAGGCTCCCTCCTAAGGCAAATCCGCAGTAGTCCTCTTAAGAAAGAATCCGGGTTGACAAAGCCCGGAACTCGGGCTAACGTTTCGCAAAGTTTTGACTATTGCTAAGCAAGAAAGTTTTCTTTCCTTTTTTGCCAAGTCAGAATAAGCTGTTGCCCGACAAATTCTCCTCAAAAAACCAAATTTGAGGAAGGAGACAAAAAGACATGGCTTCTTCGCCAACACCTTCGCCTGCGGCAAGCTCGGGAATGTCCAACAATGTGGCCGGTTTACTCTGCTACATCTTCGGTTGGATCACGGGGTTGATCTTTCTGCTCATCGAGCCTTACAAGAATGATAAGTTCGTCCGGTTCCATGCCTTTCAGTCGATTTTCTTTAACGTGGCGCTGATAGGCGTGTACATTCTCTTGGCTATTTTGGGGGTCATACTTGGCTTCATTCACCTTGGCCTCCTGCTGATCCCCCTCTGGCTGATCGTTTGGGTGGGCATACTTGGCACCTGGATTTTCCTGATGGTGAAGGCTTACGGTAACCAGACCTTCAAGCTGCCTATCATCGGTGAACTGGCAGCCAAGCAAGCTGGACTGTAACATCGCCCGGACTCTTGCACGCGGAATCGAACGAGGGGCTCTCTGCTGGCTTTGCTAAATCAACGTCCATGACGGACGAAAGGTTGCGCGCTGTCCTAACGATCAGCCAGCTAGGGTCCCTCTTTCTGCTTACCTCTAATCATTTGACTGCTGCTGCTGCTCTAAGCTAGCCTCAATAGCTGGCCTGTCGACTTCCGCCCTGCCGGCAGGTACCCTTGATTTCGCTGCACAAGAAAACTGTGAAGCAGGGTCCGTGTTCCGCGGGCCGCAGATCTCAATGAGAACCCTTCGTAAGTATTTGATTCTTAAGCTGTTTATAGCTGGCCTGACCATCCTTGGCACAGGCTCCTTGGCTTGGCCGGCGGGCCTGCGACCGGTGCACGCCAAGCGAGCCATGGTGGTCAGCGTGCACCAGGAAGCCTCCAAGGTCGGTGCCGAGATCTTGCGCCGTGGTGGCAACGCTGTAGATGCCGCTGTGGCCACCGGCTTCGCGCTGGCGGTGGTGCATCCAGCGGCGGGGAACATCGGCGGCGGCGGCTTCATGCTGGTGCGCATGGCGAACGGCGAGGTCCACTTCCTCGACTACCGCGAGAAGGCCCCCAAGGCTGCCACGCGCGACATGTACCTCGATGCGCAAGGCAACGTGATTCCAAAAGCCAGCCTGGTCGGTTACAAGGCGATCGGAGTGCCGGGATCGGTGGCCGGTCTGGTGTACGCGGAAAAGCATTGGGGAAAATTGGGATTGCGGGCCGTCATGCAGCCCGCCATCCGTCTTGCGCGCTTCGGCGTACGGCTGACCTACGAGGAAGCCCAGTCCATGCACGATGAAGATCTTGCCGGCTTTCCCGACTCCCTCCGCATCTTCCAACGTGATGGCAAGTACTACGAACCAGGAGATCTTTTCCGCCAGCCGGAACTGGCGAGGACACTGGAGCGCATCGCCGCTAACCCGCAGACGTTTTACAAAGGGGTAATGGCGCGTGAACTGGCGGCGGCCGTCCAGAAGGGCGGCGGTCTCATCACCGCCCAGGACCTGGCGGAATACGAAGTCAAGGAACGGCGCCCGGTGCGCGGAACCTATCGCGGGTACGACATCATCAGCGCTCCTCCACCCAGCTCGGGTGGAATCACGATGCTCGAGGCGCTCAACATTCTCGAGGGCTACGATCTGAGCAAAGCCGGGAACCGCTCAGCGGATTCGATCCATCTCACGGTGGAAGCTTTCCGGCGTGCGTTTTACGACCGCGCGGAATTTCTGGGCGATCCTGATTTCAGCCAGATTCCTGTGGCCCAGCTCATTGATAAAAAATATGCCGCGGCGTGGCGCGAATCTGTCGATCCGCTCCGCGCCAGTGAAAGCAAAGAACTGCAGCGGCCGATGGGTTTCGGTGAGCTTGAGCGTCCCGCGGCGCGACTCCACCTTTATTCGGGCCGCGAGCCAGAGAACACCACGCACTATTCCGTGGTCGACACCAAAGGCAACGCCGTGGCCGTGACTACCACGCTGAATGACGGCTTCGGCTCGCGTGTGACCGCGGGCAAACTTGGTTTTCTGCTCAACGACGAGATGGATGACTTCACATCCAAGCCGGGCGTGCCCAACGGTTACGGCCTGATTCAGAGTGAAGCCAATGCCATCGGTCCCGGCAAGCGCCCGCTGAGCGCCATGGCGCCGACGATTGTGACCAAAAACGGCAAACTCTTCCTGGTGCTGGGCTCGCCGGGCGGGCCGCGCATCATCAGCACCGTGGCCAACATTCTGATGGGCGTGGTGGATTACGGCCTTAACATCCAGCAGGCGGTCAACGCGCCGCGCTTCCATCACCAGTGGCTGCCGGACCAGATTTATGTGGAAGACGTAGGCATATCGCCGGACACCATCAAACTGCTGGAGATGCGTGGCCACAAAATCAAGCCCCAGGGCTACTGGAGTGACGGCGAGTGCATTGCCGTCGATCCCAAGACTGGAGACCTGCTCGGCGCTTCCGACGGCCGCGGCGGCGGGAAGGCGGTGGGCTTCTGATGCTGCGCGCCATCTCCAGCTACGTTTACATCAAACAGCGCCTGCATCCAGGCCTGCTTGATGTTTTCGCCCGCGGCGGCGCACAGGCGGTGGAGCTGTTTGCTGCGCGCGGTCACTTCAACTATCACGAAAAAGAGCATGTGAAGGAACTTGGCGGATGGTTCAAGAACGGCCAGGTGCAGTTCCATTCCATGCACTCCCCGATTTATATGAGCAACGACTTCCGCTCCGGAGCGCCGCCGCTGAACATTGTGGATGCCGACAAGCGCAACCGCATCGAAGCCATGGATGAAATCAAGCGCGCCATTGAAGTCGCCGAATACGTGCCGTTTCGCTTCCTGGTGCAGCACATCGGACGAACCGATGAAGCCGATGATCCTCGCAAATTTGAGGCCGCGCTCAGCTCCATCGAGCACTTGCGGGCGTTCGCCCGGCCGCTGGGAGTAACCTTGCTGGTTGAGAACACGCCCAACGATCTGGCCACGCCGGAGCGGCTGAAGGAATTGCTGCAGGCGTTGCACTATCCTGACCTTGGTTTCTGCTTTGACACTGGTCACGCCAACATGATGAGCACCGTGCACCAGGCGTTCAGCGTGCTGGCCAACCGCATCTGCTCCACGCACGTGCATGACAACAAGGGCGACCGCGATTCGCACCTCTGGCCGAGCCAGGGGACGATCGATTGGAGCCAGACCATGCAATCGCTGGCCGCCGCTCCACAAGCTCCGGCCGTGCTGCTGGAAGTAGAAGGCGAAGAGGGAGCAGATGTAGCTGGAAAGATGGTGGAAGCTTACGCCAAGTTGGAACAGGCAGCGGTTGCGGCGGAATGAGTTTGGCAGCGACGGGGTGGAGCAGGCCTTCAGGCCTGCGTTAAAGTCGGAAGTAGGACGGCTTCAGCCGCTGAGGTAAACTGCCTCAGGGGCTAAAGCCCAGTCAGAATCACTCTCAACGCAGGGCTAAAGCCCTGCTCCACCCCGAGCTGGTCGCCTTCAATTTTGGCAACTACCCAATTTTGGCATTCTGGCAATCGGATATAGGGATTTATAGATGACCACCATCACTCAATCGCCGTTCACGAACATCGCCGAGATCGGCCGGCATGACGGCCAGTCCGTCACCATCCGCGGCTGGCTATACAACAAGCGCGAGAGTGGAAAGCTGATCTTTCCCATCTTTCGCGACGGAACCGGGATCATCCAGGGCGTGGTTCCTAAGAACCAGGTGTCCCCCGAAGTATTTGATACGCTCAAGAATTTGACCGACGAATCCAGCGTGATCGTCACCGGCAAAGTGCGCGCCGATAAGCGGGCGCCCGGCGGTTACGAACTCGACGTAAGCGACGTGAAAGTCGTGCAGCGCGTTCCGGAAGATGATCCCTTCCCGATCGCCCGCAAAGAGCACGGCCCTGATTTCTTGATGGAGCATCGCCATCTCTGGGTGCGCACCCCTCGCCAGGCGGCGATCTTGCGCGTGCGGGCGGAGATCGTCCGTGCGGTGCGTAATTTTTTTGACGAGCGCGGATTTACTTTGACCGATCCGCCCATCCTCACACCCGCGGCGTGCGAAGGCACCAGCACGCTGTTTCCCGTCGATTACTTCGATGAAGAGGCGTTTCTCACTCAGTCCGGCCAGCTCTACATTGAAGCTACGGCCATGGCGTTGGGCAAGGTTTATTCCTTCGGACCCACGTTCCGCGCTGAGAAGTCAAAGACACGCCGCCACCTTACCGAGTTCTGGATGGTGGAACCGGAAGTCGCTTACGCTGAACTCGACAACATCATGGAACTGGCGGAGCATTTCATCAGTCATGTCGTGCAAAGCGCGGTCGCCAACCGCCGCGCCGACCTTGAGACCATTGGCCGCGATATCAGCAAGCTGGAGAACATCAAGCCGCCTTTTCCCCGGCTTTCTTATGACGACGCGGTGAAAATGCTCCAGGAGGGCCACGCCAAAGGCCAATTGGAAGCCAAATTCGAATGGGGCGGGGATTTCGGCTCGCCCGACGAGACCTACATCTCGTCACAATTTGACAAACCGGTGATGGTGCACCGTTATCCAACGGCGGTGAAGGCGTTTTACATGGAGCCGGACCCCAAGCGTCCGGAACTGGCCCTGTGCGTGGACGTGCTGGCGCCGGAGGGCTACGGCGAGATCATCGGCGGTTCACAGCGCATCGGCGATTACAACCTGCTGCTGAAACGGATCCGCGAGCACCAGTTACCGGAGGAAGCCTTCAAGTGGTACCTGGACTTGCGCAAGTACGGCGGCGTGCCTCACGCCGGGTTCGGCATGGGCATTGAGCGGGCGGTCGCCTGGATCTGCGCGCTGGAGCACGTGCGGGAAACCATTCCCTTCGCCCGGACACTGACCCGTATCTATCCGTGATGGAAAGTTTATGACGGCGGAAAATACAACTGTACTTACGCTTCCCAAGGCTGAGAGCGCTGCCAAGCCGGCGCTGGCAGACAACATTGTTCCTAAGAAAATCAGGATCCTGGGCGTGCCTCTGGACCTGGGACAAACCCGCCGTGGGGTCGATATGGGCCCGTCAGCGGTGCGCGTGGCCGGCCTGGAAGCGCGTCTGGAGGCCCTGGGGCACGTGGTGGAAGACGGCGGCAACGTTGCCGTGGCGATTCCGGAACAGAAGAAGGAAGGCGATCCTCACGCCAAGTATTTGAAGGAGATCACTGCCACCTGTACCAAGCATGCAGAGACGGTCTATAAGACTCTGGAAGCAGGAAAGGTGCCTTTGGTCCTGGGTGGCGACCACTCAGTCGCGGCCGGCACGGTAGCAGGCGTGGCACAGTTTTACCGGGAGCAGCGCCGCGTTCAAGAGCAGAAGATCGGGTTGATCTGGATTGACGCGCACGCTGATATCAACACGCCGGAGACCTCGCCCAGCGGCAACGTGCATGGCATGCCGCTGGCGGCCATCCTGGGGCTGGGCCCGGCGGAATTAGCGAACATTTACGGTTTCGCGCCCAAGATCCAGCCGGAGAACTGTGTGCTCGTGGGTGTCCGCGACATCGATGCCCGCGAGAAGGAAAACATTCGCGAGACCGGCATCGAGGTCTATACCATGCGCGACATCGACGAGCGCGGCATGCGCACCGTGATCGAGGAAGCGCTACGTGTGGCCGGACGCGGCACCGCCGGCTATCACGTTTCCCTCGACATGGATTGGATCGATCCCGAAGATGCGCCTGGAGTAGGCACGCCGGTGCGCGGCGGGGCCAGCTACCGCGAAGCCCACCTGGCCATGGAGATCATCGCCGACCACGGAAGAATGACCAGCTTCGAGATCGTGGAGGTCAATCCCGTGATCGATGAGCACAATCGCACCGCCGACCTGGCTGTGGAGCTGACGCTGTCAGCGTTCGGGAAAAAGATTCTGTAGCCAGGTGCCGCAGATATGCGCCGGATGAACGAGGATCTCAACGTAGAGACGTGACACCGTTGCGTCTCCAAGACGTGGCAATGTCACGTCTCTACGCAAATTTCCTGGGCCTTGTGATAAAGTTTTTTCGCTCGGCGCCAGTGGAGGCAAAGAATGCACAAGACTCTATGGGTTTGTCTCGTCGTGCTTGGCCTATGTGCGCTCGCTGTTTCTCAAGACCAGCCCAAGCGCGGGCCCTCGACCGCCGAAGAACGTACCCGCTTCGTTACCCTGACGCACAAGCTCGAGCAAAACCCTCTGGACAAGAGTCTGTATGAGGATACGCGGTGGGCGCTCCAATGGATTGAGGACGTCCCCGATATCACGGTCGATGTCTGCCCCCAGTTGCTCGGACAAGACTTCATGGAGTCGCGCTACCGGTACGCCAACCAGGTGATGGGGCAGGTTGTTTTGGGCAATGTGACTTTTCTGATCGAGCATCCTGACAAGAAAGGTGACCGTGTGGCGCAGTACACAGCCGGCGTGGAGAGCGCGCTGAAGGCTTACAAAGGTATCCTGCGCGCCGATCCTGTGCCCTCCCGGCCGCTTGAGGAGCTTCTCCGCTTGCAGAGCGAGGGCAAGTTGGTGGACTTTGTGAAAACCACCGCCAAGGACTGCCAGACCGGCGAACAAGCCGGGTTGTGAAGATTTCGTCAGCAATCAGTTGTTCAGCAATCTGCGGGAGCATGATGAGACATGTTTTGCGCTCGATGTGGCGAGCAAATACCAGACACTTCTGACATCTGCCCTGTCTGCGGCAGGGAAGCCAACGTCAAACTGGCTGTAGCGCCGGCGTCCGCTGCGCCTGCCCCTGCGCTGGATCCTTCTTCAGCCGCACCCATTATCCCAATTCGTAAAGACTTGCAAGGCGTCGGCGGATGGCTGCTCTTCTTTTGCATTGCATTAGTAATTCTGGGACCTGTGTGGCTTCTAAGCGAGGTCAACTCAGCTGCAGGCTCTGACCTCCTGGGGATGGTCCTTGAAATTGCACAGATCGCCTTTGGCGTGGTGGTTGGGATCTTCGTATGGAACGTGCGACAGGTTGCCTTCACTCTGCTCTGGATCTATTTTGGCGTCACCACCGTGTACTCTCTCTTGGCCATTATCGGTTCGATTGAGCTGACAAACGAGGGACAGGGTGAGCCGATGACATTCGTGTATTCAATCCGCTCCTTAATTTACGTTGTTGTTTGGTTTTTGTATTTCCGCAAATCGCAGCGCGTGCGCGCCACCTTCGGACGGAATCTCTGAGCACCAGCATCGCCTCAAGTCACGGCTGATCCACTGATCAACACTGCTCCACCTATTTCAGAATTATCAGTGTCATCAGTGTTATCAGTGGTGAGATTTTTTGGTTAGCTGCTTCACGTTTCCTGCGTGCTGCTTTAAAGTAATTCCTGATGAGTAAACTCCGGGTCGGCATTCTCTTTGGCGGGCGCAGCGGCGAGCATGAAGTCTCATTGCTGTCGGCGGCTTCTGTCCTTAAGGCAATCGACAAGAACAAATACGAGGTGGTGCCCATCGGCATCACCAAGGAAGGCCGCTGGCTCACGCCGGCGCACGCCGAGCGCCTGCTTCGCGGAGAGAACCCGCACCAAGAGAGCGGCCGGCATCTGCGCGCGGGCGATCCCCAGGCAACGCCCGGGGCCGCGGTGCTGGCCAAGGGTGCAGCCGTGATTGTGCCCCCCGTGCCGCAGTCGCATGGCCTGATCCCGTTTGAGAGCGTGACGCCTCAAACAAGCGGCGTGGAACAAGGGATTGACGTGGACGTGATCTTCCCGGTGCTGCACGGCACGTTCGGCGAAGACGGAACTATTCAGGGGTTGCTGGAACTGGCGGACATCGCATATGTCGGCGCGGGCGTGCTCGGCTCGGCAGCCGGCATGGACAAAGACGTGATGAAGAAGCTGTTTGCTGCCGCCGGCTTGCCTATCGTCAAGCACGTGACCATCCTGCGCAGCCAGTGGGAACAAGATGCGAAAAGAGTCACGCGCGAAGTGGAAAACAAGTTGAGGTACCCGGTTTTCGTCAAGCCGGCGAATCTGGGATCGTCGGTAGGCATCTCCAAGGCCCACGACAGAAAAGAGCTGGGCCCGGCGATTGAGTTGGCTGCGGGGTATGACCGCAAGATCGTGATCGAGCAGGGCGTGGGCGGGAAGAAACAGAAAGCGCGCGAACTGGAAGTTTCCGTGCTCGGCAACGAGAAACCGCAAGCCTCGATCGCCGGCGAGATCGTTCCCTCCGCTGAATTCTATGACTACAGCGCCAAGTATCTTGACGAAGGCTCCCAGCTTCTCATCCCGGCCCGAATCAGCCGGAAGCAGATGAAAGAGGTCCAGCAGATGGCGGTGCGCGCTTTCCAGGCCGTCGACTGCTCGGGCCTGGCGCGCGTTGATTTCCTGATGGACCCTGATGTTCGAGGAAAGACCGCAAAGATCTATGTAAACGAGATCAACACCATGCCCGGTTTTACGTCCATCAGCATGTATCCGAAGTTATGGGCTGCGTCCGGCGTCCAGTACGCCGACCTTATCGACCGGCTGCTTGAGCTGGCGGTGGAGCGACACCAGGAGAAGCAAAAGAACCGGTACAGCAGAAGCTGATTAGTTCTTGTCGTAGTCGCTGGATTCCGAGAAAGGCCCAGCGATGTTGCTGTCCCAAATCACGGACAGCTCCCAGACGATGCTGTTGCCCGCCAGGGTGCTGTTCCCCCAGACCGCGGAGCTGCCCCAGATAATAGAAGTGCCGTCGAGGAAGGCGTTGGGGTCCCAAATGATCGACTCGTCCCAAACGATCGAACTTCCCCAGACGGAAGACGTGTCGGCCTGCAGAAAGACGTTGCCGGAAAGATTGCGCACCGCAATGGGAGACAACGCGGTCCCTGAAGGGAGGTCGTTGCTGGCCATGGCGTCGTAGGTATCGAGATAGCCGGCGCCAACCGTAAAGATGTCGTATTGCGTGTTGAAGGAGCTTCCGTTGCTGGCCACTTCGGTACTGTACGAGGGATGCGATTTCTCGGCCGTCTTCATCAGCCGTGCTTTTACCTGATCGGGCGTGAGACTGGGAATGTATTCCAGCATGAGTGCCACCGATCCGCTTACGATGGGCGTGGCCATGCTGGTGCCGCTCATGAACGTGTAGTATGAAGTGCACGAATTGCTGCCATACTCCGACGGTGATACCCGGTTGCCTGGATTGTTCTTATCCAGCGTGCTGCCGTTGGCCAGCAAGGTCACAATCCTGTTTCCAGGTGCAACGATGTCAGGTTTGATCACGTG
Organism: Candidatus Angelobacter sp.; assembly: GCA_035263765.1. GTDB lineage: Bacteria > Acidobacteriota > Terriglobia > Terriglobales > Acidobacteriaceae > Angelobacter. The sequence goes on along the minus strand of DATFQZ010000273.1, from coordinate 11,259 downwards.
GTCCACGAGCGTCGGACCCTTGGAGCTATAGCTGGCAATGGTGTCGTCCCCCAGGCTCTGTGTGCCATGGGTGTTCATGGCGCCCACAGTGATCACGTAGGGATCATTGCCCGGCGCCGTGATCGTCCCGTATCCGTCGGTGCCCATGGTGTTGTCACGGCCGTTGTTGCCTGCGGCCACTACCACCACGATCCCCGCTTTCCAAGCCTGCTCCACAGCCTGGCACAAAGGGTCGAGCTTGTAACTTTCCAAAATGTTGCGGCCGGCCGACAGGTTGATGATGCGGATGTTGTACGTGTTCTTCAGCTGAATAGCGCGCTGGATCGCCGCGATCGCAGCGCTGTCAGTCCCGGCTCCATTGGCATCCAGGATGCGCAGGTTGATGATGTTGGCGCGTGGCGCTGCGCCTCTCATCCACCCGTTCGAGATATTGCCGTTGCCCGCCGCCAGTCCAGCTACCGCGGTGCCGTGACCGAATTGATCGCTGGCGTCGAGGCCGGGAATGAAGCTTTGGCTGTACACCACGCGCGACCCGTGCGAGCCGACGAGGTCAGGATGAGTGGCGTTCACACCGCTGTCGATGATCGCGATTCCAATGCCGACCCCACTGTAACCCAACTGAAGAATCGGATTGATGCTTGCCGTGTCGAGGATGTAGTCGTCCGGCGAAAGTTTAATGGTCGGCCGGTCGGGCGAGATGTACACAATATCAGGGTCGTTGGCCAGCGTAGGAAGCAAGCTGGCGGGCACATGAAACAGGCTGCCATTGATGACATCCAGACGGCTCCTGTGCGTGCCGCCCGCGGTGATCACTCTCTGGATACCGTCGCTCAATTTCGCCCCAGGGCGGTACTGGATGATCACATCAACCTGTGGGCCTGTTGCGGTAGACACGGGAGGGCTGGTGCTTAGGCTAGCCAGCTTGTCGTTCAGTTCCGGAGAAAGCTTACGGTGCCCGGCCCACGCAGGGGCCGCAGCCAGCAGCGCGACGACCAAAGCGCCGATAAACCGTTGCCATCTTGGAAACTGTCTCATTTTGATAGACCCGTGCCGTCCATCCATGGCGTACATAGGCGTACTACTGCAGGCCGCGTGCCGAACTGGTACTTTTGTTATAACTAACTGAAAACATGAGGCTTAACTCAGGAGGCAGATTAGAAAGTGCAAAGAAATGCACTGGCGAGTGCGACAAAGTGTCGCCGGTTTTTGTCGTCTGGAGACACCTTGTCGTAACCCTTTTAGAAGCGTAAATGGGTGGGACAGATCCCTAGCTATCCAGTCAGGATGTTAGAGACTATGAAGTTGGCACGAGCGTTTCTCAAGCTTCGCGATACCGGCGTATCACTTCGGCACCCCGGCCCCGTCCGAAGCGGAGCAAATTGGCTCCACGCTCTCGCAGATCATGCGCGTGATCGCGCAAGTCCTGGGCATGTTCCAGCAGGTCTTCAGCGCGGTCGCGCAGCTCCTGGGTGCGCCTGCCGATGCGCTTGATGGTCTTGCGGTAGCCGCGGCCAATGGCGTGACGCACTTCTTCTCCGCTGCTGGGCGCCAATAACAGAGCGACCCCGGCACCGATCCCGACCCCAGCCACCAGAAAAGCAATGTCCCGTGCTCGCCCACTATCGAATTGATACCGCGCCAACGGCGTTTCGTAATCCTTGAGACGTTCCATCCTGGCCATAACCTCTCCTCCTCGAAGTGTTTTGGTCCGACTGACTTGCCGTGTCTTGCATCCTGGCAATGCGCCAAGAGGCTGCCGGCGCCGCAAACACATTCCATTTCGGCGCCAGCCCCTGCTCTCGCACCAATTGATATTTAGAAAAAATCCCAGCAAGGGAAGTTGTCCTTATCCCAGGACTGTTGGAAAAATCGAGCTCAGGCGCGACCGGAGTTCCGGCTTGTGTGGCACCGGCGCCATCGCCGGTAGTGGGGTCAGTATGAAAAACTGGCCCACGAGCGGTATCACCGTCTAGGGATTCGCAGACCGCCGCGGCGGGCGGGTCCCGCTTAGCGGGACAGATGTTCCGAACTGTGCCACATGCCCGGACTTGCGGTAAAATTTATAGTTCGTTTCTGCGGCCTTTGTTCGCCGGGAGGCCCGGTCGTCTGTTTCGCTGCTCCCCGCTAGCAGCAGGCAAGACTCATCAGATCAGTTTTTCAAGGAGAAGAGTTTAACTCATGGCAATTCCAGCAACCCAGATGCGTCCGGGGATGATCATCAAGCACAACAACGACCTTCATCTGGTCTTTACAGTAGAGCATCGCACGCCGGGCAACCTGCGCGCGTTCATCCAGGCCAAGCTGCGCAACATCCGCACCGGCGCCATGTTCGAGCATCGTTTTCGTTCCGCCGATCCGATCGAAAAAATCACCGTGGACGAGATTCCTATGGAGTATCTCTACCAGGACGGCGACAGCTATTGCTTCATGAATACCGAGAACTACGAGCAGGTACATCTTGGGAAAGACGTGCTCGGCGATGCCGTGGATTACCTCACCGCCAATTTGCAGATCAGAGTCGAGTTCTATGACGGCAAGCCGGTGGGGATCGAACTACCGCAGACCGTGGAACTCACTGTGGTGGAGACTGAGCCGGGATTGAAGTCGGCCACGGCATCCAGCGTCACCAAGCCTGCCAAGATGGAAACCGGGCTGGTGGTGCAGGTACCGCCCTTCATCAACGAAGGCGAAAAGATCCGCGTGGACACGGCGGAAGGCGCCTATCTTTCACGGGCGTAAGTGGGACGCACGGCGGGCGCCACGCGAATGTGCGGGGGCAATCCATGAAGTTGAAGACCATTTACCTGGGCTTGTGCGTTCTCGGTGCCGGCCTTCCCTACTGGCAGTTTCTCCCCTGGGTAGCTGCGAACGGTCTGCATTTGCGGTTGTTCGTCCAGCAACTGTTTGCTAATCGCATTGGCGGATTCTTCGGCATGGACGTGCTGGTTTCTTCGCTGGTGCTGCTCGTGTTCATGCGGGCGGAGAGCGCAAAGCTCGGAATTCGCTTGCGATGGTTGCCCGTGCTGGCTCTGCTTACCGTCGGAGTATCTCTGGCGTTTCCGCTGTTTCTTTACCTGCGTGAACTGGCATTCGAAAAGGCCCATGGAGGTCTGAAGACTGCCGCGGCCTGAACTCGGGCAGTGAGTCACGTATGATCTCAAGACGCTACATTGTTCGCGGCCGAGTGCAGGGCGTCGGCTATCGCTGGTTCGTTGACTATGAAGCGCGGGAGCTGGGGCTCGCCGGCTGGGTACGCAACAACTTTGACGGCACCGTGGAAGTCCTCGCCATGGGCAGCGCCGAACAACATGCGGCCCTGCGCAGCAAGCTCCAGGCCGGTCCCCGAGCCGCCCGCGTGGACGACGTGCAAGAGCTGCCGGCCGAGCCGGTAGCTGGTCTCACAACTTTTCGCATTGAAGGAGCCTGGTAGACGATGCAACAGCCCACCCGCGGCACGAATTGCGATCATCTCAAAAAACTGATCCGCGAAGTCCCGGATTTTCCCAAGAAGGGCATTCTTTTTTACGACATCACCACCCTGCTTAAGGACAAAGTCGGCTTCGCCACTCTGATAGACGCCCTCTCCGAGCACTACCTCAATGCGCACATTGACACCGTGCTGGCCATCGAGGCGCGCGGCTTCATCTTCGGTCCGGCGTTGGCCTACCGTCTGAACGCCGGTTTCGTGCCCATCCGCAAGCCAGGCAAGCTACCCGCCCAAACCGTCAAGTGGAGCTACGAGCTGGAATATGGGTTGGATACCCTGGAGATTCACAAAGACGCCATCGATCCTGGACAGAAAGTCATCATCGTGGACGACCTGCTGGCCACCGGCGGCACGGCCAACGCCTGCGCGCAACTGGCGCGGTCCCTCGGCGCAGAGATCGTAGGGATGGGCTTCGTTGTGGAGTTGGACTTTCTCAATGGCCGCAAGAAGTTCCCGGATACGGACGTGTTCTCCCTGCTGCACTACGACAAGTAGCTGCGTTTGGGTTCTCTAATTAGGCGTTGCCACGGCCTCAGAAGAGTGCGGCGCCTGGTGGCGCCGCACAGAATGATTCACTCTTGATCTCAGTCGTGAACCACGAGGGTTACAAACGCAGAGCGCACAAGGCCGCCGCTGCTTGCGTTTACAATTACGTTGTATGTACCTGGAGGCGTTCGGTACCTGCCTGACCTTGTGGTGGTTAGCGAAAGGGCCGAGGTGGCGGTCCCTGCGCCCGGAGCCAGGGACGCCGGCGAGAACGAGCAGGCTGCCCCTGTCGGGAGTCCAGCGCAGCTCAGCCCAACAGCGTTAGGGAACGTTCCGCCCAACCCCGATACAGAAACGCTATAGTGCGCTACCCTGCCTGGCTCGACCGTTACACTGCCGGGCGAAGCCTGGATTATGTAATCAAGCCCGGTTCCGGCAAGGGAGCCGACCTGCTGCGAGTTTGCCGGGTCGTCGTCTGTCACAACCAGCGTGCCGTTTCGGGCGCCTGCGCCTTGCGGGGTAAATGTGACCACAATCGAACATGCAGCGCCTGGAGCCAAGCTTGCCGGGCAATTGTTCGATTGACCGAAGTCACCGGACGTGACGACGCTGCCGATGTTAAGTAGGGCATCCCCTGCATTCGACAAAGTAGCTGTTTGGGTGGTGTTGGTTCCTACTACCGCCGCCGGGAATGTGAGAGAGGACGTGAGTACAGCCACCGGGGCCACGCCGTCCCCGCTGACTGAAACTGTGGGTGACGCGACTTGAGAAGTGAGGACGGACAAGGTTGCTGCTTTGGCGCCGCGGGATGCCGGCGCGAATGTGACGTTGACGGTGCAGCTTTGTGCCGGCGCGAGTGAAGCGGGGCAGTTGTTGGTCTGCGTAAAGTCCCCAGCGCCCGTAATGGCGATGCCGCTGTTATTGAAGACGCCATTGCCATTATTGGTAAGAGTGAGAGCTTGCGTGGCAGCGGAGCCTACACGCTGGTTGCCAAAATTGAGCGCAGTGATCGAGAACACCGGAATCGGCGCCGTGCCGGTGCCTGAGAGACTGGCTGACGCCGCACCCCCATTGCTGGAGACAGCGAGCACGCCGCTTCTGGCGCCGGTGGCCGCCGGCGTGAAGGTGACGTTGATGGAACAGCTGGCTCCCGGGTTGAGTGACGCCGGGCAGTTGTTGGTCTGGACAAAGTCGCCAGAAATGTTGATGCCGCTGATCTGGAGGGCCAGGGTTCCGGAGTCAGTGAGAGTAATCGTCTGCGGCGCACTGGTTGTAGTCACCTGTTGGTTGCCAAAGTCCAGGCTGCCGGGCGAAAGAGACGCAATTGCTGTCCCTCCCTGGCCTGAGAATGTCGCCGACAGAGCCGTCCCGCCGGTTGTGACCAGCAGCGACCCCGGACGTGAGCCTGATGCGGTGGGAGCAAACGTGACCTGAATGGTGCAGCTGCTGCCCGTACCCAGGATCGACGTGCAATTATTCGTCTCCTGATAGTCACCGGACACCGTAATCGTGGGAACCGCCACGCAGCCTTGTGTGGCAGACAGTGTCGAAGTCAGCGGGCTGCTAGTGCCGCCTACGGGGATCGCGCCGAAATCGAACGTCGCGGGCGTGAGCTGGGCCGCAGGTGTCGTAGTCAAAACAAACTCATAAACGCCAAGATCGACCGTGTTGCTGCAGGTCGTTGCACTGCCGAAAGCGATGCGGGGATTGCCATCCAGGTCCTGAGAAGGAAGATTGGGCGCGGAGTTGTTGCCGGAATCGATGGCTGGCGATCCCGCCTGAAGGTGGTAGTCTCCATTCGCGCTGTCAACAAATTGCGGATCGGTGGAGATGTTGCCGGGAGCCCCGTTCAGGTTCGAACAGAAACCGGCGAAACCGGAAGCGGCCGGGCTGAATGCATCATTAAAAGAAAACTGAGGCAGAATTCCGTTCGCGTTGCCATGCCCGTTGCCGCAGGCCACCGGGCTCGAAGTTGAGCTGAAGAAGATATTGTTGACCAGCTGCGCTGCGGCATCAAAGCCGTCCGCGAAGACCCCAGCCCCGGAAGAAGCCGTGTTGTTGACTACGGTATTGTTGACGAGAAAAGGTCCCCGCGCCCCCGAGGGAACCAGGAAATACACACCACCGCCTTGGCCGGCAGCACTGTTGCCGACAATGAGATTGTTGGTGATATTGGCGTCAGACTGGTTCGCCATGGCGATTCCGCCGCCGTTTCCGCTCGCCGTGTTGCCGCGAATGGTGTTGCCGGAGATGGTGGGTGTTCCCGCGGCGAAAAGAGAGATGCCGCCGCCATCGGCAGTATTCGGCATCTGGTTGTTCGCGATAAGGTTGTTCAGGATCTGTGCGCTTCCCGCGCCGCCTATCGCGATTCCGCCGCCACCCGTACCGCCCGAACACCCCGCGCGGAAGTTGTTGGTGATAGTGTTGTTGCGCACGATCGCAGAACTGAATTCGACCTGCATTCCCGCCCCGTTGGAGCACGTCTGATTTGCCGTAATCACGTTGCCATCGACGATAGGCGAGGCATTGCTGATGGAAACGCCCCCGGCCCCGAACATACTTTTACCGTGCGTGATCGTGAAGCCTTTGAGCACCGAGCCATTGCCTTCGCCCGTGGTGAACTTGACAACCGAATCGAGTCCGCCGCCATCGATAATGGTTACGGTCGGGCCGCCAGTGCTGGCAACGGTGATGGCTTTACCTTGAAAGTTAACGTTTTCGAAGTATGTCCCTGGATCTACCAGCACCGTGTCGCCGGGCTGGGCGGCATTGATGGCGCCCTGAATGGTCGCCTGATCAGCGGGTACATGGATCGTGTTTTGCGCGCCGGACCGCGCCGCAAATCCAAGAAGCGTCAATACAAGAACTAATATTAGTTTCGTTGGGGTTTGCGCAACGCGCATGGTGGTTTCCTTTCCTATCAAGAGCTAGATGGTAGCTAGAAAGAGGGAGACAACAGCGAGGAGTGTAGCAAGTATCTTCTTGCGTCCAGAAGTAACGAAAGCCATTGCCGTTACGTAACGAAGGTCTCCTCAGGCGCAAACTACATTGCGCACACCGCGTTGTAGGTATCTCAACTAGGTATGAGTAATAGATTGGTCTAGTGAATCGTAGGTGCCTTGAAGAAATACAAGAATCTTACCTAAAGAGCTGCGATTAGACTAACGAAACGAGTAATGTCGTCTGTGGAGTTGAAGAGATTAAAGCGTTAGTGTTTACGACACAGAGAGACCACCCTAACACTTGATCCCGTTCCTTTCTCCTTGGGTGCTCTTGTAAGCCCAGGCCATGCGAGGCGTGTTGTGGGCGATGCCGAATCGTCCGCGCGAGTCTAACAAAATCATGCCACCATGGCCCTTGAGGCGGCGCTCCAGATACGCGATGGCTTCCTTTACCGCCGCGTCCGGCGCCATGCCTTCGCGAACGCGGTCGGCAGCCCACTTGGCCAGGACCAGCTTCATGATGGGTTCGCCCCAGCCGGTGCAGGAGGCCGCCGCGCTTTCGTTGTCGGCGTAGCACCCGCAGCCGATCAGCGACGAATCGCCGACTCGTCCTGGATCTTTATTGAGCGTACCGCCAGTGGAAGTTCCGGCGGCAATGTTGCCGTTGGCGTCGAGCACCACGGCGCCCACGGTGTCATGACTCGACTGTGGCCCGGCGAAAGTTAAATCCGGATGCCCGGCCGCTTCTTTTTCCTGGGCTTCTCTGAGCCGCTTGATCTCGCGCTCGATGACCAGCTCTTCATTGCGGCACAGCTCCATGCCGTGTTCCTGGGCAAAGCGCTCCGCGCCTTCCCCCACGAAGTACACGTGCGGGCTCTCGTCCAGGACCAGGCGGGCCGCGGCGATGGGATTACGGATGCGTTCAACGCAGCCTACACCGCCGGCGCGCATCGTGGCGCCGTCCATCATGAGGGCGTCAAGCTGGACGCGGCCATCGCGGGTGAGGAAGCTTCCCCGCCCAGCATCAAAGGTCTCGTCGTTCTCCATGGAAATGATGGCAGCCTGGACAGCGTCGAGCGCCTTGCCGCCCCGCTCCAGAACGCGCCAGCCCTCCGCCAGCGCTTTTTCGACACCGCGGCGGTGCGCGTCAAGCACGTCGTCCGGCATGGCCCACGCTCCGCCATGCACAACCAGTACAGGAAGCTGTCGCAAAGATTTGGCCCCTCACAGAAGAAAGTCAAACAGCTGAGTGTAGCAGGAAGAAGCAGTCAGCAGTCAGCACTCAGCATTCAGCCCATAATTACTCTCGTGTGCCGACTGGCTCCGGATCGACGATGCTCTTTCAGGGGCGAATGCTGACTACTGGGTGCTGATTGCTCTCCTGCTACAATCAACACAGACAGCACGCCCCCCATTTCCACCCCAGGACCAGGGTTTTCACAATGATTTTGAAGCGCTTTTACGAAGACAGGATTGCGCAAGCCAGCTTTCTGCTCGGCTGCCCGGCGAGCGGCGAGGCCATCGTGATCGACCCGAACCGCGCCGTCGACCGCTATGTAGACAGCGCGCGCGCCGAAGGTTTGCGCATTACCACGGTGACCGAGACCCACATTCATGCCGACTTTGTCTCGGGAAGCCGCGAGTTGGCGCGGCATACGGGAGCCACGCTGTATGTTTCCGCCGAGGGCGGCCGGGACTGGCAGTACATTTTCGCTGGCGAGCCAGGTGTGAAACTGGTCCGCCACGGAGATCAAATCCGCGCCGGTAAGGTCCGTCTCGACGTCCTGCACACACCAGGACACACACCTGAGCATCTGACGTTTCTTCTGGTTGATGAGGCGACATCGGGGGATCCGGTGGGAGCGTTCACGGGAGACTTCATCTTCGCCGGCGATGTCGGCCGTCCAGATTTGCTGGAACGCGCCGCGGGTATGGCCGGGACCATGGAAGCCGGAGCGCGGCAACTGTTCGCCTCGCTCAAGACTTTCAGCTCGCAGCCCGACCGCTTGCTGCTGTGGCCGGGACACGGCTCCGGGTCGGCGTGCGGCAAAAAGCTGGGAGGAATGCCGGTGACCACGCTGGGCTACGAGCTGTTGGCCAACTGGGCCTTCCTGGCGCGCGACGAAAAGGAATTCGTGGAAAAGGTGCTCGAAGATCAGCCTGATCCGCCGCGCTATTTCGCCGAGATGAAGCGCGTAAACCGGCTGGGCGCCGCAGCCGCGCAGCCTGGACCCACTCATTTGGAACCAGGCGCGCTCGAAACGGCTGCCGGCTCAGGCAAGAAACAAGTTGTGGACCTCCGTCCCGCGGCCGACTTCGCCGCCGGGTTTGTCCCTGGAACTATTTCGATTCCGTTGAACAAAAGCTTTCTCAGCTATGCCGGCGCCCTTCTTGACGCAAAGGAGGAGCTTTGTCTGATCGGCTTGGAGCCTCAGGTGCGCGAGGCAACAGCGGCGTTGGCGCTGATCGGACTGGATCGCGTGACGGGATGGTTTTCTCCCACGGCGCTCGACCATTGGCGCGGGAAGCACCGCGGACTCGCCGCAATGGACCAGGTTGATGTTTCCCAATTCCTGGAGTGGCGCAAGAATGGCCACGTTGTTCTCGACGTGCGTGCCGCCACCGAGTTTCGCGCCGGGCACATTCCCGGCGCGGTCCACATTCCTCTGGGACGAATTCCGGAATCTGCCGGCCAGCTTTCCAAAGATTCCACCATCGTGGTGCACTGCCAAGGCGGCGCCCGCTCGTCGATCGCCGTAAGTATGCTGCGCAGGCTGGGCTTTGAACGTGTCGCCAATTACGGCGGCGGCTTCGCAGAATATCAGCGAGAAGGCCATAAGGTGGAGATGGGTGATGCTTAGCTACAACGATCTACCCGTGGCCAGAATTTAGATTGCGTTAGCAATCGGGTGATCTGGTGATCGGGAGATCGGGTGATTGTTGGCGTTTACCACATCGTTTCCTCAGATGACGCGCGATCACCCGGGGTCCCCGGACCGCCGGGTGTTGGCGGGCTGGGGTGGTCATCCGATCACGGCGATCACCCGATTGCTAACACGACCAAAATGCCCGGCGCGGCTGCGCTCTTGGCGCAACGACACGGCTAAATGCGAACTCCTGGCTGAGTGTGCTCATGAAACTAAAACGGTTTTCCCTACTTCTCGGCACGGCGATGTGTTGCGCTTCCTGGGTCGTCGCGCAGAAGCCCGCCGCCGACTTGATCATCACCAACGCCAAGATCTGGACGGTGGATAAGACCCGCCCTCAGGCTGAGGCTCTCGCCGTTATCGGCGATCGCATCGTAGCCGTCGGCGGGGCAACCGAAGTCGATGCCTGGCACGGCCCGCAAACCAAGGTCCTCGACGCGAAAGGGAAGCTCCTACTGCCCGGGTTCAACGACGCGCATGTGCACTTCGTGGACGGCGGCAGTCATCTTCAGGAAGTCCAGCTAAAGGACGCGGCCTCTCCGGAAGAGTTTGCAAAGCGCATCGGCGAACGCGCCAAGACCACGCCCAAGGGCGAATGGATCACGGGCGGCGATTGGGATGAGCAGAAGTGGTCGCCGCCGAATTTGCCGACCAGGGAGCTTATCGATCCGGTGACGCCAGACACTCCTGTCTGGGTGAACCGCTACGATGGTCACGAATCGCTTGCCAACTCTGTGACCTTGCGTCTGGCCAACATCACCGCCAAGACTCCAGACCCGCCGGGCGGCCAGATTGTGCGCGACGCCCAGGGAAGTCCCACGGGCGTTCTCCGCGATGCCGCTACCAGTCTGGTCGACAAGGTCATACCGCCGATGTCGCGTGCGCATCGCATGCGGGCCATCCGCCAGGCTCTGGAGCACGCGGCTTCGCTGGGCGTGACCAGCGTTCAGGACAAGAATCCGCCCTACGACGATGTGAAGGCTTACGCCGAGCTTGAAGAAAAAGGCGAGCTGACGGTGCGCATGTACGTCGCCCCCATGGAGACCGAATGGAAAGACCAGGCCAAGATCGGGGTGCGTCATGCTTTTGGGACGCCATTGTTGCGCATGGGCGCCGTCAAGGGATATGCCGACGGCTCGCTCGGCTCGGAGACAGCTTACTTCTTCGATTCCTATACCGACGACCCCAAGAGCCACGGGCTTCTCAGCGATGAAATGCATCCGCCATCGGCCATGCTGGCGCGGCTGAAGGGCGCCGACGCTGCCGGCTTGCAACTCTGCGTTCATGCCATCGGTGATCGCGGCATATCGATGATTCTCGATATCTATGAGCAGATCGAAAAGGCCAACGGCAAACGCGATCGGCGCTGGCGGATCGAGCATTCCCAGCACATGGCGGCCAAAGACTTTGCGCGCTA
>DATFQZ010000272.1:0-22269 GCA_035263765.1 Candidatus Angelobacter sp. | reverse complement strand
CTGGATTGGGATTGGCGCGTCCCTGGCCGTCATTCTCAATCTCTGGCCGCGCGCCGGGCTTCTCGCCAGCTTCGTCTGTTTTCTCTCCTTTATCGCCGCGGCCCAGGAATTTTCCAGCTACCAATCGGATGGCATGTTGCTGGAAGCGGGATTCATTTCTCTTTTCTTCGCGCCCGCCGGTCTTAGGCCGCGATTGGGGATCGCGCACCCGCCATCACGCCTAAGCTTGTTCCTTCTACGCTGGGAATGGTTCCGAATCTATTTCGAATCAGGCATCGTGAAGATCGCCAGCGGGGACTATTCCTGGCGTCATCTGACCGCGATGGACGACTACTACCAGAACGGCCCGCTGCCCACATGGGTCGGCTGGTACTGTCAGCATCTGCCGCATTGGTTTCACGCTGCCACCGCATTCATGACCCTGGCCGCGGAGCTGGGTCTGGTCTTCATGATGTTTCTGCCTCGCCGTTTCAAAATCATTTGCTTCTTCATTCTCACGCCATTCCAGATCGGGATCATTCTCACCGCCAACTACACGTTCCTCAACTACCTGGTCCTGGTGCTCGGCTTCCTCTTGCTGGACGATGAATTCCTGCGCCGGTTCTTCCCCAAGCGCCTGAAAGAGACGACCGAATCGACTGAGGCTGAGGTGCCTGCGGCCGCTGCAGAGCCGGACCGTGAGCAGCCGCTTCCCCTGAGGTCGCGCATGGCGGAGTGGCTGAAACCGGTGCGTCGCGTTGTGGCGGGCGTCAGCCTGCTCTGGGTCTTCTACGTGACTACGGCGCTGTTACTGGCCACCGTGGCCAGCCTTTCGCGCAACATCGACGTATCACGCTGGGAAAGAAGCGCGCTCTGGAAGCCGGTCGACGCGCTCGAGCCGTTCCGTTGCGCCAACAGCTACGGCCTGTTCGCAGTGATGACCCACGAGCGTTACGAGATTGAATTCCAGGGCACGCAGGATGGCGAAAACTGGATTGCGTATCCTTTCCGCTACAAGCCGCAAGATTTGACGAAGCCTCCGGGGATCTACGCGCCGTATCAGCCACGGTTTGAGTGGAACCTGTGGTTCGCGTCGCTGGGCCCGTGGCGCCGGAATCTCTGGGTCGTCAACGCGGAGGCGCGGCTGCTCGACAATGAACCAGATGTGCTCAAGCTTTTCGCAAGCAATCCGTTTTCCAAAGTACCTCCCCGCCAGGTGCGGACCGTTCTCTGGCAGTATTGGTTTACGGATCGCTCCACCAAGCGCCGCGAAGGAAACTGGTGGCGCCGGCAACTCATCGGGCTGTATGCGCCGGCGCTGGAGCGCATGCCGGATGGAAGAATTGGCGTGGCAGAATCGGGTAGCGGACTTCTCGAAGTGGAACCGCCGGAAAGGTGAATGGGAGACCGCCCGACGGCCCAATCGATAATCCCATCGTAGAGACGCGGCATTGCCGCGTCTCACATTCAACCTCACGGTGCTGGTCGGGGCACGAATTCGCCGGAAGGATACATTTTTGTGGCGTAAACATTGAGACGTGGCGGTGCCACGTCTCTACGTCCAACTCAACTTCAATGACGCATTCCTGTAGCACACACGAGGTATCCTAAGTCTCATGAAAGCCTGCGTTCTGCGCCAACCCGCTCTGGTGGAAACGCAGCCTCTCGAGTTGCGAGAGGTCCCGGTCCCTCAGCCTGGCGAAGGCGAAGTTTTGCTTCGCGTGAGCGCGTGTGGGATCTGCCGCACGGACCTTCACGTTGTCGAAGGCGAGTTGCCTCCCAAGAAAGTCAACATCATCCCTGGACACCAGATCGTCGGCCTGGTCGAGCGTGTCGGACCGAATGCAGCGAAGTACAAAGTAGGCGCGCGTGTCGGGGTGCCTTGGTTGCACCGTACCGACGGAACTTGTGCTTACTGCCGCGCTGGACGCGAGAATCTGTGCGACTCTCCGCAGTTCACCGGATACACCGTCGACGGCGGCTATGCGGAATTTACTGTCGCGCCGGAGGAATTCGTCTATCCCATCCCTGAAGGATTTCCCGATCTGCAAGCCGCGCCGCTGCTGTGCGCGGGGATCATCGGCTTCCGGTCGTTGCGACTTGCGGGACTTACGGCTCTCGCGCCAGGCTTCAATCTCGGGATTTACGGCTTCGGCGCCGCGGGGCACGTCTGTCTTCAAGTAGCCCGGCATTGGGGAACAAAGGTTTTCGTGGCTACGCGAGAGGTGAAGCATCAGCAGCTTGCTTCGGAACTGGGCGCGGCTTGGGCCGGCGGCGCAAAGGATACGCCGCCCGAGAAACTTGATGCCGCCATCATCTTCGCTCCGGCCGGCGAACTCGTCCCGCCCGCGCTGGCCGCTCTCAAGAAAGGCGGGACCGTGGTGCTCGGCGGGATCCACATGAGCGATATTCCTTCGTTTGCCTACCCGCTCCTTTATCAGGAACGGTCCATCCAGAGCGTGACCAACAACACCCGGCAAGACGGCCATGATTTCATGCGCGTTGCCGCCGAGATTCCGGTTCGCACCCAGGTACAGATTTTTCCTCTCGAGCAGGCCAACCAGGCGTTGAACGCGCTGAAGCACGACGGCATCCGGGGAGCCGCGGTGCTGAAAATCTAAAAAGCCTCACCACTGATCACACTGATGACACTGATCAAAAGGATCCAGATTAAATCAGTGTTATCTGTGCCATCAGTGGTGAGGTTTTCGCAGCCCACCAGCTCTCCGTGACGTGCATCACAGCTTAGGCGCCTGCCCGGATCCATCATGGCAGGCGGGACCAGGACCATGAATCACTTGCGGACGCACGCGTTTTTGCCCCTTCTTCTTGCCTTCCTTGCAGCGCTGGGCGCGCTCGCGGCGCTCAGCATGCCGCGTGACGACAAAGCGAAAACGCAGAAGGAAACGCAGCTTGAGCGCCTCATTCCGTCGCTGAAAGGACCCGAATTGTTTCATGCCTACTGCGCTTCTTGCCACGGCCCGGATGCTAAAGGCGACGGCCCTGTTGCCTCGGCGTTGAATTCCAAGGTTCCGGATCTGACGACGATCGCAAAACGCAACGGCGGAGTCTTTCCCGACGCGAAGGTGCGGAGCATCATCGCCGGCGACGAAGCTCTTGCCGCTCATGGCTCACGCGAGATGCCGATCTGGGGACCGATCTTTCATCAGATCGAGCGGGACCGTGACTACGGCCACGTCCGAATGCAAAACCTGGTCGAGTACTTGCAGTCGATCCAGCAGAAGTGAGCGCTTGTTGTTAGCCGCAGATTTGCGCAGATGAACGCAGATCTTTGGGTTGTGTGGCACCGGCACTCCTGCCGGTGCTTGCTTCTTCCAAAAGGGACACTTCTGCACAGGCAAGAGTGCCTGTGCCACACGAGCCATGGGACAATAAACAGATGCAGCGTGACCCTCAGAATGCCCCAGCGCTCGGCTTGCCTTTGTCGATCGCCGACTGGGGTCCGCTCGTCCTGGCCGCGCACGACAGGATCCGCGCCTCGGTGACCCTGACGCCGCTTGAGCCCGCGCCCGGCTGGCTGGCTGACTCGGGGCAATGCTTTTTCAAACGTGAAGACCTGCAGCAAACCGGATCGTTCAAGCTGCGCGGCGCCACCAACAAAATTCTCTCGCTGAGTCCGGACGCAAAGGTCCGAGGTGTGATTGCGGCTTCCAACGGCAATCATGGATTGGGCGTGGCTCTGGCGGCCAAGTGCGCGGGCATCGCCGCTGAGGTTTATGTCTCGTCGCATGTTTCGCCGGCCAAGGCCGTGCGCATCGAGCAACTGGGCGCAAGCTTGCATCGCGCCGGCTCTGACCCTTTGCAGGCAGAGCTGGCGGCGCGCGCCGCAGCTGAAGAATCCGGGAAAGTTTTTATCTCCCCTTACAACGACGTGGAAGTCATGGCCGGCCAAGGCACGATCGGGGTGGAACTCGAGCAGCAGGCCGGAGACCGTCCGCTCGACGCAGTTTTTGTCGCGGTGGGCGGAGGCGGATTGATCGGCGGCATTGGCGCTTATCTGAAGTCGTCGTCCCCGACCGGCGGGTCAAGCTTCGGGCGACAGAGTGGACTGGCGACGGAGATCGTCGGCTGCTGGCCGGAGAATTCGCGCGTGCTCTACGAGTCGATGAAAGCCGGCCGCATCCTCGATGTTCCCGAGCAACCCACGCTTTCGGAGAGTACGGCCGGAGGCCTGGAACCGGAATGCGTCACGCTGGAGGTGTGCCGGAAGGTCATCGACCGGGCCGTCCTCGTCTCGGAGCCCGAGATCCTTGCTGCCATGCGCCGGGTCCGCGAGTCCGAAGGATGGCTGATGGAAGGGGCCGCGGCGGTTGCCGTCTCTGCTTTCCAGAAAGAATTGCAACGCTATCGCGGCAAGAAGGTGGCGATCATCATCTGCGGTGGGAATGTGTCGCCGGAGGTAGCGGAGAAAGTCTAATCAGCCGCAGATCTACGCAGATGAACGCAGATCAGGGCTTAGCCGCGAATCAACGCGAATGAACACGAATTTTTCCCACCTAAAGGCAAAGATCTCCTGAATTCCTTGAATTCGCGTCTTTCGCGTTGATTCGCGGCTGGTCCTTCTTGATCTGCGTCCATCTGCGACAATCTGCGGCGAATAGGCCTTAAGAATGTGTACTTGGTTCGCGCTCCTGTGGCGCACCGAACAACACGATGTCCTCCAGCACTTCCACGCGATAGCCGCCGCGCTCGGCGACGCGCATGCGCTCGCGAATCGCTCCTTCGATGAGTGCAAGCTGGTCGCGCTCAAACTCAGGCGCCGCTGCTACTTCCAGCAGGTCGCGCAACGCCATCCACCACATCAGCCGTTCGAGATGTTCCTTCACCAGATAGCTCACACCCTCGTGCTCGTGAACACCAATCGCCCAGGCCACGTCAGGGTCGTGAATCCAACTCTGCGGGTGGAACAACGGGAGCACCGGCATGGGCGTTCTTTCCGTTGCCGGGCGCACGAATGGGGTCTCCGACCCCGCGAAGCGAGAGGCTCTTTGCGCGGCGGAGGGCCAATGAGAGCGCGAAGAATGTGCAAACGACGCGCGCAGCCGCGCAGCTGCGCGCCAGTCCTCGTCGCCGTTAAGGCCCTCGGCGCCGAACACCGCTGCCAGAGGCCCGCGCAAGCGGAGGGCATCAAAGAGTTCGGCCGCGGCAGGATCTGGACTCTCTGGATCGTGCATCACGCCGATCGCTTCTAGAGCGCACCATCCGAGCACAGCGGTCCAGGAAGGCTTGTGTAGCGCAGCCCCCGGCTGCGGTCTTTGATTTTCGCCATCCAGCGCAGGCATTCCATTCGTGGCCAGGGGCCAGAGCGTACCTGCGGCCTTATATGTCAGGGCCAGCTTCTGGGCGGCTTGAAGACGATTACCGAACAACTCCACGGCGCGGTCGCGCGCAGCTATGCTGGACGTTTCACTGAGGTAACGATCAACCTCAGCCAGAAGGACCGCGGCACGGCTACGAGCCGTCTCCAGAGCGGCGGGGAACCCATCACCGCTCGGGCCGGCTGTGGCGAGGGCTTCGGCCAGGGCGGGATCCAGCACCCCCCGCAGCGCCTGATGAACAGGCTGAAGCAGGAGGTCCTTTAGAGCCTCATCCAGACTCGGCACTCCACGGCCGGCGAGGGCATCACAGAGCCGGCCCCAGGGATGCGCGGCATCCTCGTGCAGATCGCGCCAGTCGAGAAAAACGTGGGTCTGGTATGCATGCAACTCCACCTGCAGGCCGCGCTCGGCAAGATCGCGCGCGCGATGGATGTATTCGAGACCGCTCAACGCATCGCGAAACGCCGCGAACGCCGGCGAGGCATGATGAAAGCCGAACGACTCCCCCAGCGTGCTTTGCCGCAGATGCCTGCCGTGCTCCGTCTTCTCCGCGAAGGCGCAGGAAGCGCGGATCCAGCCCCGGGTGCTCGCGTAACGATTGTTGAAGACCACCAGACCGCGTTCGCCGCCGCTGCGGTTGGAGTAAGCAAATACATCCTCATTCACGTGGCCGCTGTCGGTAAAGAAATCGTAGAGCAGGAAGCTTCTCGCTTCCGCGAACAGATAGCGGCGATGCAGTAACGGTGAGATCTCCCGCTCGTGCCGGGCTACCAGCCAGGGGTCGGGTTGCTCATCGTGATACGCGCGGCGGTACTCCATGCCGTATCGTTCCGTGTAGCCTTCGATCTGCCCGTGGCCGAACATCGGCAGCCCGGGCAACGTAGCCATGAGAGTACAGACACCGAAATATTTGTCGCCTTTGCCGAACTGGTCCACCGCGGTGCGCTCGTCAGGATTGTTCATGAAATTGACGTAGCGCTTGAGCACGTCCGGATCAAAGCTGAGAGTGTTCTTGATCACGCTGCGGTAATTCGCGTTTTCTTCATCGCGCAGCATGTTCATGAAAGCGCTGTTGTACACGCGATGCATGCCCAGCGTGCGCACGAAATAGCCTTCCATGAGCCAGAAGGCTTCGGCCAACAGCAGGGTGTTGGGAGCTTCCGCCGCAACGCGGTCCACCACTTCGCGCCAGAATTCGACAGGCATGGCGGCATCAAAGGCTGCCTTGCTCAGACCGTGTTCGGCGCGCGACGGAATGGCGCCCCCGGTGCCGGGTTCGGGGAACCACAAGCGCTGGTAGTGCCGCTTGGCCAGAGTCATGGCCGCGTCAAAACGGATGATGGGAAACATGCGCGCCACGTGCAGGATGGTCTGGATCACGGCCTCGCGCACTTCCGGCTTCAGGTAGTTGAGCTGCGCGGTGTCATTCCAGGGGAAACTGGTGCCGTCATTGCCGTGATAGATGTAGCGCGTGTCGCCGGTCCAGCGGTCGAGGCGGCGGAAGACCACGGCGGCGTCGGTGCGGTCGAAGTAATGGTCCTCAATCTTGATCTCGACCCGCCCATCGCCGCCGATATCCGGCCCGTTGAAGCTGTAGGAGGGAAACGGGCTGTAGGGCAACGAGAGAAACCAGTCGGGATGCTCGATGACCCAGCGCGAGTCGATGCCCATGTGGTTGGGCACCATGTCACTGGCCAGCCGGATGCCGCGGGCCGCTGCGCGATCGCGCAGGTTGGCGCACGCCGCCTCGCCGCCCAGATCCTGAGCGATGGAGTAGTCGTTGAGCGAATACGCCGACGCCGCAGCCTCCGGATTGCCGCACATCTGCTTGATGCGTTGCGACGCGCGGCTGCGTTCCCACAATCCAATCAGCCACAGCCCGTTGAACCCGCGTCGCGCCAGCAGGTCGAGCTCTTCGTCAGGAATCTGGTCGAGCCGGTGAATGTGGCGCTTGTAAGCCTTGGAGAGCTGATCCAGCCAGACATAAACGCTTTTGGCCAGCACGACGGCTCGCGGCATCCAATCCTGGTCGGCGCTGAAGCGTTCGTACTCATGGTCTCCAGGACCGAAATGCGGAATCGCGGCAGCGCTGGAGTCGCCGAAGACCGGACCACCGAATCGAGCCACGGGAGGATGAAAACGCATCCAGATGGAGATGGCTTCTTCCTTAAGGATATCGATCGCGCTGAGCATCTTTTGCACCAGGTCGCCGATCAAGCTGGGCCATTTGTCGCGCATGAAGGCCAGCTGGCCTTCGAGCGACTCCGGGGAAGCCAGCGCCGGCGCGCGCAGCAAGTCGATCAGGTTCTGGTTGTCGGGACCGAAGCGAGGACGGGTTTCAAAATATTCGCGCAGCGCCGCGGTCACCTTCGAATAGGAACTGTCGCGGCGCAGTTCGCTATCATCGAACAATTCCTGAAACGGGCGAAACGCAGGATTCATGTTCGCCAGCCATAGAAGGATCAGCTCTTCGAGAGCGATAGCGCGGTTCGGAACATTGCCCGTAACCCCGGCCAGCCATTTCGCAGCGGGTTGCTGGTTGCGATAGACGGACACCGCAGGAAACTGGGTGACGAACTCAAGCAGCGTGCGATCGAGCGCTTCGGCGCCGAGGCGGCTTCGAAACCATTCGAGAGCATCGCTCAAAGCCTGGGGATCGCGCTGCAGGCGGTACGAAGCCATCACAACATGCAGAGCTTCGTCAATCAGGCCCATGGCGTTAAGGGCACCGGCATGAATGGCGCGCTCCGGATGGCGCTCTACGTCGCGAACCTGGTTGATCCGGTGCGCGAGATCCCGGCTGGCTGCAAGGTTGGCGAACACCACGTTGCCGGTCAACGAGAAAAGGACATCGTCGATCGTGTAGCGGTCGCGTGCCTTCCGGGATATGTGGAACTCGAACACGGGCATTTCCCTTGTCCTTTCACTATATCAATCCCGGGGGCAGAGCAGGGCGCCGCAGATGCAAAGCGGAGGAGCGCAGATCAACTGGCTAGGGCCGCGAATCAACGCGAAAAGACGCGAATCCCGAAGAAACCAATCCGGCCCAGCCTATTGATTCGCGTTGTTCGCGTGAATTCGCGGCTACTTGTGCTGTAAACATTGAGACGTGGCGGTGCCACGTCTTTACGTTCAGAGCGTTTCAGGAATCGAGGCTCACTGGCCAGTGTCTTTCTCTTTCGGCGTGCCGGACAATCGAATCACGGCGGCGGCAGCGGTAAAGCGCACCGAGGCCTCCTCATCGTTCATGGCAGTCTCAGCTGCTTTAATCAGAGAAGGCTCGCCGCGGCGCGCGATGGCATCGAGCGCGGCCGCGCGCACAACAGCGCTGTCAGCGAAGGTGGCTTCCTCCAACGCCTTGCCGCTGCGCGGATCAGGATCGCCTGCCAGGACTTTGGCCGCGGCTGCCTTCACCGGCGAAGTATCATCCTTGCGCACCGCCTTGACCACGCCGTATCCGATGCTGGCGAAGGGTATAAAGCCCAGCCCCTGTTCGAAACCGAACTGCGCTATCTTCTTTGGGTCTTTCAGCATTTTCTTCTGCTGCTCGAGCAGGCCCGCGCCGCTCTTGCGTTCGCCGGTAAGCACAGCGTAGTAGACCTCGTAGGCCGCGGGATCACCCATCGCATGCAGCGCGTGGGCGGCGGCCATCACCACCCCGACATCGTTGTCTTTCAGGGCTTCGTGCAGTTTGGGAATGGACCCTTTGGCCTCCAGCTCCCCGAGCGCAGTGGCGCCTGCAGCGCGTACATTCTCATTCTTGTCCTTCAGAGCCTTTTCCGACATTTCGATCGCGCGACTGTCTCCCTTGAGGAGGCCGAGCACCCGGATAGCAATGACCCGTTTGTCTGTGTCCTCAGACGCCACCGCATCTTCGATCATCTGCCAAGCCTTGGCTTTGGGATTCTGGGCGGCCGGTTTGGGTTCCTGAGTCGCCGGTGTGGGTTCCTGAGCGACGGCTGGGCTCACAAGGGCTATGACTACCATCAGGGCTGCCAGACCTGCTTTAATTTTTATTCCTTTTTCCAGCACGATGTCCCCCTGGAGCGGTAGGAATCGCCGGAAGGAAGTTGAGTTGTCCGGTCCAGAACTGATGACGGGTTGTGCTCGAGCTTCGCATCGGGCCGTAGAGACGCGGCATTGCCGCGTCTCACTCTTAGCCCCAAGACGCTTTTCAGGCGAACATGCCCCGGGACACACTGTTCTAGCGTAAACATTGAGACGTGGCAGTGCCACGTCTCTACGTACAGGCCGTTCAATTACCCAGAGATCCTCAAGCCCGATACAAGCCGAACCCTTTGGCCATCTTGGCCATCCCACCTGCATTCCACGCGCCTCAATTACAATAAGAACCCCGCTCATGCGCTACGGCTTCGTAATCGACCAGACCCGATGTATTGGCTGTCACGCCTGCACCGTGGCGTGCAAGGAAGAGCACCAGGTGCCGCTGGGAGTATTCCGCACCTGGGTCAAGTATGTGGAGAAGGGCGAGTACCCGCATACCAGCCGCCACTTCGGGGTGATGCGATGTAACCACTGCGATTCGGCCCCCTGCGTTACCATCTGTCCCACCAAAGCCCTCTACCGACGCTCCGACGGAATCATCGACTTCGACAATCAACGCTGTATCGGCTGCAAGAGTTGCATGCAGGCTTGCCCCTACGACGCGCTCTACATCGATCCCAACAGCAACACCGCGGCCAAGTGTAATTTCTGCGCGCACCGCGTGGAAACCGGCCTGGAGCCGGCGTGCGTGATCGTTTGCCCGACCCAGGCGATTCTTGCCGGCGATCTGGATGATCGATCCAGCAATGTCGGCCGCGTGGTGGCCACGCAGAAAGTCTCGGTGCGCAAGCCGGGCAAAGAGACGAAACCGAAGCTTTACTACGTGGGGATCGAAGAGGACTTGTTGCGGCCCACACGGCTGGCACGAGAGAACGGATATGCATTCGCGGAACAGCGTGATGCTCGACCCGCCAGCGCGAATTTCGATCCTGCGGTCACCCGCGAAGTCTACGACGTCGCCCACCCGGCCCCCTGGGGATGGAAGATTGCCGCGTATCTGTGGACCAAGTCGATTGCCGCGGGAGTGATGATGGTGGCGGCGTTGGTGATGGCTGGAGCCGGAAACTCTTCCTTGCGAATCCTTAGTCTCGGGAGCCCGATCATCGCGCTGATCGCGTTATCGGTTACTATGGCGCTGCTGGTTTTCGACCTTAAGCGGCCCGACCGCTTCTATTATCTACTCACCAAACCTAATTTCCGATCGTGGCTGGTGCTGGGCGCATACATCCTGATGGCTTTCGGAGCGCTCTGCGTGGTGTGGCTGCTGTACGCGGTCTTCACCGGCTTTGTGCCCGGCATTGTCCTTGCACTAGCAGCCATCCTGGGAGCGGCCAGCGCTTGCTATTCCGCATTTCTTTTCGCTCAGGCCAAAGGCCGCGACTTTTGGCACAGCAAGTGGATCTTCTGCCTGCATCTTCTATTACAGGCGCTGGTCGCAGGGTCGGCAACTCTCGAGATTTCGGCCATGATGGGAGATCCACATATGCCGCTTTGGTTCCTGCCGATACCTCAGCTCTTGACGCTGTCGCTAATCTTGGGGTTAGTCACCGTTTTGATTGAAATGGCGATCCCGCGCCGAAGCGAAGACGCCAGGCGTGCCAAGAGAGTTTTACTGCGTGGCGACCTGAGCGGACGCTTTTGGCTCTCAGCGGGCGTGATGGGCGTGGTTTTTCCGCTGGCGCTTCTTGTGCTCGCGTTTCCGTTCCAGCTTGCGCTCGGCACAGCAGCCGTGCTGGCTCTCTATGGGCTGTTTTGGTTTGAATACCTCTGGGTGAAAGCGGGGCAGGTGGTGCCGTTGAGTTGAAAGATGACTGATGAGTGGACGGGTTGCGACGATGCGAGTGACCGAGAGGAACGCGGCCGTAGAGACGCGGCATTGCCGCGTCTCACTCTCGAACCGACGACCCTATCTAGGGTACCCTGCACGTTGTGGAAGGGTACGAACCTGAGACGTGGCAGTGCCACGTCTCTACAGCCGGGATTTCGGCCCAGCCGAGGATTCGGCGCTTTGAAGATCTTCGTGAAAAACTGACATGGACCCTGAACTTCCTCTGAAAAGCGGGGTAGGTGGTGCCGTTGAGTTGAGACGAGGGTTGCTTAGTGAAGGGGTTGCGACGACGCGAGTGACCAAAAAGGACAAGGCCGTAGAGACGCGGCATTGCCGCGTCTCACTCTCGAACCGACGACTCTATCTAGGGTACCCTGCACGTTGTGGAAGGGTACGAACCTTGAGACGTGGCAGTGCCACGTCTCTACAGCCGAGGATTTTCGCCCAGCCGAGGATTTCGGCGCTGTGACAATCTTCGTGAAAAGACAATCTTCGTGAAAAATTGACATGGACCCTAAACTTCCTCTGAATCCGGCAGCGCTCGAGCTTGAACCTCCGCAAGGCGGGCTGGCCAGCTTTCCACCTGCCGACCGGTGGCACGATTGGACTGAGTTTGATGCTCGCGAGTGGCCGCGCAAAGTCGAGCGGCGCTACTCCCTCATCCCCACGATTTGCTTCAACTGTGAGGCTGCGTGCGGTTTGCTGGCGTATGTCGACAAAGAGAAGATGCGCATCCAGAAGTTTGAGGGCAATCCCGCGCATCCCGGCAGCCGCGGGCGCAACTGCGCCAAGGGTCCGGCGACGATCAATCAAGTCAACGATCCCGAACGCATCCTTTATCCTTTGCGGCGCGCCGGCAAACGCGGCGAAGGCAAATGGGAGCGCGTGACCTGGGACGAAGTGCTCGACGATCTCAGTGGCCGCATCCGCAAGGCTCTCAGCGAAGGCCGCAAGAACGAGATCATGTATCACGTGGGGCGTCCCGGGCATGAGCTGATCTATAACCAGCGCGTGCTGCACGCCTGGGGGATCGACGGCCACAACAGCCACACCAACGTATGTTCCGCTGGCGCGCGTACGGGTTACGCTTTCTGGCACGGGTTGGACCGGCCATCGCCGGACTACGCCAACGCGCGTTTCATCCTGCTGCTGAGTTCCCATCTCGAAGCCGGCCACTACTTCAATCCTCATGCGCAGCGGATCATCGACGGCAAAGCCAAGGGCGCCAAGGTCTGCGTGGTGGACACCCGTCTTTCCAACACCGCGTCCAAGGCCGACTACTGGCTCTCACCGTGGCCGGGGACCGAGGCGGCCATGCTGCTGGCCATGTGCCGGATTCTCCTGGATGAAAATCTTTTCGATCGCGAGTTCGTGCGCCGCTGGGTGAACTGGGAAGAATACCTGCGCTCGGAACTCCCCGGCGAGCCACAGACGTTCGACCACTTCATCGAAGTCTTGAAGAGGACTTACGCGCAATACACTCCGGAGTTCGCCGCGAAAGAATCCGGAGTTGAGTCCGCAACCATCGTGGAGGTGGCGCGCGAGATCGGACGCGCCGGCTCTGCCCTGGCCGCCCACGTGTGGCGCAACGCTGCTGCCGGCAACCTGGGTGGATGGCAGGTGGCACGCGCCCTGGAATTCCTGGTCGTGCTGGCGGGTGCGGTGGGCACTCCGGGTGGAACCGCGCCCAGCGGATGGAACAAGGAGATTCCCGCGCCGCCCATGATGCCGCCTCCGCCGAACGCCTGGAACGAGATGATGTGGGCGCCCGAATATCCGCTGGCGTTCTTTGAGATGAGCTTTCTTCTTCCGCACTTTTTGAAGGAAGGCCGCGGCAAGCTCGCTGTGTATTTTACGCGCGTCTACAATCCGGTTTGGACGAACCCCGACGGCATGAGCTGGATCGAGGCTCTCAGCGACGAGAGCAAAGTTGAACGGCACGTCTGCCTCTCGCCCACCTGGAGCGAGACCGCCTGGTTCGCCGACTACGTCCTGCCCATGGGCCACGCGTCTGAACGCCACGATCTGATGAGCCAGGAGACGCACGCCGCGCGCTGGATCGGGTTCCGCCAACCGGTGCTGCGCGTAGCGTTAGAGAATCAGGGCAAGCAATTCAACTTTACGTACGAAGCGCATCGCGAAGCCGGACTGGGCGAAGTGTGGGAAGAAGACGAGTTCTGGATCGAACTCTCCTGGCGTATCGATCCGGATGGCGCGCTTGGAGTACGCAAGTACTTTGAGTCGCCGTACCGTCCCGGAGAGAAACTCCGCATCGGCGAATACTACAGGTGGATCTTCGAAAACAGCGTTCCTGGATTGCCGGCCGCTGCCGCCAAGGAAAGCCTGACTCCTTACGACTACATGCGCAAATACGGAGCCTTTCTGGTCGAAGAAAATATTTATGGAACTCATGAACAGCTTTTGAAGGACAAAGCGCTGGAAGGCGCGCAGGCCGATCCCGTCACCCATGTCGTTCAGAAGCAAGGAACGCCGCTGGGCGTAGAGATTGATGGCAAGACCTACGCGGGATTTCCCACGCTCTCGCGCAAGCTGGAGTTTTACGCGAAGACTTTGAAAGATTGGAAGTGGCCGGAGTTCACGCTTCCGACTTACGTGAAGAGCCAAGTGCACCAGGACAACATTGATTTAAGCAAAGGCGAAATGCTGTTGCTGCCGACCTTCCGCTTGCCCACGCTGGTCCATAGCCGCACCGGCAATGCGAAGTGGCTGTATGAAATCTCGCACCGGAACCCGGTCTGGCTGCACCCGCGGGACGCCGAGCGCATTGGAGTCTCCACCGGCGATCTGGTCCGGCTGGCAACGACGATCGGCTACTTTGTTGACCGGGTTTGGATCACCGAGGGGATACGTCCCGGCGTGGTGGCCTGCTCGCACCATCTGGGACGCTGGCGCCTCAACGAAGATTCCGGCGGCGAACGCTGGTCCACCGCGCTGGTCGATCTGCAGCAGATCCAGCCGGGCCAGTGGATGATGCGGCAGATCCACGGTGTCCGTCCTTTCGCGAGCGATGATCCGGACTCCTCGCGGATCCATTGGGAAGACGCCGGCGTGCATCAGAACCTGATCTTTCCCGTCCAGCCCGATCCGGTCAGCGGCCAGCATTGCTGGCACCAGAAAGTCACGGTGACCAAGGCTGCTCGCGAAGACTGCTATGGCGACATCTTCGTCGATACCAACAAGTCGCACCAGGAATACCTGCGCTGGCTGAAGATGACCCGCCCCGGTCCGGGCCCCGGCAATCTGCGCCGCCCGTTGTGGATGCCGCGAGTCTATCGCCCGGCGACAGAGGCGTTTTATGCGGGGAAGACATCCGCTCGCGAATGATCGCAGGACGTACAAGAATATCGACGTAGAGACGTGGCATTGCCACGTCTCGCTGCGTCGTTCGCCCGCAGCTTTTTCGTGAGGGACGCAGTGAGACGCGGCAATGCCGCGTCTCTACGGGACGCGGAGCCGGTCGAGATGACAGTTGTTGAAAGGCGGGCTGCATAATGAGACTCCTAAAGCCCTTGTTCCTGATAGCCGTTCCCTTGGCTATGTTATACCCAATGCAAGCTATTCCAACTCAATCGACACCAACACTCGTTTGGGTAAGGTGCAACGGTGACGATGGCCTAACGCAGAGGCTTTGCGATGCGCTTAAGAGAGCGTTCAAGTCAGCTTCCGACTTTCAATTGAGCAGTGGGCAAAAGCCGGGGACATTGATTGTGGCAGTACCCACCAACGTTGGCTGGAAACGGGTCGGCAGACGCACTCGGGCGCTCTACACCATAGACTTTACATTGGGCGGCAAAAACCTTGGTTCGAGTAAAGGATCATGTTGGGATGGCGAGCTGGAAAAGTGCGCGGCAGAAATTCTTAAACACGCAAAAATTCGCGCCCAAAGAATAGAACATCCAAGTGACACATAGCTTCCCTTCTTGCCTAGAGGACACAGCAGCTTTACCCAGCATCGTTGCGCGGCGGCTAAAGCCGTATGTTTATCCCCTCTAACGGCACGCCTGGAAGGCGTGCCCTGATACCTGCAGAGGCTGAAGCCATGCACAATAGACTCGCGGTTGCAGGATCAGGCGGAGAACTGGAGCCGGGAGATGCGGTTTCAGGGATAGAACCTGGGGAGAACTCCCCAAGTCGGCATGGTGGCGCCAACATCCTCGGGATCTCTCCACTCCTCCTCAGTCTCCCGCGTGGCGGGATCCCTCGGAGTCGGTCGAGATGACAGGTTCGGGCGGCATGGGCCGCCGGGACGCGTGGCGGTTGAGATTACAACTTCCGGCGGCATAAGGTCAACTAAAGAAAGATGGGACGCCCATCCTTCCAAGCTGTACCAGCTCACGATCAAAGTTCTAGAATGGTCCGGGTTGGGCTGCAGGTGTACCCGTGAGGAAGCATAGTTTCATCGCATGTCTTGTCGCTGCGTTACTGGCCAGTAGTGTGTCACGCGCACAGAAGTTCGATCACGCCAGTCCGCCCGCACCGATCGCGAAGCGGTTGCAGCAAGTCACTCAGCCGCCTCAGACCGGGCAAGCGGCCGACCTCATCCTCATTATTGGCTTCATGGGCGGGCGCGATTCATGGAACGACACGCGGGTCGGCGTTGGCCGGCTGGCGAAAAGATTGCGTGACATGGACCTGCCCGGCGTGCAGGTCGCGACCATCGAAAATACGAGAAGGCGGACGGCGCTGGAGCTTGTGCGCCGGGCCCTCGACCGGAAACGCGACGGAAAACTCGACAAACACGAGCGCGAGTCCGCGCGGCTGATTCTTTACGGGCAGAGCTTTGGCGGCGCCGCGGTCGTCAAGTTCGCGCGGGAGCTGCAGAGGCTCGGCATTCCGGTGATGCTGACCGTTCAGGTGGACAGCGTTGGCCGCAACGACGCAGTCATTCCATCCAATGTCGCCGTCGCGGCCAATTTCTTCCAGCGCGATGGGATTTTCATCCACGGCCGCGCCCCAATCCGTGCGGAAGACCCGGGGAAGACGGAGATCGTCGGCAATTTCCAATTCAGCTATCGCGACCGGGCCATTTCTATCTCCGGCGTGCCGTGGTACAAGAAAGCCTTTCGCGTAGCCCACACGCGCATGGACCACGATCCGGCAATGTGGAACAAGGTTGAGGAGCTGATCCTCTCGGCGGCGCAGGTCCCCTGAGCGCTGAATAGGGCACGGCATTCTCGCGAGACAGAGAGATGCGGCAATGCCGCAAGCTGTCCAAATTAGAGTTTTTCCGCTGGAATTTCGACAGCCTACAGCAACCTCAGATGCGCCCAGCAAGTAGCCGCGAATTTACGCGAACAACGCGAATCAATAGGCTGGGCCGGATTGGTTTCTTGGGATTCGCGTCTTTTCGCGTTGATTCGCGGCCCCAGCCCGGTGATCTGCGTTCCTCGCCACGTTTCCATGCTGGCGCCAAGAACGGTGATTCACCGCGGAGACGCGGAGGAAGAGGGGAATTCGAGGCGGGCAGATGATCGGTGACAGCTTCTCTCCGCGCCTCTGCGCCTCTGCGTTCAAAGCAGGTGCATCGTTGCATAGAAGGTGTGTTCCTTGGAAGCAGACCAAACCCCTCCCGCCTTGTAACAACCGTCGCGACATGGTTGAAAGTCCCGGGCAGGAGTACGATAATTTTGAGCCTCGGTGAAGTATTGGTTCAGATTGGTACACCCGGGACTGGCCGGAAAGTTGACGGAGTTCTGTAAGCACCATGGCAAAGGAAGACAGCGCTGAACCGGTCGGGGTCCCCAGCTTTGGCGGCGCAATTCGCGAAGCAGAAGAGTTTGCGCGGCGCGAGCGGGAAAAAGCGCAGAAGTTTGTCGAAGCCATGGACAAACTGCTGGACGAGCTTGAGCGTGCCAAGCTTTCCACGAGCCCTCCCGAGGGAGGGAGGCGCGATTCCGGCCCGTTTCGTTACCTCGGCCTTCCCATGATCGAAGCCATCGAGATCTTTCTGAAGAGGGCAGGCACGCCGCAAACCCGCGAGCAGATCTGCGCAGAGATGAGAGACGGCGGCGCGGTGGTGGCCACGGTCCGTCCCGAAGTCGAAGTCAACAAGTCCATTGACTACTGGCTGTTGACGGAATCCGAAAAGCGCCACAAATACCGGAAACGCAAGATCAAGATCGTTCCCCCGCGTTTGCGGCGGGTGGGCGACAAGATTGCGCTGATCGAGGCGAAGTAGCACTTAGCAATTAGCAATTAGCAGTTAGCCTCCAACACACACCTACCACGGAGGCACGGAGACACGGAGAAAAACAGAATAGCCGCTGATCCACGCAGATGAACACAGATTGGGGCCTGGGCTAGCTTCTACTCTTCTAAATATCTGCGTTTTTCTGCTTTGATCTGCAGCGAAAACTCTCCGTGCCTCAGTGTCTCCGTGGTAGGTTTTGGCCCACCGTATGTCCCTGGGACGACAAACCCTGTAGTTTTTCGGCTGCATCGTACATGCCTTGCGGCGCAGGATGAAAACAGCACGTTCAGGCGCCACAGGTGCGGCGTTCCCGTAATTCTCTGTCGCTTGGAATGCAAAATGAGCCGAGGAGGAGACATATGGGCATTGGAGCCATTATTGGTTGGGCCATCTTTGGCCTGATCGCGGGAGCGATCGCCAAACTGATCATGCCAGGCAAAGATCCCGGCGGTTTGTTCGTGACTATGCTGCTGGGAGTTGCCGGAGCTCTGGTGGGCGGGTTCATCGGCCGCGCGCTGTGGGGCAGCGCCGGCGTGACCGGATGGGGCATAGGCAGTTTTGCTCTGGCTATTGGAGGAGCAATTATACTGCTGGCCATCTACCGCATGATTAGCGGAAGGCGCCTGAAAAGCGGAACCGCAGAAACGAAGACCAGCGATCGTGGCCGCTGGGCGGCGTAAAGAATCGCCGAGGTCGCCGTCATCGCGCGGGATCGGATCCCGCGGATGCCGGCGTGTTTGTGAGGACCAATCTTCGAGGGCTACGGAAACGAACCAAGGTCAGGGCATCGATCGGCAATCCTCTACTTGTGCTTGGCTTGCGAAGCGACTGCGAGAGCCCAGCACACTTCAACCTCTTAGATAACGCTCCGCGAGACAGTCTGGGGAGAACTCCCTGAATCGGCGTGTCAGCGGACGCAATTCTCGGGGTCCCTCCACTCAGTCGCCCGCCGCCGCGGGCTCCTTCGTGTTCGGTCGGGATGACAGCGCTTAACTTGTTCGGTCGACGTGACAGGGCTTAGACGTGCTTAAGAGCTACGCCATCTTCAGCAACACGCCGCGCCGAGGCTGCGCTCCACGCTTGAGCGGCTGATATGCGCAGCAAGGATCTTCAGCAAAGAGGTCGCCGGTGACGGCGTAAGCGCGGGCGCGTGAGCCGCCACACACTTCCTTGAACTCGCATTCCCGACACTTCCCTTTCAGATTGGCAGTGTCCCGCAAGCTGAGCAGAAGGGGAGATTCCCGGTAAATCTGGGTCAGAGATTGGGCTTTGACGTTGCCGGCAGAGATCGGCAAAAAGCCGCTGGGAAAAACTTCTCCGGAGTGCGAGACGAAAATGAAACCCTTGCCGTCATTGATCGGCAGAAGCCCGGGCACACCATGCTCGGCGCCCTCCGTCATCCACCGCCCGGCGTGGACTGCGTCATTCTCTTCGCCTTCACGCCAGCCGCGGGTCTGAACGGGAGACCGCTCTGCTCGCTGCGGTCGGTTCTGCATGATAAAGCGCCGGTAATGCTGCGCTTCGGTAGTCTTGATCTTGAAGGGCACCTGCCGGGAGAGACGATACAGATGCGCGAACACCTGCTCGCATTCCTCGGCCGTGGGCAGGTCCGCGAGGCTCCTGTGGGCGACGGGTACCAGCAAAAACACGCTCCAGAGTACGACCTTGAACTGCTGGAGCACGGCTACCAGGTGGTCCAGATCGCGGAGGTTGCGCCGCGTGATGCAGGTGTTGACCTGGAGTGGCAGGCGGGCTTCGTTGGCCCACCGCATGACTTCCAGCGTCCGGAAGTACGAGCCCGGCACACCGCGGAAGGAATCATGCGGGTGCGGGGCCGAGCCGTCGAGGCTCAGGGCCAGGCGCGCAAGACCGACGTTCTTCAGCTCGCCGACGGCGGTGCGGGTGAGCAGTGGGGTCACGCTCGGCGCCATCGCCGGGCGCAAGCCCAAAGACGCCGCGTGCTCGACCAGATGATAAATGTCGTGGCGTTTCAGAGGATCGCCGCCCGTGAGGATGAAGATCGGCGGACGCAGGGCAGCGACGTCGTCGATGAATTTCCTGGCCTGTTCCGTGGTCAGTTCTTGAGGGCTGCGCCGGGGCTGAGCGCAGGCGCGGCAATGAACACATGCCAGATCGCATGCCTCCGTTGCTTCCCAAAGCACCACCAAAGGCTTCTGCGACAGGTCAATACTGGCACTCATGGGACTAAGAATAGGAAACTGTGGGCCGGCTGAATGTGACGTAAGTCACACAAGGGAAGATCGCCGGAATCGCGCGGAATCGGGGATTGGTTTGTATCAGGGCCTGCCCTGAGCTTGTCGAAGGGGCACGGCTTTAGCCGTGCCGGAAAGAATCCCAAACTTTAGGCTTTAAAATCCTAATGCGCCAAAGTTCGGAGTGCTAGGCGGACTGCAGCTAGGGAGTAAAGTCAAAGCGCCGGAGGCGCGCCGAGAGGGTAGCCCACGGCGCTAGCCGTGGGTAAGGGTGAAAAAGGAGGAGAGCGCCAGAGGCGCGGCACAGTTAGCCGAATACGTATCGCGGATCATAATGCACGCCGTGTTTTTTCAATAAGGCGATGAACTCTTGCTCGAACGTCATCTTCCGGTGATGTACCTCCTGCGTCCGGATATACCGCATGACCGCATCCACATTCGAAGCACTCACGCCGAAGATGCCAAATCCACGCTGCCACGAGAAGTTGCGGCCCATCCATCGGGATGAGCTGCTCTTGATCTCCTGCATCGCGTCGGAATACGCCAACGTGAGTGGAATCTGAATCAGCACGTGAAGGTGGTCTTCCATGCCGCCGATTTCATGCACGAAGATCTTTTGTTTTTTACACACGCCGGCCAGATAAGCCCACAAGTGGCTCCGTGATTCGTTGGAAATCAGCTTACGGCGTTCTTTCGTGCTGAAAACAACATGAACCGGGTTGTGCAGGTAGCTGTGAGACATGTGTCGCCCCTCCGGGGCTGGAAATCATATCGCACATCTACCCACGGCTGCCGCCGTGGGCTACCCTCTCGGCGCGCCTCCGGCGCTTGTTAGCGTCGGTGCCCAAGCGAGATCCACGCTACGAGATCCAGGTTCTTCTCGCTTCAGGAGGAAGAAATGGCGGGAGGATCGGCCATTCATGGCCACGAAGGAGTCGCAGTTGTTGTGAAGTGGCGCGGTTTCGCTGCACTCACCCACGCCTAAAGGGATGGGCTGAGCTCGTGCCCTGATACAAACCGCTCGCCCGATCACGCGTGATCACGGCGATCCCTGGCGGGCGTGACCAGCGCAACAAGGTAGATCAAGATCCCGACGGCCATCAACAATCCTCCCACACCGATAAAAGCAACGAACGAGAGCGGGTGATTCCACCCCAGGCTGGCGCCTTCAACCACCAGGCCGGCAATGATCAAAGTGCCGGCCAGCCGGAGCCTTTTGGCCATGAAGCCGGCGTTGGGTTCTGCTGGGTTTGTCATGGTTTCGGACTCCACATCTTCACTTGATCCAAGTGAGAGACGTTGTGAATCATGTCATGGCAGCCTGAGGTCACACAGGAAAGCTGGTTGCTCTTGATATCGTCCATGATGGCGTTGTGGGTCGTCCCTTGCTCGAAATTGCGCGCTCCCAGGTGACAATGCAGGCATTCGCGGTTGTTGAAAGGATGGTACAACTGAATCGGTTGATGCACTGTCCCGATGTACTGCGCGTAAATATGGTGGAGGCCTCGGATCTTGGCCTTGATGCTGCCCGTGTACAGCGTGTAATCAGTATGGCAGGTATAGCAAGCCTGGTTGGGAGGCACGCGGTGGTTTTGGAAGTGGCTCGCCGGGACGTACGCCGGGTCGTCAACGTACAGGCTCTTTCCGTAAGGACCCATGACATGACAGGACAGGCAGAACGATGTCTCTTTGGACCGCTCTACGTGGTTGTCCACGCCCAGAAAGGCGGTGACGACAGGAAAGATAAACAGTCCCAGAAAGGCAAGAGCCTTTCCTTCGCGCGCGACGGTAATCGCCGGCCTGGCAATCACCAACCCGGCGATCAACACCGTGATTACCAGCACTGCAAAGACAGCAACGGTCGGCATGCGGCCTCCCCTGTCCGTGATGGTCGCTACTTGAGCGAGCGAATGTACTTGATCAGGCCTTTGATCTGATCATCGGTGAGCTTGCCGTCGTAGGCCGGCATTTTCCCCTTGCCCTTCTTGGTGGCCTCAAAAAGTTCTGCGTCACTCACCTTTGCGACGTCGGGTGAATGGAAATCTTTCACCCCGAGCTTCAGACCGGCGGGTGATCCCTTGCCGTCAGCGCCGTGGCAAACCAGACACTTCGACTTGTACAGAGCGGCAGCATCGTCCTGGGCGTAAGCGCCGCCGGCGCCCAAGGCCAGCACAGCAACAACCATAGCGAGTCTAATCAAGAGCTGTTTCATTGTTCTCCGATGATCCTCCTCTTCTGTGTTCGTCTGATTCCCTTGCTACTCCTCTAACTGTTGTAACACTACACCCTACATAACGTAGCGGAGCGACAGGGTAAATGTGTTGCCCCGGAAATCGCGGGGCAAGGTGGGCCCGGGAAGCGATTTTTCATTGTAGTCGTAGTAATTCCAACCCGCCTTGTAAATCAGGTTCTTGGAGATCTCCACCGCGAGCTGGGCGGTAGGCAGATGGTAGTTGAAGCTCAAGGGACCCGTGGGCGCGATGGGATTGAGAATGAGAGTGTTGCCGCTGGTGCTGGTGATGGCATAGCCCGCGCCGAGGGTGACTCGCCTCCAGGGTTTAACGGTGAAGGCTCCGGACGCATAGTTCGATGTGTCCGTATAGGTCGAGATCCCTGAGAGAAAGGGGGTTCCAC
>DATFQZ010000271.1:0-7079 GCA_035263765.1 Candidatus Angelobacter sp. | reverse complement strand
CTCTCGTACAACTTGAGCAATTCCACCACTGCCTGGAGCAACACAGATCTCACGGCCGCCACCGGAAGCTCGCTCGCGGCCGCCGGAAGCTCACTGGCAGCTTTCTATGCTAAGAGCGCGGGCATCGAACACGTCGCGTATCTGGGAACCAACGGGCATGTCAACTTCTTGAGCTTCGATTCTTCGTCCAGCACCTGGAAGTTCACAGACCCGACGGCCGCCACCGGGAATACACTGGCCGCACCCGGAAGCGCATTGGCGCTATACGAAGATGCAAGCAGCCTTCCTGCAAATCTGGACGTCGTTTATCTCGGAACCAACCAGCACGTCTACCAGCTTTCGCTCAATGGAGCGACTGCAGCCTGGAGCAATCAGGATCTGACCGCTTTGACCGGCAACACCCTGGCAGCCTCGGGGAGCGCCCTGGCAGCGACGCCGGGCGTCGTGAACAATAACGGGCACATCATCTATCTGGGGACCAATGCACACGTGTATCAACTGTGGTTCAAAGCCTCAACGGCATCTTGGGCGAATCAGGATCTGACAGCCGCAACAGGAAATACCCTCGCGGAAACGGGGAGCGCCTTAGCACAGTTCTTTGACAGTTTTGGAGGCCAGCACGTGGTTTACCTGGGAAGGAACCAGCATGTCTACCAGCTGTTCTGGGATGATGCGACCGGCGCCTGGAGCAATCAGGATCTCACGGCCGCGACCGGAAACACGCTCGCAGCCTCTGGGACCGCGTTAACCGCGTTCCTCGGGAGAGTCTTTTCGAAGAACCGTGACAGCGAGGACATCATCTACCTGGGAACCAACGGTCACGTATACCAACTTTGGTTCAATCCCTCATCTGCGTCCTGGACCAATCAGGACTTGACTTCGTTTCCACCCACACTGGGCGCGCTCGCAGCTTCGGGGAGCGCCATCACGGGATTTGTGGATCCGAACATCCTGGCGGGGGGCGAGCACGCGTTCTATCTAGGAACGAACAAGCACATTTATCAGCTGTACCACGATCTGGGCGCTGGGACTTGGAGCAATCAAGACCTCACACCGTAAACGCAAGCTCCTCGCCGCTGGCCACTAGCCTCTAGCATGAATCGGAAGGTTCAAGCTAGAGGCTAGACGCCGGCAGCTAGGAGCTTCTGTAAAGCCGATGTTCAGCTGCGGGATTTTGCCGAGCGCCGGCTTATCGCTGGCCGCCTGGGCCGCCTGCCCTGGGGACCTCACCTCTTCTTCTGGATTTCTCGTGCGGATAATCGAAGCGATATGAAGTTGCGGGAGCGCCGGAGAAGAAACGGCCGTCGTAATTCAGGATGTCCTCGAGGTGAACGTCGTCCTTTGGATATTGTTCTGGCGCATAAGGGTACTGGCTCATTCCGTGGAACGGCAGGGGATTGACGAAATCACCGCCGGCGGCGTAGAAATCCATGTCTTTTTCGTAGCCATCGACAAAAAAGAAGTAATCGCGCTTCCAGCCGGGTGACAACAACGGCAACCGCGACGGATTAAACTCGAGCTGCAGTTCATCTCCGCTGCCGAGGACCACCAAACGGTCATCGACGCTGAGCAGCAGGTCGCGGACGTCTCCCAGCCGCGTGTAGGCGCCGATCGGACGCGTGTAAGGTCCAGTCGCGCTCACTTCCTCGTAAACAAATTGCAGGTCGCCCGGCAGACGGTCTTCAATCATGTGCGGGTATCCGTGAAAGGCCAGCCTGGCTATTTCCAACGGGACGGACGCTATTTTGACAGCATCGCTCTGCTCGGGCGTATCGTCCACCAGGATCTGGTCCCAGTAAATCTGCAGGTTGGTGGTGATGCGAAGCCTTTTCGTTCCCGGTGGAAGCTTCCCGGTGAGATCGGCGACGGTGGTTCGCGGGAGACCCGCCGGGAATCCCATGTCTTCTACGACACGAATCCATTTGCCGCTGGAGTCGAGAGCTTCGACATAGGGCGCAACGGGATTGATGCCGGCTTGCCAGGCTGCGTACATCGAGTTGGCCATAAAGTACTCGATGTATCCGTACATCAATAGCCGCAGCGGCCCGCCGTGGTAGGCCTCTGGCAGCTCGATTTCGAGAGAGTGCGATTTGGTGAAGCCTTTGTAGGGAATGAGCTCAAATCCTGTGACGTAACGGCGGTCGCGATTGCGTAGCAGCAGCAAGACGTCGTTGCCGCGGTCGTCCCACGCCCCGGCCAGCGGGCGCGCATGACGGCTGGCGATGACTTTGAATTCCGGAAACGGCGGATTGCTGGCGAAGTACTCGTTGGGAAAGACTTCCACATCCTGAGGATGGTCGATGGCCAAGAGGCGCACTTGGTCGATGTAAACGACTTCTTCAAGCGGCTCCATGAAACGAAAACTCAAGCGACCGTTTCGCTCGCGGACGTGCTCGCCTTCTACCTTGATATATTCCGTGGGATCGGGAATGTTGCGCTCCCCTGGCCCGACCCAATGCCCCACAACGCCCGCGCCGATCATGTCGGCCACAAAATGGTAGCGGCTGCCGTCCCAAACGAAGAGTACGGGACAAGAGCTGCCGCGGCGGTCCATCTCCTTGATCTTGGGCGAGGTGTTAGCGGCGATTTGAGCTTCGTCCTGGACCACGCCGGTAGGCCAAGCGGTGCGCACAATGTCGACTGTGCGTTCTTTGCCCAAGCCGACGAGAAGATCGGTCGCGCTCTGGCTGAGATATCCTGATCCATTGATCTCCCACTTCTGCCAGAGACCGCCGGCAAAGACCTCTACCTTGGTGCCAATCGCGCTCTTGTTATCGGCGAGCCCGGTGAGAGAAACGCGGAGAAAGTTGTTGCGATTGCCGCCATTGTTATGGAGCAGGATCGCGGGACCGCCGGCTTGGGTCACCAGTAAGTCGGTGCCTCCATCGCCATCGACGTCGGCAGCAACCAAGGCTCGCGGTCGGGACAGCTTGATCGCATTCAGACCGACTTCGGCGGTTACATCTTTGAAGCCGGCTTTTCCCAGGTTGCGGAACAACCGGATTTCCCCGCGTCCATCTTCTGTTTCACCGACTGCCGCCAGATCAACCCAGCCATCGTTGTCGTAGTCGAGCGCAGCAACGCTCCAGGCCCGCTGCCAATTGGTGATGGGCAGCTGAACTTGCTCCAAGCTCTTGCCGTTCACGTTGCGCCACAAGGTGATTCCCAGAGGGGCATTATGGGCGAGAGCCACATCCATCCATCCGTCTTTGTCAAAGTCCAGAGTGATGGCTGCGGTCACCCGTGGCAGTTTGGCCGAGCCCCAAACCTGCGCGGCATTCCACTTGCCCTCGCGAGGATTCAGAAACAGCTCCGGCTTGGCGGCGGCGAAGATCAGATCGATAGCACGGTCATTATTGAAGTCCGTCGGGATGACGCCGAAGCCAGGAGTGACGGTCAGCCCCAGCTCAGCGGTGACGTCCGTAAATTTGCCGTTGCCGTTATTGCGCCATACCTTGTGTTTTCCAGTCTCGCCACTCGTGACAAACAGATCAAGATCGCCGTCGTGATCGTAGTCGATAAACGCAAGCCCCAACGGACTACTGTGTGGACCGATGCCGGCCGCGTCGGTTACATCCTTGAATGTGCCGTTGCCTTGATTGTGAAAGAGAAGGACCTGATCGTCCGCTGTGATTGCGAGGTCGGTGTAGCCATCGTTGTCATAGTCCGCCGCAGCACAGGCGACAGCGCGAAGTTGCGGATCGAGGCCGGCTTTTTCCGTGACATCTTCGAACTTGCCCCGGCCGGTATTGTGAAACAGCGCGATTCCTCCTTGCGCGCCACCCTCGGCAACGAACAAATCAGGATGGCCATCGTTATCGAAATCAAGGAAACACGCTCCCGCGCCAATGGGCTCTTCTCCCGGAACGGCACCATATCCCGGACCGGAAAACTTCAGTCCGAAATCGAGGGTGGCATCGGTGAAGCGAACGGGAATTGGCTTGGAAGACGGTTGCGCGGCGCCGGCCACGGTGAGCGCGAGCGAGAGCGGTCCCTGGTCGCCGTAAATCAGGCTCATGGGCAATCCCAGTTTTGATTGCACCAGGTGTTGGAAGCGCGCGAGGTGTTCACGGGCTTTGTCCTGCTGGCCGAGGCGCTGCAAGGCGCGGGCCAGCCCAAACTCGGCCGACGCGTGGAATGCATTCAACTCTAGAGCGTGCTCAAAAGCAGCGACTGCTTTTTCCTCCTGGTCCAGCTCCGACTGCACCAGGCCGATGAAGTAAAAGACGTCAGCATCCTGCGGGGCAAGTCTGGAGGCGGCTTCAAAAGCGCCCAGCGATTTCTTTGCATCTGATTGGTTCTTGTATACCAGTCCCAGTGTGTACCAGGCATGAGCGTTGCCGGGGTCTCTCTTCAACGACGCGTTCAGGACTGCCGCCGCCTGGTCGTACTTTTGAAGATTCT
The DNA here is from genome assembly GCA_035263765.1 of Candidatus Angelobacter sp. Classification (GTDB taxonomy): domain Bacteria; phylum Acidobacteriota; class Terriglobia; order Terriglobales; family Acidobacteriaceae; genus Angelobacter. Next base: position 2,675 of record DATFQZ010000271.1, on the reverse strand, counting down.
CGAGCGCGATGCCTTGGTTGACCTTCGCCATCTCGAGCTTTGGATCGAGAACGGCTGCCTGCCGAAATAAGTTCAGCGCTCGCGCAAACTGCTGCTGGTTCATGTAGGCCGCGCCCAGGTTATTGAGACGGGCGGCTTCGGCGACGGCGGCGGTTCCCGTTTGTTTCTTGTGCACGGCGGGCAAGGAACGCTGAGTTTGCCCAGACAGAATGGGCGCATTGAATAAGGCCAGTAACAGTAGCAGCATGGAAAGGGGTCTCATGAGTGTTCTGCCGGCTTCAAGATACACGATCGCGGCCAAGGTTGGTTCAATCTTCTGGTGACCTCTTGCAGAGGCTAAAAGGTCGAAACCGCATCGCTAGGATTAAAGCGAGACGCGACAATGTCGCGTCTCTACGGCGCGATGATTTATATGACTAAAACATTCCTTGGGGTCGGACACGTAATCCGCCGTAGAGACGTGGCATGCCACGTCTAACTTTGTACCCCACAGACAATGTTCGTTCCTTCGCCGATTACCGCCTTGCATGCTCGGCAGGTGCGCCTTTCGAAAATGGTTTCGCAGCAGCGATCCCTTTGCCTTCTTCTACGGTGATGGTCTGGTCGGCGGCGACGTTGGCGAGCTGGTCGGTTTTTCCGCTGGGCCATTCGATCCGGACCGCCGTCACCGTCGTTTTGCTTCCCAGACCAAACGTAAGCACGAGTTCGCTTTGCGAGAGATAGCTCGAGCCGCTGCGCAACATCTGCCATTGCTTTTCGCCGGCATACTCGATGTTTACAACTGTGCCAATACCGTCGCGGTTTGAGCTGGTTCCGCGCAGCTTGACGCGCAGCGCGTGGTTCCGGTTTCCACCATCGTTGCGAAACAAGAGCGCCGGCCCGCCATTGGTAGTGACCAGCAGGTCGAGATCACCGTCGTTATCGATGTCCGCGTAGGCGGCGCCGCGGGCAACTCTGGGAGCGCTGAACGCCGCTCCTGCCGATGCCGTGACCTCTTCGAACTTTCCGTTCCCCAGATTGCGAAACAGGTGGGGCGGCTGGCGGAAGGCAATCCGCTTTTGGATTCGCTCAATATCGCTGTCCAGGTGGCCATTGGCAACGAAGATGTCCGGCCAGCCGTCCAGGTCGTAGTCGAAGAAGAAACAGCCGAAACCCAGCGTCAGCAAAGAAGCCCGGCCCACCGAGGAGCGCGGCGCTTCGTCGACAAACAGCCCGTTGCCTTCGTTGTGATACAGAGACATCATCTGGTTGGAAAAATTGCTGATGATGATGCTGGGGCGTCCGGAACGATCGTAATCGGCGGCGTCCACGCCCATTCCCGCGCGCGCCACGCCGTCTTCGCTGAAGGCAATCCCTGCGGGCACGGCATTTTCGGTGAACGATCCGTTGCGGTTGTTCAGATAGAGCTTGTTCGGCTGAGTGTCGTTGGCGATCAGCAGATCGGGCCAGCCGTCGTGATTGTAGTCGAGCACCGCAACACCCAGTCCCTTCGAAGTGGGATCGTAGAGGCCGGCCTTTTTCGTCACGTCTTCGAACTTGCCGTTGCCCAGGTTGTGCCACAGCCGCGCGGACGAACCTTTATAGGACTCAGGCGTGCAGTAGGACTTGTGCGCGCCATCGAGAGTGCAGCGAAGATCCGTTTCCGGACTCCACTGGACGTAATTGGCCACCAGCAGATCCAGCTTGCCGTCGCGGTCGTAATCGACCCAGGCGGCGCCGGTGCTGAACTCATTGATTCCGGAAAGTCCCGCGCTGGCGGTGACATCCGTGAACGTCCCATTGCCGTTGTTGTGGAACAAGTGGCTCTGGCCCAGAGCGGTGACGAAGATGTCATCGAAGCCATCATTATCGTAGTCGCCGATGGCTACGCCCATTCCATACATGCTGACGCCGAGGCCGGCTTTTACTGTGACATCAGTAAATGTGCCGTTGTGGTTGTTGTGATACAGCTTGAGCGTCGAGGCTCCATGGGCGTGTCCTGGCCAGCTCTGGCCATCGATGAGGAGAATGTCAGGATAGCCGTCATTGTCGTAATCGATGAACGCACAACCCGGTCCCAGCGTTTCCGGCAGGTATTTGCCGCCAAAAGCGCCGTTGTGATGCACGAACTTGATCCCCGAGGACTGCGTAATGTCGGTGAACCGTAACGGCGCCTGCGCAAAGCACACAGCCGAGAACAAAACCAACGCTGCAATCGCCTTCCTCATTGATTCCCCCGCGCTCGCCCGGGGACGCTCCACAAATGAGTTGACGTCACCATGGCCAACCGTTTTATACATTGCCCCATTGCGAGTGCTGCCGATTGCGTGGTCGCGAATGCCATCAGGGCTGAAACGTTACAGGAGAATGCCTCATCCGGCCGCGATTGGCAAGTCGCAAAATCGTTTGCTAACCAGTCGTTTAAGAGCGACTCACTTCCTGACTGTTTCCCCCACGAGACCCAATCCCGAGTCCCGCGACCCGAAGCTTGCGAGGGAGCGGCGGGATGGGGTCTCGTTGTCTCAGCCTTTTCTTGCAACCTTGCTTCTATGACGCGATCACCCGTTGGGGTGTCACAGGCTGTTCAATCTGCTGTGTCGGTGGCAAGGCTGCCACGCTGATACCGGTAGTGTCAGCCTCACTGATCCGCTACCCCGTTTCACCATTCAAAACCTCTTGCCTCTTCGCGACTTGAT
>DATFQZ010000270.1:0-4349 GCA_035263765.1 Candidatus Angelobacter sp. | reverse complement strand
TCGCTGAGGAAATAATTCAAATCGCGTAGTGGGTCAGTTGGAAAACTGACCCACTAGCAGTGTCAGCCCGCCTCAGGCGGGTTCATCGCGATAGCGATGAATCGAGCTCCGAACTGAATCACTACCGGCCGTTCTTGGCGTTCCCCGCACTATGCGCGGGAATCAGCAATCTGTGACAATGGTTCTGATACTGGAAGGAGAAAAAGCTCATGAAATCACTCGCGATCAGCGCTGCAGTCATGGCGTTAGCCTTGGCCGGCTGCAAAGCGGGTGAACCCGGCAAAGTTGAAAAGTCCGTAGTCACTGAGGTTAAACACACGGTAACAGTCGGCGGAAAAGACTGGAAAAATCCCGCGCCGGATACACCTGAAGCCGCCAAGGAAGGCGGTGAACACTTTCAGCATCATTGCCAGATCTGTCATGGGCTCGACGGCCAGGCGACCGGAGTGCCGTTCGCGACGAAGATGTCGCCGCCAGTGCCCGACCTTACCAGCAAGGATGTGCAGGATTACACCGACGGTCAGTTGAAATGGATCATCGAGAACGGCATTGGGCCTTCGGGCATGCCGGGATGGAAAGGCATTCTTGAAGACGATGAGATGTGGAACATCGTCCGCTACATCCGCCACCTGCCGCCGAAAGGCAGCTTGGGTGAGCCTGTGATCTTCAAGGAAGAAGCCGAAGAACATCAGCACACGGAAGGGGAGCATGGCAAAGAAGCCAAGCCGCCCGCCCACCAACATAAACACTAGAGCAATTTCATAGTTGATGTGTCCCGCTCGATTTCACATGTCATCTGTGGCACTGGCACTCTTGCCGGTGCGTGCTTCCTCAGGAAGGACGCGTCGGCACAGGCAGGAGTGCCTGTGCCTCACAGTTACTGCGGCGGCGGCGTGGGCGAAGGTGCGGGCGTCGACGGCGACGGTTTGTCAGTAGCCGGAGCGCTGGCTGGCGGTGTTGCTTGAGCAGCATCAGCCGCGGGTGTGGACGCCGGCGCTGAAACCGGCTGCACGGCAGGTTGCGAATCCGCTGAAGCGCTGGGCGCAGAAGCCGGAGCTGGCGCGGCAGGCGGCTTGGACGGCGTTGACGCGTACTTGCCTTCATGGCCGGTGGCCTTGCCCACAGCGGCGACAAACACTTGGCCTCCAGGCGGCGAGTCCACGGAGCCGGTCAGAATCGTGCGGAACGGGATCATGCGTCCGTAGAGTTCGCGCGTAGCATCGTCATCCTGCGTGATCGAAGATCCGTTGACGGTGACGCCGGCAAACAAGCCGCGGGCACGGGAATAGGTCAGCACTTCAGCATGCAGCTTCCAATCTGTGGAACCTTCAGCGTGACGCCCCACAGGCCCAGCGGCTGCCGATGCGTCGGCGCCCAGCTTGAACTTGTTGGAGAGCAGCGCCTGCATACCACGGTCATTCATCACCATCATGACCAGGTCCACGCCTTGTACTCCGATCTGGAACCCAAAGCTGCCCCCGGTCATATGGAGGGGCGCAGGTGCGCTCCAACCATTCTCCGTGCGGCAGGTGGCCATACCCCGGCCGTGCGACCCGCCAAACACGAATCCGCCTTTCAGTAACGAAGGCACCACCGCAATGCACTTGGCCGAACCAAGTACTTCTTCAGGGATGCCTTTATCGGGCGCGGCCATGATTTCATTCAGAACCGTCGCCGCGGAGTCAGCGCGGCTGGCGGCGCTTTCACCAGCAAAAGCAAAAGACGAAGCGCAAATCAGCAGCGCCAAGAACGTGGCTTTCAGGGGGAGTCTCATAGGTTCCTCGAAGAAGATTGTAAATTGTGGGACCGCAGCTTAGGGGTGAGATGCTGAAAAATAATGAAGGGTTGGATACGGTGACCCTCGTGACCGCATCCAACCCCCGTCTCCCAGGTTCTGTGGTAGGTGAAACAAGTATCCATTTGCACCGCGAGGCCAGCAAGTAACTGCGGTGCGGGTTAAGGCCTGTAAACGGGACATGTACCTGACGGCTGGCAGGACCAAGACGGTATCGTTATAGTAAACAGCGATCGGATCGCAAATACGCCTCGCCCGACAAAAAGCCCGCCTTGCGGAGGGCTTCGCTGTCAAAGATCGAGGATTTATTTCGAGGAAGTCACCAGCGAATGCGTGATGGCGTGCACGGAAAGAGCGATGCGGTTCTGCACTCCGACTTTGCGCATCAACTTGGCAACGTGGGCCTTCACCGTGCGCTCTTCAATGCCCAGCACCGAGCCGATCTCCTTGTTGGAGCGGCCGGCAACCAGAAGCTCCAGCACTTCCTTTTCGCGATCGGTGAATGTAACGCGGCCTGCGGGAAAAATCCTTCCCGGAGAAGACGTCACGCGCTCGATAAAGATGGAGAGTACGCGTCGCGGGGCCCAGACCGAACCCTGGTTCACGTTGCGCATGGCCTGCACGAACTCCGCGGGTGACGCGGCTTCGTCTACATAGCCTTTGGCGCCGGCGGCCAGAGCTTTGAGAATGGTCTCATCGTCAGCGCCGCTGCCGGTCACGATGATGCGCAGATCAGGACGCGCGGCTTTCAGTCCCGCCATAACATCAAACAGGTTCTGCCCTGCGCGCGTGCCGAGCAACACCAGGTCTACATCGCGGCGCTGTCCGAGTTCCGCCAGACTGCAAGCGAACAAGGACAAGTCGCGCTCGGTATCGAACAGCGACTTCAGTCCGATGAAGCGCAAGGGATCGCTTTCCACCACCGCGATTTGGATGGTGGGTTTCTTGGACGCGGCTGCTTTCATCAAAGCTTCCTCCAGGACACTCATGTTCCAAGAATTGTAAGCAAGGTTGGTCTCATTCCATCCGAAAGTATCATGAACTCTAGACCCTGCCCATTCTTCAGGAGAGTACATGTACTTCGGGCGGTGACGCAAGATTCGAAAGCGGGAAGGGTTTACTTCACGGCTTCCAGCGCCGGACGGTCGACGCCCAGGACCATCGCATCATTGTGGCCCATGACGTAACCTCGTCGATAGCCTTCACAGTAGCTGCCCTCCGCAGCCGTATCCTGCGGTTTGAGCGGGCGAAATGCCACGCAGGCGATGGCCGCAGCGTCCAGCGGCGGATCCAGAGGACCGGTCGCTCCACGCTGGAAGCCGTCACGATAACCGGAAGCCACGCCTTGATCGAAGTAAACACCTGAAGCGTCCGCCGGAGACGGCGGTTCCAGTGCTCGGGCCAGCTGGCGCATCGTCCCGATGACGCGAAAGCTGCGCCCGGTGAAACCATCGCTGTATCCGGCTCGTAACCCGGCCTCAAAACCGGCCTCGAAAGATTTTTTCGGACCAAACTGCGAAGAATAGCCCTGGTTCAAGCCGTGAAACTGGTCTCGTTTCTTACGCGCCAGGCGGCCCATGTTTACGTCCATATTGCCAAGGTGGTAGCCCTCTTCGTAGCCGTGGCGATAGCCGTGGGCAAACGCCGATCGCGTCAGCATCGCGCCCGAACCAGCCTCCGCAAAATGGCTCTCCTGTGAGCTGGCGGACAAGGCCATAGCTGCAGTCAAAAACAACATGATGAAAGGGATCATCCGTCGCATGGGACTTGCCAGATGAGGCACAGCGTTGCAAGCTTGGATGGCTCGGCCGCCCGTTGGGGATGTCAGACACCGATTCGCGATCGCGCCTTGCGTCCCAAGGTTGCCCGTTTTTTTCCACTAGGGGTTCATTTGCCGTGGCCTTAAGCAATTCCACCAATTCCGGCTACTCCGGAACGGCCCGATACTCACTTCAACCTCAATCGATCACGGTAAGTCGTTACCAGCCCGCGACGACAGATTAAAAACCTGGGGGAAACGGCGCAGGCAAGGTAAGGACCCAACGTGATCAGCAAGATTGCCCCGGAACGGTTAAACGGCCGCTTCCGGGGCTTTACTTTTGCTACCTCACTTTTGCTTCCTCGCGATCACTCCGAGAGCGCTTCCCGGGGTTGAATCTGAGACGTGGCACCGCCACGTCTCACCGCCTGGAGCGGGGGTGGATTAGGCCGGACCGCGAAGGCTTATTCCCCGGCAATGAAACCGGACCCACCAAATACTCGGTGTCACCTCCACACCTATGACAGTTGGGATATCTACCTGACTCCTGTTACGAGAAACGGTAGAAAAAAACGGCAGAAAAGGACCGGTTTCAGCACTGGCAACGGCATTTCGGCGGCCAATGATTGTGCCCGGAACTTCAAGATTTGCAAAGAAATGATTGACATATGTTAAGTCCGGAACATACAAGGTGGCGCCTCTTTCCAAGCTGTGGCATCCCGAGTGCAATTCAGCCCAACGTCTTGTTCCCAGGACGTCCGTTTGTAAGGGCCCCCTGAAATTGTCCACGAAGAA
>DATFQZ010000269.1:0-5927 GCA_035263765.1 Candidatus Angelobacter sp. | reverse complement strand
CGCTTCCACAGGAGCACTTTGAAGTGAAGGAGGCAGTTTGATCTCCCCGATCTCTTCTTCCAGACGCTGCCAGGCCTCTTCCGGCAGTTCGTCAAAGAGCTGCATACGCTCGCCCGGCGGTATTTCATCGAGAATGGCGCGGATATCGGCGCGGTCCCGCGTGTGCAGCAGAACGTACTGGAGGTAATAAGGAAAATGAACCAGAATCTGCGCCGCGGCGTCCACGGGCAACCGCTGGAACAGAGCTTGTTGTTGCTCATCGGCCAGCGAGGCGATGAACTCGGCAGCCTGGTCGCGCGGTAACCCCGCGAGCGCTACCGCGCTTTCTTCCCAGCGCTCCCGGGCCACCAAGTCGTGAATGGGATCTGTCGGCAAACGGGCCTTTCTGGATTTAGTAATTGCGCAATTTGGTAATTGTGTAATTGGAAAACCGGACTGGCGACCTTACCCAATTACCAAATTACACGATTATCAAATTCTCTCTAAGACTTGCGAACTGCCTGGGCATACAATTTTGCGTTAAGACTCCTCGCCTCCGGGCTGAAACCTATAGCCCACCCAGGGATCGGTCAGAATGTACTGTGGAGTCTCGTCGGGCTCGATCTTTTTGCGCAATTGATTGATGAAGACGCGCAGATACTCCGGCTGCTGCACGCTCTCGCCTCCCCACACCGCGTTGAGCAGGACGCGATGTGTCAGCACCTTATTGGGATGGCGCGCCATGAAGATCAGCAGGTCAAATTCCTTGGGCGTGAGATGAACTTCTTTGCCGCGCACGCTGACCAACCTGGACTCCGGGTCAATACGGAAGTCGCCGTCCTCAATGGGTTGCGACACGCCCGCCTCCGCGGCTATGACGCGGCGCAGATTGGCCCGTACCCGCGCCAGAAGCTCGTTCACACTGAAGGGCTTGGTCACGTAATCGTCGGCCCCCGCATCGAGAGCCTCAACCTTGCTCTTCTCTTCCCCGCGCACCGAGAGAACGATGATGGGCACTTGCGATCGTTCGCGCACCGTGCGGCACAACTCCACGCCGCTCATGCCGGGCATCGCGAGGTCGGTGATGACTAAATCAGGCAGCCAGTCCATGGCCGCATTGAACCCGCTCTCGCCGTCGCTGGCTGTCTTGACTTCGTAGCCCTGCGAACTCAAGGCGGTCTTGAGCACGCGCGTGATCTGGGTCTCGTCGTCCACTACCAGGATGCGGCTGCGTTCGGTCATAAGTTAGCAACCCGTCAGCACTCAGCCTACCTCTGAAATCCCAAGCGCCAGCGAGGGATCCCTGTCTTCTTCGACTCGCTGGAGGTCACGATCGGAATGCCTTCCCACATTTGCATACGGACTCCCCGGGCATGACCTCAGATTTTCAGATGAAATCTCATCCTTAATGACTGCAAGATGATATGGATCCCTCGCGACGCTCGGGATTGCAGAAAAAAGCTGCGTGCTGAATGCTTTTCTCACTGCTGCGTTTCCTGCGTCACAATATGGATATCCACCGCGGTAGCGTGCGCCAGCAGGCGCTGGATGGCGTTCAGGTAAAGATACTTTCGCCAGCCGTGCACGGCTCTGCGGCCAAAGATCACCTGGGTGATTTTGTGCTCACGGATGAAATCGCCGACAGCGCGGGCCACGTTGCTGCCCTGGACCTGGAAAACCTTGGCGCCAAGGTTTTCCGCGAAGCGGATGTTAACGGCCAGGGATGCGGTGCGGTCTTCCGGCCGGCCTTTCCCGGTTTCAATGTGCAGCACGTAGAAATCAGCGTCCAAGCCGTGGGCCATGCGCGCGCCGCGGGCGATAAGCTGTTGCGAGGCCGCATTCGAGCTGATGCACACGGCCACGCGCTCGGCCACGCCCCAGTTCTGGTCGATGCGCTTCCGCTGCAGGTATTCTTCCAGACTGCGGTCGACAGAATGGGTCACATGACGCAAGGCCAGTTCGCGCAGTGCCAGAAGATTGCCGGCACGGAAAAAATTGCTCAGAGCCTTCTCCGCGCGCTCCACGGGATAGATATCGCCGCGGCGCATGCGCGTCTGCAAGGCCTCCGGCGTCAAGTCGGCCAAGACCACCTCGTTGGCTCGCTCCAGTACCCAGTCCGGTACCGTTTCCCGCACTTGAATGCCCGTGACCGTCTGTACCGTCGGCGTCACGCTCTCCAGGTGCTGAATGTTCATGGTGGAAAGCACGTCGATCTTGGCTTCCAGGATCTCCAGCACGTCCTCGTAGCGCTTGCGGTGCTTGCTGCCTTCGATGTTGGTATGCGCCAGCTCGTCCACCAGCACCACTTGCGGCCGGCGCGCAACGATGGCGTCAACATCCATCTCTTCAAAGACGGTACCTTTATATTCCAGCTTTCTGCGCGGAACCGCCTGAAGCTGGCTGAGAAGTTCGGCCACGCCCTTGCGGCCGTGCGTCTCCACCACGCCGATGACCACGTCCTCACCGCGTTTGCTGCGGCGAATGGCCTCGCTCAGCATGTTGTAGGTCTTCCCTACGCCGGGCGCGTAGCCCAGAAAGAGCTTGAAGATGCCGGTCTTCTTTTCCGGAGCGGTCTGCTCCAGCCATTGTTCCGGTGTCTTGGGCACAAAGAAAGTCCTCGGATTGCGCGGGCCTGTCGCCGCTCAGCTACAATCAGCGCGTGAAGTTCTCCCCGCGAGCAGCTCTGCGTTTCCTGGTTTGCGCCGCGATTGTGGCGCTGATTGTGTTTGTATACGCGAAACTGCTGCACGTCAATCCCACCACCGTGGCGATCAGTCTTCTGCTGGCTATTCTCTCCGTAGCTGCCCTCTGGGGACTGCGCTACGCGTTGCCGATGTCTGTCGCCGCCGCCTTATGCTTCAACTTTTTCTTTCTGCCGCCGATCGGCAAGCTCACCATCGCCGACACTCAGAACTGGGTGGCCCTGTTTGCATTCTTCTTTGCTGCCGTGGTGGCCAGCAATCTTTCCGACCGTGCGCGCCGGCAAACCGAGGAGGCCAATCGGCGCCGTCGTGACGTGGAGCGGCTTTACATCTTCAGCCAGCAGCTCTTGGTGGCGGACAACGTGCTGGAACTGCTGAAGACGCTTCCCCGCTTCGTGGCAGAAACCTTCGGCGCAACCCACGCCGCCGTTTATCTCCTGGAGCGCGATGATATCTACCGGTCTGACTCGGAGCGTCAGGAAATTCCGGTGGAAGACCTGCGCAACGCATCGGCGCGAGGCGAACTCCTCCTCGACCACGCGCGGCGGCTGGTGGTCACGCCGCTGCGCATGGGTTTCCGCACCGTGGGCGCGTTCGGCATCACTGGCGAGGTGCCTTCGCGGCAGACACTCGAAGCCGTCGGCAGCATGATCGCCACGGCCATCGAGCGTGCCCGCGCTGTCGAAAATCTGGCCCACAATGCTGCCTCACAGGAGAGCGAACGGCTGCGCTCAGCACTGCTCGATTCCGTCACCCACGAGTTCCGCACGCCGTTGACCGGGATCAAAGCCTCGGTCACCACTCTGCGTTCGGGAACTAAACTCTCTGCCGAAGATCAGCAGGACTTGCTGGCGGTGATTGACGAAGAGAGCGACCGCCTCAACCGCCTGGTGGGCGAAGCCGTGGTCATGGCCCAACTCGACGCCCGCGAAGTCACTCTCGACCTCCAGCCTCACCAGATCCGGGAAGCCATCGATGCTGCCCTGGAGGAATCCAAGCCGGTGCTCAGCGGCCACCCCGTCGAAATCCGCCTGCCCGAGCCCCTGCCCGCAGTGCCCATGGACGTGGCCTGGATCAAAAAGGTCTTGCAGCATTTGCTGGAAAACGCCGCCAAATACTCGCCTCCGGGCGCGCCGATCTTCGTCAGCAGCGAAGTGAAGAACTCCCGCCTGGTCACCAGCGTTGCCGACCGCGGCGCCGGCATCGATGACCTGGAGCGCTCCATGGTTTTTGACAAGTTCTACCGTGGCCAGAGCCAGCGCTACCGCGTGCAAGGCACAGGTATGGGACTGGCCATTGTCAAAGCTATCGTTGAAGCGCACGGCGGCCGCATTGAAGTCACCAGCCAGTTAGGTCAAGGATCCGTGTTCTCGTTTGGATTACCTCTCAGGGGTAAGTGAGCACAAACGGAGAATGGAGCCGCAACGTCACCTGTTGGCTCGGTCACGGAGTTCAGTCAGCTTCTGCTTTACCTCCGGCCATTCCGCTGCCACGATTGAAAAGCGCGCCGAATCACGGGGGATATAATCCGCAGCGATGCGATGAGCACGGAGGATGCCTTCGAACTTTCCTCCGATACGCTCCAGAGCCGCGCGCGACCGCGCGTTTCGCACGTCCGTGTGAAAACAAACCCGATGCACGCGCCAACTCTCAAATGCGTGAGTCAGCATGAGCAATTTGCTTTCGGTGTTCGCCTCGGTGCGTATCGCGGGGCGCGTCAGCCATGTGTAGCCGATCTCACAAGCATCGGGAGTGACGCGATTGTGGAACTGATGACCCTCTGGCCAAGGCCAGCGCTCGATTGCAAAGAAGCGAGTCGAGCCAATGACCGTTGAGTCACTCAAGCGCACGATGGCGAAGGCCAGAGCGAAATCCGACGCATTCCAATGCAAAGCAGTATCGACATATTTCGCAACCTCAGCTTCGCCCTGCGGCACCGGACTCCAACGGTAGAGCTCAGCCTCGCCAGCCGAGGCGGCTGCCAATCCGGCGATGTGCCGGTGTTCAAGAGGTTCGAGTCGGATGTGCTTGCCGTGCAGAATAGAGCCTTCGATGGTCACGATGCACCCAACATGCAATGGTTAGTATAGGGAGTCAACGACTCACCCTTTCTATCCTCTTCTTTCATCCGCTGCTCCCTGCCAGCAGCGTTGTTGTCTTCAGAATGGGACGCGTACACATTAATAAATGGGCGCAGCACCGGGCGGACGCGTCTTCCAGCGCCGGTGCACCCACAGCCATTGGTCGGGATATTTCGCGACGTAAGCTTCGATCACTTTGCTGAACAGCGCCGTGTTGGCCAGGGCATCGGCTTCGTCGTCGCCAGTTGCGACCAGCTTGAGCGCGGGCTCGAAGCAGATTCTGTACTTCCCCAGATGCTTATCCCACACACCGAACGCCGGAACCACCGCGGCGTCGGTGTGCACGGAAACTCGGGCCAGGCCGGTCGCGGTGCAGGCGGGGATGCCGAAGAAATCCACGAACGCCCCTTGCGGCGGGGTCATGTTGGTGTCCATCAGAATGCCGACAGTTTCACCCTGGCGCAACGCGCTGAGCAAGCCGCGGGCAAAATCCTGCTTGGGAAATGTTCGGTTGCCGTGCAGCGTGCGGTAACGGTCCACCATGGCATCGACGTGGGGATTGTCGAGCGGGCGCATGACGATGTTCATGGGGTGGCCGTAGAGAGAATGCGCAAACGACGCAACCTCCCATCCTCCCAGGTGCGCGGTCAGGAACACTACCCCTTTTCCGCGAGCCTCGGCTTCGGCGAAATTCTGGAAGCCCTCATAGACAGCAACGCGGCCGACGTTCTCCTTGGTGTAACGAGGGAACAGGCAGAATTCGGCCAGTTGCCGGCCGAGATTGATGTAGACACCGCGCAAGATCTTCTTTTTCTCTTTGCGGCTCTTGTCGGGGAACACCAAATCCAAGTTGCGACGTCCCACGTGCCGCAAACGAGGATGAACAACATACGCCAGCAAGCCTAAACAGATGCCGAACGCCCGGGCCAGAGACCGGGGCAGTACACCCACCAAGGCCGCCATCGCCCGGAGTGGAAAATACTCGAGCTTGTGTCGCATCGCAGGGAAACTTTGGACGGTACCATCGCTGAGGAAATAATTCAAATCGCGTAGTGGGTCAGTTGGAAAACTGACCCACTAGCAGTGTCAGCCCGCCTCAGGCGGGTTCATCGCGATAGCGATGAATCGAGCTCCGAACTGAATCACTACCGGCCGTTCTTGGCGT
>DATFQZ010000268.1:0-8926 GCA_035263765.1 Candidatus Angelobacter sp. | reverse complement strand
GAAGAGGTCGAGATCTTTCCCACGCACAAGCGGGCTCGGGTGCGCGGCGTGCAAGTCCACGGCGCGAGCGCTGAACAGGCTTCGGCCGGGCAGCGTACTGCGCTCAACCTGGCCGGCGTGCAACTGGAAGAGCTGGCTCGGGGCATGACTCTTGCCGCCCTCGGACAGCTCGATGCCTCGCATAAGTTTGAAGTCCAAATATCGCTGCTGAAAGACGCGAAGCCGCTCAAGGACCGCGCGCGTGTTCATCTGCACGCCTTCGCCTCCGAAACCATCGCGGAAGTAGCGCTGTACGAAGGCGGCGTGCTGAAACCGGGCGCCACGGCGCTGGCGCAACTTCGCGTTGCCGATCCACTTTTATTGCTGCCCGGCGACCACGCCATCCTCAGGCAGTTTTCGCCGGTCGTCACCATCGCTGGCGCGGTGGTGCTGGATGCCTTTCCGCTGCCCCGCCAGAAAAGAGATGCCCGGCTCGAGTTTCTCAAGTCGCTGGCCACAGGCACACGCGCAGAGAACCTGCTGGCGCGTATCGCCCGGCGCGGCCAAGACGGCTTGTCCCTGGCCGCAGCGGTGCGCGAGACCGGGTTGAAGTCGTCCGTCTTGCAACCGCTGGTGACCGCCCAACTTGAACAGAAGAAAGTTGTTCAAGCAGGGGAATTCTTCCTGGCGAGCCAGGCCTTCTTGAGCGCCCGCGATGCCACGGCCGCCGCGTTGGACGCGTTCCACAAAGCCAACCCGCTAGTCGCCGGCATGAGCAAGGAAGAACTGCGCGACAAGCTTGGACTGCATTCCTCGGTGATGGAAGCCGTGCTGGCCGCGCTGGCACGCGACAAGAAAGCCGAGGTCGCCGGCGAGCAAGTCCGCCTGGCCGGACGCGGCGTTGAGCTCAAAGACGAAGAGGCCAAAGCCAAAGCTCAGATCGAAAAGGCGTTCGCACAAGCCGGCCTCAAGGTACCCCTCATGAAGGAAGTCCTGGCTGCGCTCCCAGTGGACAAAACGCGCGCCCAGAAACTGGTCACGCTCCTACTGCGCGATCGCGTCCTGGTCAAGCTGGCCGACGATCTGGTCTTCCATCACAGCGCGCTCGAAGGCTTGCGCCAGCTCATGGCAGCGCAAAAGGCAAAGTCGTCCAAGATCGACGTGGGAACGTTCAAGGATTTGCTGGGCGTGACGCGCAAGTACGCCATCCCACTGCTCGAATACCTGGACCAGCAGAGAGTCACGAGAAGAGTCGGGGATGCGAGGATCATCCTCTAAGTCTTCCTTCCGAAGTCCAGATCCCGCAAAAGCGGGAGAGGGATCCATATAGCCGAATCGCAGCCTCGGCAGTGAGTTTGGCAACCCGGAGATTAGTCAAGGCGAAAGGGATCCCTCCCCTTTCGCCAAGCTCAGGGTCGGGATTTCAGAAGAAAGCACCGAATCAAAGCGACCGACACTATCGACACCTTAACGGTGAATATTGTCGCATGTGTCGCAGGTATGCTATTCTCCCTCTATGGAATTGAAATCCAAGCGGGAAGCCGCGGAAATGCTGAGCCTTTCCACTCGGGGAGTGGAGCGGGCAGTTCAGCGCGGCCAGCTGACGGTCCATTACCGCGACAGCAAACATGGCAAGACGGCCTGGTTTGCAGCTCACGAAATAGAGCGCCTTAAGCAAGTAGGGGGCCGAGGGGCTGTGGGCTTTACCTCGGGAATTCCGAGCCAGCCTCCGGGAGCGCCGCAGATTGGCGCGCTCATTCCCATGGTGGAAATAGAGCCGCGCCAACGCAAAGGCCACGATCCCGAAGCTAATGTTGTGGCCCTCGCCGACCGGCTCGTGCTCAGAGTGGACGAGGTGGCCCAACTCTCCGGACTGCCGCGCAACTTCATACTAGAGAACATCCGCAAGGGACGCCTCAAGGCCATCACAATCGGGCGCCGGCACTATGTGAAGCGCTCTGAGCTCAATGAGTTCGTGCACCAGCTCTAAATCTTCACGGAAGGAAGCATGCATGAGATCGACGCAGGAGCTGCTCCGGAAGGCTTACGCTGCATTCAACACGCGTAATATCGGCGCTGTTTTGGCGATGATGCATCCTGATGTGGACTGGCCTAACGCAATGGAGGGAGGACGCGTGCAGGGTCAAGCTGCCGTGCGCGATTACTGGACGCGTCAATGGGCCATCATTGATCCTCACGTCGAGCCACGACGATTCGCAATTGACGAAGCAGGCCGAACATTGGTTGAGGTCCACCAAGTCATCCGCGATCTCACGGGAAAAGTTCTCTCGGACCGGATCGTCCAACATGTGTACACCGTTCGAGATGGTCTTATCGAACGTATGGAAATCAACGAAGTAACTACACCATGAGGTTCCCATGAAAATCCTTCTCATCGGCGGAACTGGATTCATCGGCCCATTTGTGATTCGCGATCTTCAGCAAGCCGGACACAGCGTGACCGTATTGCATCGCGGAACGACAGTACCTCCGCACGGCGTGGCCGAGATCATTGGCGACCGCAATCACCTCGCCGACTATCGCGATGCTCTGGCCCGCGAGAAGTTCGACCTGGTCATCGATTTTGTCCTCAGCTCGAAACGCCAGGCCGAACAATTCATGGGAACCCTCCGCGAGATCACCGGGCGGGTAGTGGTGTTGAGCAGCATGGACGCATACCGGGCCTGGGGAGTGTTTACCGGGATGGAGCCGGGCGGCTTGGAGCCGCTGCCCGTGACTGAGGACTCGGCCTTGCGCACCGCGCCGCCCTATCCTCCGGAGGTCATCAAGAGACTCCAACAAATGGTTTCCTGGGCGGACGCCGAATATGACAAAGTGCCGGTGGAGGGAATCGTCCTCGGCAATGCCACTCTGCCGGGAACCATACTGCGATTGCCCATGATCTATGGATCGGGCGACTACGCGCACCGCTTCCATCCCTTCCTCAAACGCATGGACGATGCCCGGCGCTTCATCCTCTTCGCGGACGATGTTGCCCCGGTGCGCACGCCGCGCGGCTATGTTGAAGACGTCGCCGCGGCAATCGCCTTGGCCGCAACCTCGGAACGCGCCGCAGGCCGCACCTACAATGTCTGCGAATCCCAATCCTTCAGCGAGTTGGAGTGGGCAAGGAAGATCGCCGCGGCCGCCGGGTGGGAAGGAGAGTTCGTGGTGTTGCCGCGCGACAAGACTCCAGCCCATCTCATTGGGCCCTACAAGACGGCGCAGCATCTCGTGGTCTCTTCGGCGCGCATTCGCGAGGAGCTGGGCTATCGTGAAGCGACGCCGCCGGCGGTAGCGTTCCAGCGGACGATTGCCTGGGAGCGCGCGCACCCTCCCGAGAGCGTCGGGGTACCCTTCAACTACGAAGCCGAGGACGCAGCCTTGGCCAACTTGAAGGCCACAGCGTGACGACGCGCTTGGCCATGGTCATAGTGTGTCTCGTGACGGTTCTGACCGACGCAGTGGCGCAACCGACTCTCGCGCAAACCCATCCGCGCAACAAACGAATCGTAATCGCTGCGAGCACGGTGCTCGACGGCACAGGCCACGTTCTGCATAACACTCACATCGTGATCGAAGGCTCAAAGATTGTCGCTCTCGATCCCAAAGCCGAGCCGGTGGATTACGACCTCCGCGGCCTGACGATATTACCGGGATGGATCGACGCGCATGTTCACCTTACCTGGTTCTTCGGCTCGAACGGGAAGCTGGCTGGCGCTGACGCGAGCCCAGCAGAGGCGGCGTATGGCGCCGCTTCGAACGCATGGGCCATGCTGATGGCGGGCTTCACGACTGTGCAAAGCGTAGGATCGCCCGCTGATGTGCCTCTGCGCGACGCCATAGCCAAGGGCCTGCTGCCGGGGCCGCGCATCCTGACTTCGGTCGCGCCGCTCAGCGGTCGCGGCGAACAGACCGGCACCCCCGATGAAATCCGCGCCTACGTACGGACGCAAAAAAATGCCGGCGCGGACCTCATTAAGATTTATGCATCTGGCGGCATGCGCCAGGGCGGAATGACCTTGTCGCAGGAACAGTTGAATGCAGCCTGCGATGAAGCGAAGAAGATCGGCCTGCGCACGCTGGTCCACGCCTTCCGCGACGCGGTTCGCGCCGCCACGACCGCCGGCTGCACACAAGTCGAGCACGGGCTGGGCGCAACCGATGACGACTTGAAGCTAATGGCCGAAAAAGGAACTTACTTCGACCCTCAGGCCGGCCTGCTCATTGAGACGTACCTGCTGAATGCGGATAAGTATGCGGGCACACCTTTCTTCCCCAAAACACCCGAGGCATTTGCATCCATGAAAGACATCCTGCCGATGATGCACGAGCTGATGCGGCGCGCCGTGAAGACTCCAGGATTGAAAATCGTCTTCGGGACAGACGCCGTTGCGGGCGCCCACGGCCGCAATGCGGAAGAATTCATCGACCGCGTACGCGATGCCGGCGTGGACCCAATGACGGCCATGGTCTCTGCCAATTCCCTGGCTGCGGAAGCGCTGGGAATGGCGGATGAGATCGGGTCGATTGCGCCAGGGCTGCAAGCAGACATCATTGCCCTCGATGGCGATCCACTCAAAGACATCACCGCCGTACGCCGAGTCGCGTTCGTGATGAAAGGCGGCGTTGTGTACAAGAATGTCGGCCCCTACGCCCTTGACACCGCCGTCGTTGTTATAGACAAGATGACACAGGGAAGGAGTCTGAGTTCCATTTAACCCGTGGCCGACCATCGCGGCACTTGTGGAATTGCCTTATCCGCGTTCATCAGCGAAAATCAGCGGTAAGGTTTTTTCTCGCTCATGCTGACCATCCGCAACACCACCGCCGCCGACGTTCCGCTGATCCTCGATTTCATCCGCGGTCTCGCTGAATACGAGCGCGAACCGCAAGCGGTCGTCGCGACGGAAGAAGATTTGATCCGAGACGGGTTTGGCCCTAACCCGAAGTACCGCTGCGTGATCGCCGAATGGGACAACCGTCCCGCGGGCTTTGCGTTTTTCTTCTACAACTACTCCACCTGGCGCGGGCGGCCCGGTCTCTACTTGGAGGATCTGTTTGTCCTTCCGGAGATGCGCGGGAAAGGCATCGGCAAGGCATTGCTGCAATATCTGGCGCAGATCGCCTTGCAGGAACATTGCTACGGCATCCGCTGGATGGTGCTCGAGTGGAATGAGCCGGCGATCAAGTTTTACGAGTCGCTGGGCGCGGAGATTCTGGGCGCATGGGAAACGATGTTGATCATGGACGAGGCGCTGGACCGGCTTGCCGAAGTGGATAAGAAGGCGGCGAAGTGAAAATTAAGATCATCGGCGCGGGACTGGCCGGCTGCGAGGCCGCATGGCAGTGCGCGCGGCACGGCATGGAGGTTGAACTCTACGAGATGCGTCCGGCGAAAGCCACGCCCGCGCACCAGACCGGCAAGTTCGCCGAGCTCGTCTGCTCCAACTCGTTGAAGTCGGAGAGCGAGAACACCGCTCCCTGGCTGCTCAAAGAAGAGATGCGGCGCGCGGGTTCGCTGCTGATGAAGATCGCCCAGGAGACGGCGGTGCCCGCAGGGCACGCGCTGGCCGTGGACCGGGAAGCTTTTGCGGCGAAAGTCACACAAGCCATCTCCGCCGAGTCCAAGATCAAGGTTGTTCGCAAAGAAGTCACGTGCATCGCCGAGAGCGATGGCCCGACTGTCGTTGCCACCGGGCCGTTGACGTCGGACGCCCTTTCGCAGGAAATCGCGCGACTCACCGGCAGCGACCATCTCTTCTTCTACGATTCGATCAGCCCTATTGTTGAAGCCGATTCCATTGACATGGAGCGCGTGTACTTTGCCGCGCGTTACGGCAAAGGCACGGCCGACTACATCAACTGTCCTTTCACGAAGGATGAGTATGAGCGTTTTGTCGACGCTCTGACTGCGGCGCAATCCGTCGAGGGACACGACTGGGAGAAGCTGAACTACTTTGAAGGCTGCCTGCCGATCGAAGAGATCGCGCGGCGCGGGCGCGATACGTTGCGCTTCGGCCCTATGAAGCCGGTAGGCCTTGACGATCCCCGCACCGGCAAGCGGCCCTACGCCGTGGTGCAATTGCGCCGCGAAAACCTGCGCGCGGATTCGTACAACCTGGTCGGCTTCCAGAACCATTTGAAATTCGGCGAGCAGGCAAGAGTGCTGCGGTTGATTCCCGGCCTCGAGAATGCCAAATTCATCCGCTACGGGCAAATCCACCGCAACACCTACATCAACGCGCCCTCGCTGCTCGGCGAAGCGCTGAGTCTTAAGCGGCACGCTGGCGTTTTCTTTGCCGGACAGATTTCCGGCGTTGAAGGCTACACCGAATCCATCGCCATGGGCCTGCTGGCGGGGATCAACGTGACTCGCATCGCGCAGGGTCTGGACGCAGTCCCGCCGCCGCGGGAAACGGCGTTAGGATCTCTGGTTCATTACATCTGCCACGCGGAAGCCAAAAACTTTCAGCCCGCCAACATCACCTTCGATCTTCTCCCTCAACTCGATGACGCTACGCGTCGCAGGGTCCGCGACAAGCAGCAGCGACACAGAATGGTGTGTGAACAGGCCCTGCAGGCGTTGGATACCTGGCTGGCTAGCGTCGCTTCCTTGGTCCCAGCTCCACTTTGCTCCGCGCGCGATTCTTGATGCGGATGGGCGTGCCGGTGAACCCGAACGCCTTGCGGATCTGATTTTCGAGAAAGCGCTCGTAGGAAAAATGCAGCTTCACGTCCCGGTCTGTGAAGAGAACGAACGTGGGCGGTGAGGCCGATGCCTGCGTCATGTAGAAGACCTTGACCTTCTGCCGGTGAGGTACGCCCGCGCGTTCGAAGTCCACAGTTTCCAGAAACCGGTTCATCTGCGCTGTCGAGATGCGTTTGCGCCGTTCTGCTTCCACCAGCTCCAGGAGCTTGAAGATCTTGTCTACGTTCTTCCCGAAAGACGCTGAGACAAACACAATGGGCGCGTAATTCAGAAACTTCAGCGCTCGGCGGACCTGATCTTCATAGAGTTCCCGATCCGCGGGGCGCTGGCCGTCCTCGCGTGCGCCACTGACGAGGTCCCACTTGTTGACAACGATGATGACCGAGCGTCCGCTCTCGTGGGCATAGCCGCCGATGGCGGCGTCGAGCGCGCTCACGCCTTCGACCGCGTCCAGCACCAGCAGGGCGACATCGGCGGCTTCCAGATGCTTGCGCGCCATCACCACGGAAAGTTTCTCCGCCATCAGGCTCGTCTTGCCTTTGCGGCGGATCCCTGCGGTATCAATGAACCGATAACTCTTGCCATCCTTTTCCATCAGTTCGTCCACCGCATCGCGCGTAGTCCCGGCAACGGGAGAGACAATGGCGCGCGCCGTTCCAGTAAGCGCGTTGAGCAGTGTGGATTTGCCGACGTTGGGATGGCCGATGATGGCTACGCGCGTCTCCCTCTCTTGGCGGGTTGCGTCAGGCTCGACCTCGGCCTCCGCGCGCTCTTCGGCCGTCGCTTCGGCGGACGGAATGACAGCGAGAACAGCTTCTAGAAGCTCCGCGGTGCCCGTGCCGTGCTCAGCAGAAACAGGATAAAGCTCAGAGATCCCGAGCGTACGGAAGTTTTCGGCTTCGGCCTCCTGCTTCGTCGAATCAATTTTGTTGACCGCCAGAAAGAGCGGCTTGCCCAGGCGGCGCAGCAGGCGCGCCAGTTCCATGTCCGGCGCAGCAAGCTCCGTACGGCCGTCCACCACCAAAACAATGGCGGCGGCTTCGTCGAGCGCCACGCGCGCCTGGCGGAAGATTTCCGCCGGGATCAACTCTTTTTCGTCAGGTATGATGCCGCCGGTATCCACCACGCGCAACGTGCGTCCCTGCCAGGAAGCCTCGCCATACAGCCGGTCGCGGGTGATGCCCGGCTCATCGCCGACGATGGCTCGCCGAGATCCGATCAGGCGGTTGAAGAGCGTGGACTTCCCAACGTTCGGCCGGCCGATGATGGCGAGAAGGGGTAGGCGGGATGTGATAGTGTCGGGCACGATGCGTAATCCGTAGAGACGTGGCATGCCACGTCTCTACATCTGTGGTCAGATATTATTAGAACACGCACCCCCATGGCCTCCTCTTCTCATCCCGAAATCGCCACAGCCTCCAAGCTGCCCACGCTGCACCAGTTCTTTGCGCCGGGCGGGCTGCTCAGCAAGGCGCACCCCCAGTATGAATTTCGCCGCGGACAGCTGCAGATGGCCGAGGCCGTGGAGAAAGCGCTCAGCGAGCGCCGGCATCTGATCGTTGAGGCAGGAACCGGCACCGGCAAGACCCTGGCGTACCTGCTGCCGGTGATCCGCAGCGGCCGGCGCGTGATCATTTCCACCGGCACCAAGAACCTGCAAGAGCAGTTGTTCTTCAAGGACATTCCATTTCTGGAGCAGAATCTTTTCGCTCAACACCCTGGCAAGCTGCGCGTCTGCTACATGAAGGGGCGTAGCAATTATCTCTGCCGCCAGAAGCTTTACGACCTGGCGGAGCAGCCGGTGCTGAACGGTCTCGAGGAAATTGAACACTACCGGCAGATCGCAGCGTGGGAGCCGCTGACGGAAACCGGGGATCGGGCGGAGCTGAAAGAGCTTCCGGAAACCAACCAGCTGTGGCACAAGCTCGACGCGCGTACCGACCGCTGCACCGGGCAGAAATGCAAGCAGTGGGAACGCTGCTTTATTACGGAAATGCACCGCCGGGCGATGGAAAGCGACATTGTCATCGTCAACCACCATTTGTTCTTCGCCGACCTGGCGCTGCGCCAGAGTGGCGCGCCCGACGCCGGCATCCTGCCTGACTTCGCAGCTGTGATCTTTGACGAAGCCCATGAGCTCGAAGACGTCGCCACCAGTTATTTCGGAGTCGCGGTGAGCAATCTGCGCTTTGAAGAGCTGGCGCGCGACATTGAAAGCACACTGCAGCAGAAACA
>DATFQZ010000267.1:0-3609 GCA_035263765.1 Candidatus Angelobacter sp. | reverse complement strand
CCTGCGGGCGACCGCGATTGACACCCAAACGAACAGCGTGCAAGCGTCCGGAGAATGGAACTGCCGAGCGTTGGATGGGAAGCTGCCGCCGTGAGTTCCTGGATCATATCATTGCTTGGAACGAGCGTCATCTTCTCTGTCTGCTTCTGTCGCTAGTGGAGTGCGTCATACAGATCGAACAATATTCAGGGCCCTCCGGGCGCGCTTCACTTTTTCCAAGATGTCGCTCGCCTTGGCGGTCCAGATGAACGGTTTTGGATTGTCGTTGTGCCGGTCGATGTAGTCTCCCATTGCCATGATTAGCTCTTCGACATCGCGGAAGACGCCGCGGCGCAATCGATTCTGCGTGAGATCCCGAAAAAAACGTTCCACCATGTTCAGCCATGATGAACTGGTCGGCGTGAAGTGTACGTGGAACCGAGGATGCCGTTTGAGCCACCGCTGCACCTTGGTGTGTTTGTGCGTGGAATAGTTGTCGGCGATCAAGTGCAGAGCTTTCCCGGCTGGTGTTACCTGGTCAATCACCCCTAAGAATTGGAGCCATTCCTGGTGGCGATGGCGGTCATCACACATACTGATTACGGTGCCGTCGGCCACGTTCAGTGCCGCAAACAGCGTGGCGGTCCCATTGCGCTTGTAGTCGTGAGTCATCGTTCCGCAGCGGCCCTTCTTCAGCGGCAAGCCAGGCTGGGTACGGTCCAGAGCCTGAATCTGACTCTTCTCGTCGACGCACATCACGATCGCGTGCTCGGGTGGATTCCGATAGAGCCCCACGATGTCTTCCAGTTTCTCGGCGAAGTGCTTGTCTTTGCTGATTTTGAAGCTCTTAACAAGATGCGGCTTGAGCCCATGGGCGTGCCAGATGCGGCGCACCGTTGCCTCACTGATGCCCATTTCGGCTGCCATTGTCCGGGTGCTCCAATGGGTAGCATTGGCCGGTTTGGATTGTGTCGTCTTACCAACCACCTCCGCCTTCACTCGTGCCGTAATGGCCGGCTTGCGACCTGGTCGCGGCGCATCTTTGGTCAGGCCCTGGAGGCCCAATCTCAGGAATCGCTTGCGCCATCGAGCGGCCTTTTGATTCGTAATCCGTAAGGCAGCAGCGATCTCCAGATCGGTCCGCCCAGCCGCCGCCAACAACACAACCTTGGCTCGTTCGACCTGGCGGGTAGGAAGCGAGCGCGAACCGGCCCACTGCTTCAAAGTCTCTTGTTGGGAAGCATCCAGCACCACTGGCGGGGCAATGCGCATCGCGGCGTCTCCTCATTATAGAGACGCCCTCCCGATTATATTGGTTACTACTTACGACGCACTACACTAGCATGTGAATTGTCCGGTCCAATTAGCACGTGATTTGTCCGGTCTGAGAGGCAGCGGGATGCTGGAGGTTGACGACCCCAGAGAAGATCTCCGCTGCGGAACTGGAGCGGATGATGAAACTGCAAGACGTGATTTTGAAGGCCATGGCGAAGAAGATCACCTGGATGGCGGCGGCGGAGATCGCCGGCGTCTCGGAGCGAACCATGCGGCGGATGAAGCAGCGGTACGAGGAATTCGGTTACGACGGGTTGTTCGATCAGCGGCGCGGCAAGCGCAGCGTCCATCGGATTCCGATGGAAACTGCGGAACGCGTTTTGGCGCTGTACCAGGAGAAGTACTTCGATTTCAGCGTGCTGCACTTCCATGAGAAGCTGCGCCAGGAGCACGACCTTCGCCTGAGCTACAGCTGGGTCAAGCAGGCGCTGCCAGGAGCGGGCCTGGTGGCGCGACATCGAAAGCGTGGTCGGCATCGGAGACGGCGTCCGCGTCGGCCGCTGCCAGGGATGCTGCTGCACATCGATGGCAGCAAGCATCGCTGGTTTCAGGACGATCGATATTACGACCTGATCGTGATTCTGGACGATGCCACCAGCGAGATCTACTACGCGCAGTTGGTGGAAGAAGAATCGACCCTCACAGTGATGGCGGGTCTGCGGGAAGTGATCGAAGGCAAGGGATTGTTCTGCGCGCTGTACAGCGACCGGGGCAGCCATTTCTTCTACACGCCGGAGGCCGGGGGCAAGGTAGACAAGAGCCGGCCGACGCAAATCGGGCGAGCGATGCAGGAACTGGCAATCCAGACGATTGCGGCGTACACGCCGGAAGCGCGGGGACGCTCGGAGCGGAACTTCGGGACTTGGCAGAATCGGCTGCCGCAGGAGCTGCGGTTGGCCGGGATCATCACGCTGGAGGAGGCGAACCGGTTTCTGCGAGAGCGGTATATCGGGGAGTTCAATGAGAAGTTTTCGGTGACGGCGCAGGAGCGAGGAACGGCGTTTCGCCCTTGCAGCCGGCGCGACCTGGACTTCGTCTTCTCGGTGCAGAGTGAGCGCGTGGTGGACCAGGACAACACGGTGGCAATCGGCGGGCGCTGGTGGCAGATCGACAAGTCCCGTTGGCGCTACCGCCTGGCGAAACAGAGGGTAACGATCCATCAGCATCTGGACGGGGCCGTCTCCATCCGCTTTGGGCCGCACGTCGTCGGCAGGTATGACGCGGCAGGCCAAGCGCTGGCATCGAAAACGCACGCCAAGCGCCGTGGAAAAGGCGGGAATATGGAAGCCGGTGAAAACCAACCGCCGGTTTTCACCGGCTCCCACACTCCCTTGGGAATCTCGCGAAAGGCGCGAGATTCCCACTTTCCCACCGCGCCGACCACGGCTTTTGTCCTCTCAAAGAGACAAGCCAAAACCCAAAACCAAGAAGGAGGCGGCCTAACGGCCGCTGTCACTTTCCAATGCAAACCGGACAGATGACGTGCTAATAAAACCGGACAACTTGAAAAGCTAACGACACGACAATTTTCTAGTGTCGTTAGCATGTGAGTTGTCCGGTCCGAGCCGGAAGCGGGCGACGCTGGAAGTTGGAACCAGGTCAAACGATACCCGCCTCCGAGATGGAGCGGATGATGAAACTGCAGGACGTGATCCTGAAAGCAATGGCGAAGAAGATCAGCTGGACGGACGCGGCGGAGATCGCCGGGATGAGTGTGCGCAACATGCAGCGCAAGCGGCAGGCGTACCAAGAGTTCGGGTATACGGGGCTGTTCGATCAGCGGCGGGGGAAGCGGAGCATCCACCGGGTGCCGATGGCCGCGGCCGAGAAGGTGCTCGAGCTGTAGCAGAGCAAGTATTTCGATCTGAGCGTACGTCATTTCCACGAGAAGCTGAGGGGAGAACACGGGATTGGACTCAGCGATAGCTGGGTGAAGCAGGCGCTGCAGGGAGCGGGGTTGGTAGCGCGGCGGAAAAAGCGCGGTTGGCAACGAAGACGGCGGCCACGGAGACCGTTGCCGGGGATGATGCTGCCGATCGATGGAAGCAAGCATCGGTGGTTTCCGGACGATCGGGATTACGACCTGATCGTGATCCTGGACGACGCCACCAGCGAAATCAACTATGCCCAGCTGGTAGAGGAAGAATCGACGGCGACGGTGATGGCGGGGTTGCGGGAAGTGATCGAACGCAAAGGCTTGTTCTGTGCCTTGTACAGCGACCGCGGCAGTCATTTCTGGCTTACCTCCAAGGTGGGCGGCAAGGTGGATGCCCATCGGTTGACGCAAGTGGGACG
>DATFQZ010000266.1:0-9252 GCA_035263765.1 Candidatus Angelobacter sp. | reverse complement strand
CCTTCGATGCCCGGGTAACGAACTTGACCATTTCCCAGGGCGCATACGCACACGTCGGCCAGCAAGTCTTCACTCTGATCGACACGCGCGTTTGGTGGGTTATAGCAAACTTCCGCGAAACTCAGCTGAAACATATCAGGCCGGGAATGCGCGCCGACGTCTTCGTGCTCTCACGACCGAATGTGCGATACCACGGCATTGTGGACAGCGTCGGCTATGGCGTCCAGCCGGACACGACCCAGGTTGGATCGTTTTCTACCGCACTGCCCGATG
Organism: Candidatus Angelobacter sp.; assembly: GCA_035263765.1. Taxonomy (GTDB): domain Bacteria; phylum Acidobacteriota; class Terriglobia; order Terriglobales; family Acidobacteriaceae; genus Angelobacter. The sequence continues at coordinate 8,979 of DATFQZ010000266.1, read as the reverse complement.
TGCAACGCTCACTCAACTGGGTACATCTGGCCACACGTTTTCCGGTGCGCGTGCGCATCCTGGCGCCTGAGACCGAGCCGTTTCGCCTCAGCGAATCGGCGGTCGTAGTCATGCGCCCGGGCTCTCCCGCAAGGACCCAGTAGCCTATGTCGTCTCAGGGGGAGGCGCTACCTGCGGTGCCTCGGTCGAGGACGCTGGCCGACGCCAACGCCTGGTTCTGGCAGCTCCTTAGGAACGAACTGGCTCCCTATCCTGGGCGCGCATGGCTGGTAGCGCGCATTACGATCGCGGCCACCATCACCATGGTGCTGGTGATGACCTTCCGTATCCCATTCGGGTATTTGGGTGCCGTCGCCGCTTTCTTCGTCAGCCACGAGAGTCAGAGAACAACGCTGCAGAGCGGTATCACCATTGTGATCATCACCGCAGCTGGAACAATGTACATGCTGCTCGGGGTCATGATGATGATCGATGACCCCCTCACTCACTTTCTCTTGATTACGGCTTCACTCTTCCTGGCGTTCTATCTGCTCAGCGTCATTACCGTTTACTTCACTGCCGTCTTCTTTGGCGCGGTCATTGGCGGCATCATCCCGCTCTGGGATGCAACTCAACTCTCGGTTGAGGCGCGGACTGAGGGCACTCTCTGGATTTGCGGGTCGCTCGCCCTCGGCGCGGCAGTAACCGTTGTCGTCGAATACGTCTTTCACCGCATACGGCCTATCGATGTCTTAACCGCCGCCATTGACAGCAGATTGCAGGCCATTGAAGATGTGTTACGGCAGATTTCTGCCGGCCATCCTATCAGCGCCAAAGTGGAAAAAGAAATTGCCCGGTATTCAGCGCTCGGCACTTCCCGAGCGCGACAGCAGTTGCTCCACTCCGATGCCCCGCGGCCATTAGTCTCTCAGCTGAACATCGCCGTCGCTCTGCTGGGGCAGTTGATCGATCTTGCCGCCAGTCTGTGCGTCGTTTGCTCCCACCAGTCCATTTCACTGCCCACGGCAGAGCGCAATAGGTGTTTGCGCCTTGCCGACGAAGTCTCAGATCTTCGCGGGGACCTGCGGCAGCGTCAGCTGCCTCGTGTAATCGAAATCCCGAACCAATCTGAGCGGTCGGAGTTGCCGCTTCTCCCAGAAATGGAGCGAACAGTTACTCTCATACCGCATGCCTTTTCCGGCACAGCCAGCGCAGAGGAATTCTTTGTTCCGCCGGCACTGGGTACAGAAGTCCGCTCGCGTCTGTTCGCCGGCGACGCTTTTTCGAATATCGAACATCTTAAGTTCGCTGTGCGCGGCACGCTGGCCACAATGCTTGCCTATCTGGCTTACAACGCGATCGCCTGGCCCGGTCTCAGTACTGCGGTTGTCACCTGCATCTTCACGGCGCTGTCGACGATCGGTTCGTCGACGCAAAAGCAATTCCTTCGACTGGGAGGGGCAATCATCGGCGGCTTCGTCTTCGGGATGGGCGCCCAGATCTTTGTGCTTCCCTTTCTCGATTCGATCACCGGCTTCACGCTCTTGTTCGCGGCCGTGACTGCAATTGCAGCGTGGGTTCTAACCTCAACCCCAAGACTCTCCTATCTCGGCCTCCAAGTCGCTTTTGCGTTCTATCTGATCCACTTGCAGGAGTTCGCGCCTCAGACCTCTCTATCCATTGCCCGCGACCGCGTCGTTGGCGTACTGCTGGGCCTGACCTGCATGTGGCTGATCTTTGATCGGCTCTGGGCAAAAAGCGCTCTCGAGCAGATGCAAGACCTGTTTTGCCGAAATTTGGCGAAGCTGGCCGAACTCTTCGACCTGTCACGCAGTGCCGACCGCGGGGTAGCCGCCAAGCGGGCCATGCAATTACGAGATCAGATCAATCAAGGATTCGCTGCGGTCAAGGCGCAATCTGACGCTGTACTCTTTGAGTTCGGCCCGTCACGCGAGAGGAAACTCAAAATTCGCGCCGACTTCAACCGATGGCAACCAGCGCTCGGGGTTTTGTTACAGGTGCAGATGACGTACTTGCAGTATCTCGCGGAACTACGGACTTCGGTGTTACCGCCAAGAATCGCCGAAGCACAGGGTTCGTTTGAACAAAGCATGGCCGTCCTCGTGAGGGCCATGGCCGACGACATTGCCGGAAAGGCTTCGACCAGCGCTGTCGACGTTCAGCAATCTGCCGAAGCGTTGCGTAGGGAAGTTCGCAATCACTACGAACAATCGGGCGTACCAATCCCTTTACCGATCACCGACATGATCACCCTTAGCCAAAATCTTGCGGCCATCGCCGCCCCACTGTATGGCGACATACACGACACCTTCTCAAATCCCCGCGATGCGTTGATGCATTATCCACAAACCAAATTGCGCGCAGCTTGATCGCCACTGTCGTATCCGGAGCGAGGAATAACAATCACGGGCGATCCCGTTCCCGGCGATCTAGAGAAGAAAAGACTCTCCCGACAACCGCGAATAGAAAGGCTGTGCTGAGGCCGAATAATAGCCATCCGTTGAGCGATTCCATGGCACCCATGAGGTGCCACCTCTCGTCCAAACGAAGATTGACGTGCCCGTAGCTTGTTATGGCGTTCAGCGAGTAGAGCATCGCAGACCGGTTGTCGGGCAAAGCGCCCAGAAACCGATAGGCAGCCGCCCAGATACCCGCCTCTATGGCATGCAGGCTGGTAGCTAGCAAGGTCATGAGAGTTATCACGATCACAAACATAACCTCGGGGTGGCGGTCTTGCACCTCGCGGCTCGAAGCCCGAAGAATCCAACGTCGATTGAGTCCGAACCCAACGACATGAATGAGCACAGTGAGGAGGATCAGGGGTATCCCCCATGCCCACTCGGTCCAAGTCCCAGGCTCATTGCCGATGGCCATTGCTCCGTACAGACCGTCCCTCGCCGCAAATCAACTGCGGCGCCTGGCTGTTTTGATGCTCTTCTCCGGCTCGGGTATCGCCGCAGTACGGCGACAGCTCTGAGCCAGACATGAGCAGTTATGGCAACGGAAGGAATTGGTGGGAATTTGCGGAAAGCAATTTTGGCCAAATATTAAAGAAGAACCAGTCGTCGGACTAAGGCACTGAATCTCACAAAGCTACCCGCAAGTTGTTCATTTGTTGGCGTCCCCGACGGGATTTGAACCCGTGTTACCGCCGTGAAAGGGCGATGTCCTAGGCCGGGCTAGACGACGGGGACGCAGTAGAGGCAGGCCATTCGTCAGATTAACAGCGGCGGAAACGAACTGTCAAAGCCGGGCCGGGCGGGCGAGAAGTGCCAGCTTCGCGAAGTATTGCACCAGGGCTAAAGCCTGGACTTTAAGGAATCCATTCGCGGCCCTAAAGGGCCGCTCTTCCACCCTCTAATTGATCTTCACCACAAACGTCACCGTACCTGTCTGGCTGGGAGCCAAAGTACCGGTGAAGGTCCACTGGATCGCGCCGGAGGCGCCGACGGCGGGCGTGGTCACGGAGCATCCCGTCAAACTATTGGGCAGGACTGCCGGGCAAGTGGCGCTGACAAATGTGGTGAACGCGGGTGTGCTGTCGTTGATCTTCAGCGTCGAGAGCGGCGAGCTGCTGTCGTTCACGAAGGTCACAGTGTAGGTCAGGTTCGCGCCGGGGAGAGCCGTAGTCTTGTCCACGCTCTTCTCCAGGCGCAGTCCGGCGTTGCTGGGTGTACCGACCGTCGTCAAATCCGTCACGATGTACGTAGCGGAGAGCGCCGGGCTGGCGTTGGTATAGGAGAAGGCGGCGGTGATGATTGTGCTGTCGGTTGCGTTGAACGGCGCGCCGTTGGGGATGGACACTTTCATGATGATGCACAGATTCGTTCCTGCGACAGTCGTCAGCGCACCGCTGACCACTGCCTCGCCAGGATCCAGCAGGCCGTTGCAGTTGCTGTCCTGGTAGAGGAGCCGAGTGAAGCCGACGTTGCTGGGCGTGGTGGTTGACGCCATCGAGAAGGTCACCTGCCCAGCAGAGCCCGGGGCAAAGGTATGCGCGTAGAAGAGCACGGTGCCCGGCAAGCCCTGTTGCGATTGATCGTTCTGGAACGCATTCAAAGGCACGTCGCCAAAGTTGACGCCGGTGTAGATGGCCTCGCCAGCTTTGGTGAAGGAAACCGTATCCGTGGATCGGTTGTAGGTCCCACCCGTGGTGCCGACGGATGCACCGGTAGAAATGAACCCGGCGCCGTTGGTTTCGATGATGGCCACCGTCGTCGCCCCCGGTGTGACGTACAGGGTGTAGGAGCCGTCGCTGGCCGTCTGCTCCGTATCGTACGTGGTGCCGCCGCCGTCGGTAGCTCGCACGGTGATACCGCTGATGCCAGCTTCGCCCCCGTCGAGCACTCCGTTGTTCGCAGTCCCGCCTCCGGCGCCGTTGTCTTTGAAGATTTTGCCGCTGACCAGACTGCCCTTGAAGAGCCCGAAATTCTCATTACTTACAGAAGGGCCTGAAACCGTTACTTGAAGAGTGCCAGGGGCGGGATTCACGAACGCAAACGTGGAAGGCGGCGTGGCAACGGTGCCCGATGCTGAGTTCGTCACGACAATGGAATACGTCCCGCTGATCACGTTGTTGAACGTGAATGTCCCAGCCCCCGCGGGGACCGTTACCGATTGCACCACGGCGCCGGACTGCACCAGGTTTACAAACACGCTTGCGCCGCTCGTCCAGTCTTCGCCGCTATCGGCGACGGCGTTGTGGTTCGCATCCAGGTAGACTTTGCCGGAGATCGAAGCCACGGTGGTCACAATCACGTTGCCGGAGAACTCCGAAGTCGCGCCGCCGGCGGTAGCTGTAGCTGTGAGCACGGTACCGCTTCCAACGCCCGGAGGCATGGCAATCACAAACTTGAAGCGGTTCGTGTTGTCCGTACCCTGAGCGATGCCGTTGATCGCGCCCGGGCCGTACGTGCCTGTGGTGTTGTCGAGGTCGGCGCCGGAGCCTTCGGTCAGAGTTGTCACATAGGTTTGTCCCTGGCCGAAGCCGGAAGGATCCGGCGACGCGATGAAAAATTCAATCGCTGATCCGGGACGGGCAAACCCGGTCAGCGTCAACTGCCCGCTGCTGATCGTAGCCGTCTGAAGTATCGGATAGTTGAGCAGGCCGTTGCCGCCGGTGTCAGTGTCGTTGAGGTCATTCAAGGTGACAAACGGCGAAGTGCCCAGGCTCTGGTTGTCAGTCGCTGACAGCAGATCGATTCCGATCTCATGCGTCGGCGAACCGCCGGCGGTCCCGTTCAAGTAGATCGAATTCTGGCTGATGACCGTGGTGGAAGCTCCCGAGGTCACCAATACGCCGGCGCCGACGTTAGAGAAAATGTTGTTCTTGCTGACCGTGTTGGAGCTGCCGTAGATGCGAATGCCCGGGTCAACCAGAGTACCTCCCGAGCCGGTTCCGTTTCCGGTGACCGTATTGTCGGTAATGGTATAAGAGCCGGAACTCTGGAATGTATCGATCCCCGGTCCCACAGAGCTGATGAAGAGATTCCCTGAGACGGTCGCCGTCGAGCCGGTGCCGATGTTCATTCCGCCCAGGCCAGGGTTGTTGATGCCGTTGTTGCGGACTTCGTTGTTCTGTATGATCCAGCCCGTCGACGTCGTTTCCAGCGCAATTCCCTTCCCCTGGGAGAACCCGATCAGGTTGTTCTGCAGGGTCCCCGATTTGCCGGACGCCGAACGGACGTTATCGCCGATGGAACGAGTCGTGTTTCCGGGATCGGCAAAGCTCGCGGCGGCGGCGCCAAGAACGTTTTGTTGAATCGTTGCGCCGGTGACGCCGCTCTCGATCTCAATGTTGGCGCTTCCGTTGGTGTTGGCGGCGGTGCCGAAGCCGTAGATCGCCAGACCCTTGACCGTGGTGTTGCTTGCAGAGATCTGAATGCCGAGCCCGATCGTGCCCTGGGCTGCGCTGAGCTGGACTTCCGGCTTGTTGACTGGGGACAGCGCAAGGTTATCTACGCCCACCGTGCCGCCTGCGCCCAAGGCGCCAGAGTTGGTATCGCCCACGTTCGTGGTCTGCTCTGTGCCGTCAATCGCGGTATTCGTGTCAGTGATGGCCGGAAGCTGAGATGCCACCACAATCTGCGCGACGCCACCCGTCAACTGGTTAGTCAGCCCGGCACGCAGACCTGGGACTGCGCTGCCGTTGGAGATCATGAAGATGCTGGCTTCCACTCCAGCGGTTTCACCAACCTGCGCGAGACCAGTGTTGGTCAGCGTGTTGCTGTTGGTGATGAACTGGCGCAACGAGCCCTGGCCTGAATCGTGCGTGCTCACGATGGTGTCAAAGTTGAATCCAAAATCGATCCCGGTGACGCTGCTGATTCCCAGCGCGACACTGGTGATGGACTGCGGCGTGTTCGTTCCCGTGGTCAGCGCCGCCAGCGTAGTGCTGCCGTTGCCGGCGTCAATCTTAGTAGGGTCTTCGCCCCCAACGCGGTTGGTGTCCGCCGTACCCACGGTGCCGGTAAGGCCGTTGGTGCGGAACGTCTGCACTCCGATCAATGTGCCCACCGACCCTGGGCGTGAAGATGTGACAGAAGAATTCACTACGCGGACCGTATAGGTCTGCCCGGCGGCGCCGGTCAAGGTGTACTGTCCTGAAGCGTTCGTGGTCGTCGAGGTAATGAAGTTGCCGGCGGCATCGTAGAGTTCCACTCTGGCGTTGGGGCGTCCGACGCCGCTGGCTCCGGCGAGATTCCGGCCAGCGCCGCCGCCATAGTTGACGTCTTCAAACACCGTTCCGCTGACCTTCACGCGCGGTGCGCTGCCCAGGTCGCCTTGCGACGTCGTCATGGTGCCGGTGAATGCCGTGGCCACCCGCGAGGGCAGGGCCACCGTGTAGAGCTGCGCCGGAGTCTGGTCGTCGGCAACCAGCATGTTGCCGTTGAAATCGAAGGTCATTCCGACGATGGCGGTCGCGCCGGCGGAAAGGCCCGTGATCGTTCCCAGGCTGGTGACTGCCCCGCCGGCGAGAGGCACAGTGTAGATGGTGGTGCCGGCAGTCATATAGAGGATGCCGTCAGGACCAAAGCCGATGTCGCCACCAAGGTTCGTCGGCACGCCGGACAACGCAGCCACTGCAGTCGCCGCGCCTGTCGATTGATTAATGGTGTAAAGGTTGGCGGTATTGGTGTCGACGCCGTACAGCACGCCGCTTGCGGAAAACGCCAGGCGGGGAATGTAGGGGATCGCTCCGCCGGTGGTCCCGAGCAGCACCGGGGCTGTGGCCGGCGTAGAGGGGTTCCAGCTGTAGACCTGGCCATTCGCCACGTTGGTGATGAGAAATAACATTCCATCGCTGGGGCGTGCCGCAACGGCTGCCGACGCGGTACCCGCGTAATTGGTAAAGATCGACGTCACCGTCCCGTTGGCGTTGACCTGGTAGATATTTCGCGTCCCGATCCCGACTGAGTACACCTGGTCTTGAACCCCGGCGAAAGCGGGACTCGCAGCCAGCATGAAAGCAAGCAGGCAGACAAATGCGCTCGCGGACAGGCGGCCGGCGCGGCGCGTTACATTGCGACTTGTCATTCTTTCCTGCATTCGCCCTAGTCTCTCTTCGCCTTCGGCGTAAAAATGCTTTCGTCGAACTTGAAACGCATCCGAACAAAGACTCCGCGGCGCGTCACGTCCTCACCCGCCAAATCCCCGTCGCGGAAACCCATCAGGTTGTAGCCAACGGAGAGCCACATGTTGCCGATCAACTGATAGCCTGTCTCAGCGCCCATGCCGTACTGGCTGGAGGAAAGTCCAACGCCGTGCAGATTGCTGGCGGCAACTCCGAAGTCCCATTTCCTGCTGACGTCCCAGGTGGCGCGGCCCCCAACCAACTCTGTGGCAGCGCTGCTGGTGAGCCCGGTCACTCCGGCACTACTGCCGGCAACATTCCACTTCACTGCATACCGCGCGGATAGCGTAAACGGCGCCGCGACTTGATAGTTCGCCGTGGTCGCCAAAATTCCCAGCTTCTGATGAACCGGTGTTGCAGGCTGGGAGTTATCAAGATCGTCCTTGAACTCAAACATGCTGAGTCCATTCCATCGATTGCGTTCGGTGTCGCGCAGGGCAAAACCAAATTGGAGGCGATCCTGAAGGTGGGCGCCGCCGGTCGTCTTGGTGGTGATGTTCGATAGAATGTTGCGGCCCAGGAAGGTCCAACTGTCTGTCAGCCGCGCCGCTAGCCCCACCGTGTTCAAGAAGCTGTCGGAGTTTGTGCTGCCACGCCATTCCATGCGTCCAGAACTCTTCCAGTTCTTCTGGGCGGTGTACTCCACGCCGCCGGTCAAGGCCAGCGAGTTCACGTCGGTCCCGTTGAGAGTACGGATACTCTCCACGCTGGTGTTGGCCGTGAGCCCATGCGCGATGTTCCAGTTGTTGCGCAAGCCGACAACGGCTTCCGCTTCGCGGCCGTTAGAAAGATCCTGGACACGGTACTCGCTGAAGACGCGAGCATCTTTGTAGTACGCGCTTTCTACCCCGAACTGCGTGGTGTTGCGGTGCTGCAACGTGTTCAACGAGTACACGTCGCCGAGCGACGAGATCAGCTCCTGGCGGAAGTACAGGCGCCCTTTCTGCCAGAACTGATAGGTCCCGCCCACCGCCACAACATTCTTATCGCTCTCCGCCACGTCCTGTTCATACTCAGCGCTGGCGGTGAATTTGTTGAAGTGCGGTATCTGCATGCTGATCTTGCTGATCAGCGTGTTGAGACTGTTGGGCGTGACGCCGACTGTACTTGCACTGGCCGGTGTTGCCGTCTCCTGCGCGTGGCGGAAGCCCACCAGCGTCTGAATGTTGCCGGGGAAAGTGCGCTCGAGTCCGAGCTCGCCGCCTTCGCGCGTGCCCGCGTTGGTCACGTCTTCGGTGCGAATGTACTCGCCCAGAAGCCGCGTGGACTTGTTGAACGCGTAGCTGGCCTTTACGCCCGACTCACCGCGTCCCTGGTTGATGATGGAAGTCGGGTTATTGAAATCA
>DATFQZ010000265.1:0-2891 GCA_035263765.1 Candidatus Angelobacter sp. | reverse complement strand
GCCGAACATCCGCAGGCCAGTCGGCGAGCCCTTTCCTCTTTGCTCTGTGAGGTTTGGAACTGGAGGCAAGCGAATGGAGCCCTGCGAACCATGGTCTGTCGGGGGCTGATGCTGCAACTGCACCGCCAGGGCCTGATCGAGTTGCCGCCGATTCGGCGGCGCATGGCGAACCCACTGGTGCAACGCAAAAAACCGGCCGTGGTGGAAGTGGACACGCAGCCTCTGTGCGGCCGTCTGGCCGAGGTTCGGCCGCTCGAGTTCCGCCCGGTACGACGCACACCGGACGAGCCGCTGTTCAACAGCTTGCTCGAACAGTACCATCCGCTGCGCTACGTCCAACCGGTCGGGGAACACCTAAAATTTTTGGTCTACGCGGGAGCTCGGCCGGTGGCCTGTTTTGCCTGGTCTTCCTCGGCGCATTACCTGGGCTGCCGGGACCGCTTCTTGGGTTGGTCCGATGAGGCGCGACGCCAGAACATCCACCTGCTGGCCTATAATCCCAGATTTCTTTTGGCGCCCTGGGTGTGCATCCCGTACTTGGCTTCGCATCTGCTGGCGCGCATGACGCGCATCCTGTCTGCGGAATGGGAGCGTATCTACGGTCATCCGATTTATTTTGTGGAAACTTTCATCGATCCCGAGCGCTACCGCGGGACCTGTTATCGCGCGGCGAACTGGGTGGTGATGGGTTGCACCACCGGCCGCGGCAAGAACGCCTGGAGCAAGAAGCCCACCCGCTCGATCAAGCAAGTGCTGGGATATCCACTGCAGCCGGATTTCCGCCAACGGTTGTGCCATGTTCACGATTAAACAGTTGGGGCAGATGGCCCGCAAGGCTCTGATCGAGTGCATTCGGCGTTTGCTGAAAAGGGTCAGGCAACTTGAGCAGCGGGTCAAGGAACTGGAAAGGCGTCTGGCCCAGAAAGCGCAGAACGGCACCAACAGCCATCGCCCCCCATCCAGCGACGGGTTGCCGAACAAGCCTCGTCCCAAGAGTTTGCGCACCCGCAGCGGCCGCCAACCCGGGGGCCAACCCGGACATCGCGGTCAGACCCTCGAGCGAGTCCAAAAGCCTGAGCACCTTCAGATTCATAAACTGACCGTGTGTCCGGATTGCGGAGGAGGTCTGGAGCGGGAGCCCGTGCTGGACTACGAGAGTCGCCAGGTTTTCGATCTGCCGCCCCAGCCTTTGGAGGTGACCGAACATCGAGCGGAGATCAAGGATTGTCCGCATTGTGGGGACAGCGTGCGGGCAGAGTTTCCGGCGGGGGTGAATGCGCCAGTGCAGTATGGGTCGCGCTTTCAAGCCCTGATGGTCTATCTGAACCAGCAGCAGATGCTGCCGTATGATCGGCTGGCGCAGTTGTGCCAGGATCTGTTCGGGCAGCCCTTGAGTGCGGGGACTCTGGTCGCGGCGGTCGAACGCGTGTTTGTGCAGTTGGAACCCTTCGCTCGGGCCTTGGTCCAGCAGATCCTACAAGCGCCGCTGGTGCATCTGGACGAGAGCGGTCTACGCGTGGACGGGACTTTGCACTGGCTGCACGTGGCTTCGACCGGGGAGTTGACCTTCTACGGGGTGCATCGCAAACGGGGCAGGGCAGCGATGGAGGCCTTGGGAATCATTGAAAAGTGTCGCCAGTGGGTGATGCATGATTTCTGGAAGTCCTATTTTTCCTATTCCGAGTGCCTGCACGCCCTCTGCAACGAGCATCTATTGCGTGAGCTGAAGTTTCTTTGGGAAGAGCAAGGGGAGCGGTGGGCCAAGCAGTTGAGCGATTTGCTCCTGGCACTCCACCGGCGAAGGCAAAAGCGGGGCCCCTTTAGCGAACGGCAGTATCGGTGGGCCGAGAAGCAGTTTAAGAAAGTGCTGAGACGGGGACGCTACCTGCACCCCCGCCCGCCTTCCGGTCAGCGCCGTCGGGCCCAGAGCAAGGCGGCCAATCTGCTGGATCGGCTGGAGGACGTGCATCCGTGCTATCTGGCTTTCCTGTGGAATGAGCATGTGCCCTTCACCAATAATCAGGCCGAGCAGGACATCCGCATGATCAAAGTGCGGCAGAAGATCTCCGGGTGTTTCCGCACGCTCGATGGAGCCAAGATGTTCTGTCGCATTCGCAGCTACCTGAGCACCTGCCGGAAACAAGGTCGCAACCTCTGGGACGCAATCGAGAGGGCCGTCGTGGGGGAATCGTTTCTTCCCTCCTGCCCTCCGGCAGGTCCCTAAGAAGCAGCAGCGGATCCGACGAGCTTTCCGCGTAACGGATCTTCGCTCGGGATTTTCCGAGAAACGATTAGCGTGGAGGGGCCAGAAGGAATTCGAGAACCCGCCCGACGCAGCGGTCTACCTTGGCCTGTCCGGCCGGGGTGGGCATGAGATACCCGCAACGGAGGCAGGCATACAGGGCGACGCGCCCGACTTGAATTTCCTTTCCGGCCAGCTTCTCCGGCCCGGTGAGCCGAACCGGGTAGGTGGTAATCCGCCTCTCTAGATTGCTTGCCCCGCACTTGGCACAAGCTCCCGGCCTGCTGGTTCCCTTCTTGTGCGGCATCTTGAACTCCTGATTCGCCGGGGGCGGCGTCGTGACTCTTCCAGAGGCCGCACTCTATCACATGTCTAAAATCCCCGAATCGAGCCAACGCTGATATAGTCCAACGAAGAACCTGAATAGTTACCGTTTAAGAACCGTTTGGCTGTCCGCCGAAGCGCGTCCGGGAATCCAGGCGGCATGGAGACCCTGGAGAAATCGGGCGACCTCCAGAACTCCGCCTCGGCGGCGGCGGCGTGGATCCGCAGGTCCGGACGCAGGCGATCCCTCACCCCGTCGACGAGCAGCCCACCAATGTGGTCCATGTGCATGTGGGTGAGCACCACGTCGGTAACGGATTCGAGG
>DATFQZ010000264.1:0-3266 GCA_035263765.1 Candidatus Angelobacter sp. | reverse complement strand
AGTTGAGGCGCCGATACCCAACGCGAGCGTAAAAATCGCGATCGCGGCAAATCCGGGTTGATTGCGCAGCCCTCGCACGCCGTAGCCAAGGTCCATCCAGAACCGTCGCATGTCAATCAGACGCATCCATTGCGGATTTGTTCCACGAAAACTCAGTCTGGTCTCTTATATCCTGATGTCAAAGCCAAGGCCGTGACCACGGTGGTCTGTTCTCTGTTGGTGTGAGGCGGGCTTCAGCCCCCAGCTCCCGAATCGTCGGGCACTCGGAAAGTGGAGCCGGTACGGCCATCTATTCACAGGCAATGGGCGTTGAAGACGGCGTTATCTGGTGATGAACGAAGCCGCCTGAGGGCGGCGGACGCTTCGCGTTCCTCGTAACGGTCCGGATTGAGCGATGAGTCACCGGCTCCGCAGCCGGACTAAGGTAGGTCACGAGGAGAACACCCGTGACACATCTACGTAAAGTGATGCTGGAGGAACTCCAGCGTCGGAACAGGTCTCAGATCACAACTCGCATTTACCTCCGCGCCGTCGAAGAGTTTGCGCAGTATTTCAAGACTCCTCCCGACCGGTTGGGTCTGGAGCACGTCCGGCAGTACCAAGCGCACCTGTTCAGAGATCGCAAACTGGAGGCCGTCAGCGTGGCTCAGCAACTATCCGCCTTGCGGTTCTTTTTTCTGAAGACGCTCAAGCGCCCCTGGATGGTGGAGGACATGCCCGTACCCAGGAAGCCATTCCGCCTACCCGAGGTCCTTTCGCGGGAAGAAGTGGAGCAACTCATCCAATGCGCGGACAGCCCGCTACATCGCGTCAGCATTCTTACGCTCTATGCCACCGGCATGCGGCGCGAAGAGGTCGTCCGGCTGAAAATAGAACACATCGATAGCGCTCGCATGCTGATTCATATCCGTCAGGGCAAGGGCAAGAAGGACCGCGATGTCATGCTCAGTCCACGACTGCTCGCCGAACTTCGCGACTACTGGCGCTCGGCGAACCCCAAGCCGACAACTTACCTATTCCCCAGCAAAAGCCCCCATCCCAATGGTGATGTCCCCATGACATCCAAAAGCGTATGGGGCGCCGTACACGCAGCGGCCCAGCGCGCCGGACTGGAGAAGCGCGTCCACCCGCATACCTTGCGACATTGCTTCGCCACGCACCTGCTCGAATCCGGCGCAGACCTGCGTACCATTCAACTGCTGCTCGGTCATGCTGATCTGAAGACGACCGCCCGCTACTTGCATTTGTCAGAGCGGCATTTGAAAGCCGCCGCCAGCCCGCTCGATTCGCTGACGCTTGCGGCATCCCCGTACCCGAAAGGCGCTGGCCGCAAGAAGTGAATGAAGCGGCCGCTCCTGGAGCTGGCCGATATCATAGCCGCGGTGGGCCACCATTTCATGGACCGGCCTCCCGCGTGGTTCACCTGGCTGCATCTTAGAGTCCTGGTCGCCATCGAGCGATGCCGCACCGCCGCGATGGGCGGCCATGCAGACCAGTGCACCGGCTGCGGTTATCGCGCCATCTCCTACAACTCTTGTCGCAACCGGCACTGCCCGAAATGCCAAAGCCAGGCGCGCGACCGCTGGCTCGCGGCGCGACGCGCCGAACTGCTCCCTACGCCCTACGCTCATGTTGTATTCACGCTGCCCCATCAACTAGCCCCCCTGGCCCTGCAGAACAAACAGGTGATATATAGTCTGCTGTTCCGCTGCAGCGCGCAAACCCTCATGGAGATCGCCGCTGATCCCAAGCATCTCGGCGCCGAGATAGGATTCTTCAGCGTCCTGCATACCTGGAATCAGAAGCTCCAACATCATCCGCATGTTCACTGTGTGGTCGCCGCGGGCGGTTTGTCTCCGAATCACGACCAGTGGAAACACCCTCGCCACGCGCGCTTCTTTCTCCCAGAAGGCGTTCTCAGCGAGGTCTTCCGCGGCAAATTTCTCGAGGCGCTCCAAGAAGTTTATACTTCCGGAGAACTGGTCTTTCATGGTCTCATTCGCGGACTGATTCAGCCCAGGCTCTTTCGGAGCTTGGTCCGTCAACTCTATAGTGTGCGCTGGGTGGTGTCCTGCAAGCCGCCATTCGGTGGGCCGGACCAGGTGTTGCGGTATCTCGGCGCCTACACCCATCGTGTCGCGATATCCAATCGCCGTCTCGTTTCCCTCGATGGTGACAAGGTCACGTTCCGATGGCGCGACTCCGCTCATAAAAACAAGACGCGGCTCCTCACCCTTCAGGCTGAGGAGTTCTTGCGCCGGTTCCTGCTGCATGTCCTGCCGCCGGGATTCGTCCGCATCCGGCATTTCGGATTCCTCGCCAGCCGCCGCCGTGGCGTCTTGCTGCCATTGTGCCAGCAGGTGCTCTCTGCCGAGCCGGAGATTCGTCCGCTGCCGTCTGGAAAAACGCAAACCGGCCCGACTCCTCTCTGGACCTGTCCGCTATGTGGTGGTTTCATGGTCGTGATCGAGCGTCTCACTGCTGCTCAGCTTAGGCTTCGTTCTCCACCTGAAGTCTATGTCGACTAAGATGCCCAACAGAACGCAATCGACAAGCATCCGACGCTTCCAGAAGCGCTGGATACCTCCGTGCTTCGGCAACTGCAAATATCTAGCGCTGGCGTCTATCCCGAAACCGCGCCCTACCCTGCAACGTGCTCTTCAGTTTTCGATCTCGCTCCGCGACACCTCATCGATATCTCTATGGCACCGCACCAAGCTCCGGAGCAATCTTCAGACCCTTCCACCCAAAGCTCCGTCGATTCAAAACACATAGCAGCCTCCTGCCAAACCGCAGAAGCTTCCTTCATCACGCCGTATCGAAACCACCACGGCCACCACAAATAGATCAGGCTGCTCCGAGTCTCTTCGATGTGGCCGCGGTGGCTCCGATACGGTCCTATTGAGATATCGGTAGCCAACCCGGACGTGGTCTCCACGCTCCGGCTCATCATTTTCTGCTCCCGGTGTTTCGCGCGCAGCCCTGAGGCACGAGTTGCGCTTCTCCCAGGAAAGGGATGCATTTTCTGGAACGAGACTCTCTATCCTTTCCCTGCCGTGATCTGAAGCCACGGGTGGCCGGCTCGCGTGTCTGTCAATTGAAGAACTCTTTGCGATGCTGCTCTGCGTGCATTTTAAGGCGGGTGGCAACTTCGGGATACTTATCGATCACGTTAATGGTCTCGAACGGATCCTTCTCCATATCGAACAGCGAGAGCTCGATCGAGGCCTGGCGGAATTTGCCGGGTTTACCGTTGTTGCCCGCCT
>DATFQZ010000263.1:0-14060 GCA_035263765.1 Candidatus Angelobacter sp. | reverse complement strand
AAAGACGAATACAGTTACTACACCGGAGAAGCCTGGCAACGCAAGGACACCCACGGCGGAATCGACAAGGATGACGTGGTGGCGGTGGTCAAGCTCAACCTGGAAGGCCGCGTCGGCCTGGTGAACGGCGATGCCCAGGAGATCATTCCCGGAATCACTTGCTATACCGGTGGCAAACACACGTACCAGTCGCAGTACGTCGGCGTCCGGACCCAGCGCGGCACCGTGGTGCTGGCCAGTGACAACATGTACCTTTACGAGAACCTCGAGAAGCACGTGCCGATCGCGCAGACTCTGGACGCGGAGTCGAATCTCCGCGCCCAAGACCGCATGAAGCAGATTGCAGCGGAAACCAGGCTGGTGATTCCCGGGCACGATCCAACGGTCTTTGAAAAATTCCAGAAGGTTGGCACGCGAGCGGTGAAGATCGAGTAGCCGGCACGCACACCGAAGTTAGCCAGATCACGGCGGATTGACGCAGTACAAAAAGCCGCCGCGAATGAACGCGAATGCACACGAATCGAAACTAAGATTCCCGGATTTCGCGTTGATTCGCGGCCTAGTAGTGATCTCGGGTTCCTCTACGTGAATCTGCGGCTATTCCTTCGTGTTGGGAACTGCCCGCTTACTCCACCCCCACAATGATCATTTCGTACGGCAGCTTGCGATTCGAAATGTTGCCGCCGCCTTTGCTGATCCAGGCGGAGACCGCTTCCAGGCTGACGCGCGGGATCCCCAGGACGTGCCATACCTCTCCCTCGGCGGGCGGGCTGGACTGCATTTGGCCGGCGGGCGGTGTGCCCGGGACGAAGATCATCCGCACGTTTTCCACGAGCGGATCGCCTTTGGCCTCCTCGAGAACGTTTGCCAGGGCGACTACGCCTCCGTCATCGAGCGGCTGAGGCTTGCCGACAAACTCGATAAAGAAGTCGGCGTAGTTGAACCCCGCTTTGGGTGAGTTGATGGTTACCGCGCTGGCGCTCACCTTGAGCGAGATGGTCAGCTTCTCATAGGAGTCAAACGAGTCCTTGGCGGCATGAGCGTCAAAGCCAGGGACAAACTGAAACGAGTCCAGCACATCTTTTCCGTCGAACTTGGTAATGGGGTGGATCTCAAAGCAGTGGTCAGGGTTGGTGTTCGCCGCCGGCGGCACCGTAGCGAACTGGATTTGCGGCGCGGTCGAGGGATGTTCGAACCAGAACCTCCAAGCCCCGGAAATCGGGACAACCGTTTTACCGTTTTCGTCGGCATGGATATCAGTGACGGCGGGCCCTTGGCCTTTTTGAGCGGCGTTCATGACCTCCGCCACCATGGGCAGCCCCACTTCTTGCTGGGCCCGGCCGGCCACGTGCATGTCGCCGTCTTTTTGCGGCGGATTGGGATGCGGGTGGGCGTGGTCGACGACAAAAGAAGCATCAATCGTGGCCCGGTTCTTGTACTTCTCAATAAAGGCTTTCTTCAGCGTGACGGACCCGGCCATGGCCGCGGAGGCCGTTCCCAGGACCAGGCAGAGGACGAGAGCGTAACGTATCCCTTGCTTCATCGGCTTCATGCGCCTGCTCCTTTCGCGGCGGCGGCAGCGGCGGGGGCTTCCACTTCGGTGACTTTGGCTGGGGCTTGGCCGCTATTGCGCAGGTTGATGAACTTGTTGAGCATGTCAAACCAGAAAGGCGCGCCCAGGCTCAGCGCGACCATGGTCAAGAACCAGCCCAGGACGTGCAATCCCCACCACGATGCGGCGGCTGCGCCGTCGGCGGTCTTCAGCTCTTTCAGGTCCGCCTGCCAGCCGATCATCAACTCGCCGAGCAGGGCCCGCTCGTCGGGAGTTAGCGCCTCGGACGGAATGTTGACCGGCGAGCTGGCTTGCGGGTTCTGAGGATCACTGTACTCCACCAGCGGCATGGGCTCGGGAGGCGCGGCATGAGCGCGGGCATTGGCAGCATCCACCACGGCGCTCCGCACGGCCTGGTTGCTCCACAAGACTTTCGTGATGCGCACCGTATCGGCGTTGATGCAGATCGTGATCACGAGCGCCAGACCCCAGATCCACAATGTAGTGCGGCGCTTGTACCATCCGGAGACCCGCTCCATGGACTCGTCGTACCATGCCTGGATCTTTTGCTGGTCGGTCTTGAGATGAGTCTGCGAATCGTTCAACACGGCCGACAGCACACCCTGAAGATGGTCCAGTTTGTTGTTGCCTTCGCTGTCTTTGGTTCTGGACATGGCGGCTACGCCCTGCCGTAACGCCGCGGCATCATTGGCGGCCTTGCCTGCGCCGGTGACGATGTCCATGAGAGCCAGCGCAAATTTCTGCGACGGGATGTACGACGGCACCTGCTTGCCTGGCTGCATTAGCGACTTGATGACGGGATGCGCGTAGATCTGGTCTTTGATCCCCAGATCTCCGACTAGGTTGTTGATGGCTTGTTCCAGCATTTTGCCGCGCCGCTGCGTCAGCGCAGCCACAGTCTCATTGACCGCACTCACGATCAGGGACAGCAGCAAGTAAACGAAACACAGTCCTATAGCGACTTCGAGAATAGGAAATCCAAACATGGTGAAGCTCCTATTGGCAGATTTTTTTTATTTTGGGACGCAATACGACTTAAGGGTTAACGACCCAGGTAGGAGTCCGGAGAAGTACCTACGTTAGCAGTTAGAAAGTGGCAGTCAAGTGAATAATGGGGTTTTGTAGGGTTTCTGGGAAAATGCCGGGTGGCCATTTGGGGCAGCTGGTGCGATAGGTGTCCGGCGATTGGAGCCCCCTAAGTAGAAAAGGCGGCCTGGCGGCCGCCCTTTCATGTGATTTCACTTGACGCTTACAGCAACTGCACGTTTTCTGCTTGCCAGCCTTTGGGGCCTTTGACGACGTTGAATTGCACGGCCTGGCCTTCTTTCAAGCTACGAAAGCCGTTGCTCTGAATTGCCGAGAAGTGCACGAAGACGTCTTCGCCGTTCTCCCGGCAGATAAAGCCATAACCCTTCGCGTCATTGAACCACTTAACTGTTCCTTGTTCCATTTTGTTACACGCATTCCTTTGTGTCTTTGAAATTTGCGCTTTTCGTCAGGTAGTGCGGGCAGGATGCAGAAGGTGCAGGACTGCTTCACAAACGCTTGGAAACACGCAAGCTCATTATACCTACCCCGTCCAGAGTTGTCTCTATGAAAAATCCCCCATGTCCGAAGCGTTCGGAGCCAGCTATGGTATTTTTTACAAGGCAGGCAAATGATTGTAGGGACTGGAGTTGATATCGCCGAGGTGGCTCGGATTAAGGCCGCCATCGACCGCTATGGCGAACGCTTCCTCAAGCGTGTCTTTACCCCGGAAGAGATCCGATATGCTGCCTCAAAAGCCAACTCTGCTGAGCGTTTCGCCGCCCGCTTTGCCGCCAAAGAGGCGGCTATGAAGGCCATCGGCACAGGGTTGCGCCACGGCGTGACCTGGCAGGACGTAGAGGTGGTGCGCCAGCCCGGTGGCCGGCCCGGGCTGCGCCTAACCGGCAAAGCAGCCGACTTTGCCGCCACCCTCGGGTGCAGGAAGATTCACCTGTCACTCTCCCACACTGTTGAGCATGCCATTGCCCACGTGATCCTGGAAGGAGAAGGCTAGGGAATTGCCCAAAATTGTCTCTGAAAGCGCTGCCTTGGCGTCCAAGGCCGCTGATTGAGTCGTCAGCGGTCCCTGAGAGGAGATAAACTTACATACGCCTAGCAGTGTTGGTGCAATCTCGTTGACATGACCCAGGCCACGATCGCTCCCGAACCCGCCGTCACGACTCAAACTCCCACCAAGGCTGTCATTTCAGCGGTTGTTTTGGTCAGCATGGCCAGTCTGTTGCTCGAGCTGGCGATGACTCGTCTGTTCAGCGTGGTGCTTTTCTATCATTTTGCTTTTTTCGCGATCTCGGTGGCCCTGCTGGGCCTGGGTTCGGGCGGTGTCTTTGCCCACATTCGTCGCGCTTGGCTGCAGCGCTTTGAGATCGGCCGTCTGGGCGCCTGGCTCTGCATTTTGGCCGCGCTCTTTATTTTGACGGCGATTGAGGTGGTTCTGCACACCCCAGTGTCTCTGGAAGTTACCGGCGAAAACTTCGCCAAGCTTACGATCATTTACCTGGCTACGGCGATGCCGTTTTTCTGCACTGGTTTGCTCTTCTCTACATTGTTTGCGCGCTCCGGGGCAGCGATTTCTCACCTCTATGGCGCCGACTTGGCCGGCGGGTCGCTGGCATGTCTGGCGGTGGTGCCGCTGCTGAACTTGATCGGCGCGCCTAACGCACTGTTGCTGGCCGCGATGTTAATGGCGGTGGCTGCCGGCTTGTGGGCCGGAAAGTCAACGGCTGGGCGAGTCGGAGAAAACCCAGCACGGCCGGCCGACAAGTTGACCCTGCGCGGTCTGGCAGGGGCTCTGGCTGCCGGGTGCGCAATTCTGATCGTGGCCAATCATTCTGGCCGCCTGGTGGACGTGGTTTACGCCAAGGGTGTGCTTCGCGATCTCCAATCGACTGAGTTTGCCAAGTGGAACGCCATCTCCCGCGTCGAGGTAAAAACGCAAGATGGCGGCCGCTATGTGGTAATCGACGCTGATGCCACAACCGCCGTCATGAACGTTGATCCTGCCCGCTGGGACGTGGATCAGCCTTCCCACCCTACGCCTACCGGCACCGGCCTGCCCGAAGAATCAGGCTTCAACTGGAAAGAGAGCTTGATGTCCGCAGCGCCCGCAGTGGCCAACGTGCTGCGTCCGCGGGGCGATTTCGCCATCATCGGTCCTGGTGGGGGCGTGGACGTAATGCGAGCGGTGGCCAATGGCAGCCCACGCGTGACCGGAATCGAAATCAACCCCATCATCGTCAACGACGTGATGCGCGGCAAGTACGCGGATTACACGTTTCATCTCTACGACCGGCCTCAGGTGCACATCCACGTTCAGGACGGCCGTTCCTACATCCGCAGTTCGCGCGAAAAGTATGACGTAGTGCAGATGACCCTGGTCGATACCTGGGCCTCCACGGCAGCCGGCGCCTTCGCCCTGAGCGAGAACAACCTCTACACAGTGGAGGCTTTTGAGGAATACTTCGAACATCTGAAGCCGGATGGCATGATCGCCATCACCCGCTGGGAGTTCCACGAGCCGCGCGAAGCCTTGCGGGTGGTTTCCCAGGCCATGGAAGCGCTGCACAGAATCGGCGTCGCCGACCCACGCTCTCACTTTGTCGTCATTGCCGACGGCAATCTTGACGAAGACGGGCGGCCGGTCCTGGTGCTCGCCAAACGATCGCCGTTCACGCAAGCCGAGTATGCACTGGTGGCGGCGCATGAGCGGGCAAATCGCAACCTGGTGTGGCTGAACCCGCCCGACAATTTCAGGTACTTCACCAGCAAGCAGGCACGAGACATTTTGTGGCGTTCGCGGGATGGTTCGGGACCGGCGATTCGGGATCTTCCGCCGGCTGCTGATGCGTTCGGCAGGCTGATTGATTCCAACGATCCTCAGCAATTCGCGCGCGACTACCCTTACAACGTGGCCCCCGTCAGCGACAGCGCTCCCTTCTTCTTCTTCACTCTCAAGACCGGACACGTCATTCGCAACATCATGGCCGGGACCGGCCGGGGCATGGACTGGCGCATCAATCTCGGCGTCGTGGTGCTCGGCATGTTGCTGGTGATTTCAATCGTTGCCGTACTTGCGTTTCTGGTACTGCCCTTGGCGCTGCATGACCGCGGGAGAGGCCCTCGGCCGGGTCGCCTGCTTGCGCTGCTTTACTTCATTGTGGTCGGATTGGGTTACATCACGGTGGAGATCGCGCTCATCCAGCGCTTCGTGCTCTTCCTTGGCCATCCCACCTACGCGCTTACCGTAGTCGTCTTTCTTCTGTTGCTCTCAAGCGGCGCCGGCAGCGTGGCCGCCAACCGATGGATTGCCGGAAGCGGCCGCCTCCTGCTTGTCTTGGGGCTGATCGCAGGATTGGTTCTGCTGCATGTCTTCCTGCTGCCGCACATACTCTCCGCCGGTGTGGGTCTTCCGTTCCTTCTCAAATTGCTGATCAGCGGAGCTGTCCTGCTGCCGCTTGGCTTCTTGATGGGCATGCCGTTCCCGACCGGACTCCGTCGCGTGGACACGGTAGAATGGGCGTGGGCGTTGAATGCCGCCGCCAGTGTCCTGGGATCCGTGATGGCTATGGTGATCGCCATCCACTTCGGCCTGACACTCACGTTGTTCTGTGCAGCAGCAGCATACCTGGTGGCTGCGCTTTGCTCACGCGCGCTGCAACCAAGCTCCGCCGGCGTGTAGGATTTGCCCCTTAGTTTCTGCTATCATTTTCGGCTTAGGACGCCAACCTATTGCCTAGTCAAAAGCAGCTCAGGTGGTCTCAACTCAAGGTAGGAATCACCGTCCTGGTAGGAGCGGTGACTCTGGTAGTGTTGGTCTTCCTGATGAGCGGAACTACAGGGGTTTTCACTCCTAATATCACGCTGGTCACCTACTTTGACAACGCAGAAGGGCTTCGCCAAGGGCAGCCTGTGGCCCTGCAGGGCGTGCCCATCGGCAATGTTAGACGGGTTCGCGTGGTCTCCGACCCCCGCCATGCCGACCAGCCGGTGGAGGTGATCCTGCGCATCAAAAAAGACTTTCAGCCGTTAGTCCGCTCAGGCGCCAGAGCCACGATCTTGACTGCCGGTGTTCTCGGCGAATCGTTCGTTGATATCGACAACAAAGGCGCCACGGGCCCGCCGGTGCACGACGGTTCGGTGCTTGAATCCAGCAACGCGCCAGGGTTGCAGGACGTGGTACGCAGCAGCCAGACAACGCTCCAGAGTCTTGATCTTCTGGTGAAACGCGTGGACCGCATTGTCGCAGACGTGGAAAGCGGCAACGGCAGCCTGGGAAAGATTCTCAGCGATCCGGCGCTTTACAACAAAGCGACCGGCATTTTGAACCAGATCCAAGCGCTGTTGAATGACGTGAGCGCAGGCAAGGGGAGCATCGGCAAGCTGCTGACCGACGAGACGCTCGCCAACAAGCTGGTTGACGCCGTGGACAAGCTGGACGTCATCATGGATCAGACCCAGAACGGCCAGAACAGCCTGGGTAAGATTCTCAAAGACGAGTCAATCTATACCAACCTTCATCAAACGGTAGCCAAGGCCAACCAGCTGATGGACGACATCAATTCCGGCAAGGGTACCGCGGGCCGGCTGATAAAGGACAAGGAAATGGCGGACAAGCTGCAGAACACCATCAACAAGCTATCTGCCATCGCCGACCGGCTGGAAGCGGGTGAAGGCAGCGCCGGGAAGTTCCTGAAAGATCCGTCCTTCTACAACAACACAGATCAGCTGTTGATCGAAAGCCGGAGTCTGGTGAAGGCCATTCGCGAGAACCCGAAAAAGTACCTCACCATTCACTTCCGGATCTTCTAGGGACGAGACGCTTGGGGCGTGGCTATGCTGTTTACATCTGTCATCCCGACCGGAGCGCCGCAAGAATCTGTCGCTCCGCAAATTCTTTGGCGCGGAGCGGAGGGATCCCGAGAATCCGTCCCTCGCCATGCTACCCCAAGGTGTTCTCCCCTGAGTTTGTCCCAGTTGCCTTTACTCGTCGCTCGATCTATGGTGTTGCAGGAAACAAAGCAGAGACCAGACTCTGAATGGGAGAACTCCCTAAGCCAGCATCGCGGAATACACTGGATCGGGATCTCTCCACTTCGCGCTACTGGGTTTTGGTAAGGAATGAGGTCTCGGCGGCGCTTCGGTCGAGATGACAAGGCTTAAAGGTCTTAAAAGAAGGGAACCCACAGACAAGACCTCCAAATCCAATTCAAAGCTCCTTTGAAGGAATCGATATGCGTATCTATCAATCTCTGATCGTAATCATGCTGCTAGCCGGAATGGCCGTGGGGCAGAACGCGGCGAGCAAGAAAGAAACTGCACCCCGGCAGGTTCCAAGCTTCGATCTCAATGCGCTGGACAAGACCGCGGATCCCTGTGTGAATTTCTACCAGTATGCCTGCGGCGGCTGGATGAAAAATAACTCTATTCCGCCGGACCAGGCGTCGTGGGGCCGGTTCAACGAACTGTTCGAACGCAATCGTGCCTTCCTCCGTGAGATTCTGGAAGAAGCGGCGAGCGCAAGCAACCGCACTCCCAATCAGCAGAAGATCGGCGATTACTACGCAAGTTGCATGGATGAAGACACCATCAACAAGAAAGGCGTAGACGCCCTCAAGCCGGCCTTTGACCGCATCAATTCCATCAAGGACAAAAGCGAGCTGACCGGCCTGATTGCTCACATGCACGCGAACGGCATTGACGTGCTGTTCAATCTCGATTCCGGCGCCGATTTCAAGAACGCCAAGGAAGTGATCGGCCAGGCCGACCAGGGCGGGCTTGCTCTCCCGGATCGCGATTACTATCTGAAAGACGATCCCAAGTCTCAAGAGCTCCGCAAGGCTTACGTGGAGCACGTGACCAATATGTTCAAGCTTGCGGGCGACTCTCCAGAGACAGCCGCCGCGCACGCCAACGCCGTCATGAGCATTGAGACCGCGTTGGCCAAAGGCTCCATGGACCGCGTGGAGCGCCGTGATCCGGAGAAAATCTACCACAAACTTTCCACGCAGGAATGGCAGGCGCTCACGCCGTCATTTTCTTACGCAAAGTACTTGCAGGAGATCGGTGCGCCCAGCTTCAACTCACTGAACGTGGCCACGCCCGATTTCTTCAAGGCGCTGGATGCGGAACTGAACACAGTCAGCCTGGATGATCTGAAGACCTACCTGCGCTGGCACTTCATGCATTCCCAGGTGCAGTCCCTACCCAAGGCATTCGTAGACGAGAACTTCAACTTCTACGGCAAGACACTGCGCGGCGCCAAAGAGCTGCAGGCGCGATGGAAGCGTTGCACGAGCGCGGTGGACGGCGACTTGGGCGAAGCCCTAGGGCAGGTTTACGTGGAAAAGCACTTCCCGCCGGACGCCAAGGAACGCACCCTAAGGATGGTCGAAGCCCTGGAAGCCGCGCTGAGCCGCGACATTCAGGGCCTGGATTGGATGAGCGCCGACACCAGGAAACAGGCTTTGATCAAACTGAAGGCCATCGAGAACAAGATCGGCTATCCCAGCAAATGGCGCGACTACAGCTCGCTGAACATTGTCCGCGGCGACGCGCTGGGTAATTCTCTTCGGGCTAATGCGTTCGAAGTCAAGCGCCGTCTCGATAAGATCGGCAAGCCGCTCGACAAACAAGAGTGGCAGATGACGCCGCCGACGGTGAACGCCTACTATGACCCGACAGAAAACAACATCAATTTTCCCGCCGGAATTCTGCAACCACCGTTTTTCGACTTCAAGGCTGATGACGGCCTGAACTTCGGCGGCATCGGCGCGGTCATCGGGCACGAGCTGACCCACGGCTTTGATGATCAGGGCGCGCAGTTTGATCCTGGGGGCAACCTCAAGAATTGGTGGACAGCCGCCGACGAAAAAGCCTTCAAGGAGCGCACGCAATGCCTGGTGGACGAATACGACAAGTTCGTCGCCGTGGACGATGTTCACGTGCGCGGCAGGCTTACCCTCGGCGAGAACACCGCCGACAATGGCGGCCTGCGCATCGCCTTGATGGCACTCGAGGACACCATCGCCAAGTCAGGTAAGCCGCCGGCAAAGATTGATGGTTACACGCCGCAGCAAAGGCTCTTCCTGGGATGGGGCCAGATCTGGTGCCAGAATATGACCGACCAGATGGCGCGCCTCCTGGCTTTGAACAACGAACACTCTCCTGGAAAATACCGGGTGAACGGCGTGGTCTCGAATATGCCGGAGTTCTCTAAAGCCTGGGGCTGCAAAGCCGGCCAGCCGATGGCGCCGCAGAACGCTTGTCACGTTTGGTGAAGTTCGTTTGATTGTGTGGCACAGGCACTCTTGCCTGTGCCGAAGTATCCTTCTGAAGGAGCGAGCACCGGCAGGAGTGCCGGTGCCACACACGCCGGTTGCGTTGCTCCAGCTAATTTAAATTGATTTACGTGAGGCTGACCAATCCGGTCGACTCCGCCTGCTCATGCGCGTGATAGGACGACCGCACCAGCGGTCCGGATTCCACGTGGCGGAAACCCATCTTCAGCGCTTCGCGCTTCATGAAGGCGAATTCGTCGGGCGTGTAGTAGCGTGCGATCGGCAGATGGTCCTTCGACGGCCGCAAATATTGGCCGACGGTAAGAATGTCGACGCCTTGCTTGGCGAGATCGGCGTAGACTTCGAGGAGTTCGTCCATGGTCTCGCCCAGCCCGACCATCACGCCGCTTTTTGAAACCATGCCGGGAGCAAACCTCTTCACGTTCGCTAGCAGCCGCAAGGTCCGCTCATAGCGTGCTCCCGACCGCACGGCGCGGTAGAGCCGCGGAACCGTCTCAGTGTTGTGATTCAGCACTTCCGGCTTGGCGTCGATCACAATCTGCAGGCAGTCATCGTGGCCCTGAAAATCCGGGATCAGGACTTCCACCTGGCAGCCGGGCGCCTGGCGCCGTACTTCGCGGATGGTCTCAGCGAAGACCTTTGCGCCGCCGATGTTGTCGTCATCGCGGTTCACGCTGGTGATCACCGCGTGCTTCAGCCCCAGTGCAGCCACGGCTTCGGCCACACGGCGGGGTTCGTCCCAGTCGATCGGCTCGGGCCTGCCCTTCGGCACCGCGCAGAATCCGCAGCGGCGCGTGCACAGATTACCCAGCAACATGAACGTCGCGGTCTTGTGGTTCCAGCACTCGCCGATGTTGGGACACTGCGCTGATTCGCAGACCGTATGCAGGCCGAGGTTTCGCGCCAGCTTTTTGAGGTCATGGTAGTTGTCGCCCAGCGGTGCGCGGGCCTTCAACCACGGCGGCTTCGGCTGCGGGCGCCGCGGCGCGAGATCGATCTGGACGAGTTCAGCTGGGTTGGCCATTGGAAGTGTACGTTCTATTGTACGATGTGGCGCAGCAGTCCGAGAATCACCGTCTTACGACTCTGTTTCCTTATAGGTAAGAGCGTAAAATCAAAGGGTTTCGAGGGTCTTGGTTGGCTGTCTTGAAAAAACTATTCTGGCGAATTGTCCTACCCTTTTTCCTGGCCATTCTTGCCGCACTTGCTCGAGCTGCACATCAGTTCGGGCTTGCCCGGCGCTTCGAGGGCTTTAGCGGAGGCGGTATCGAAGGCGAGTGGAACCCGAAGGAGCATGGCGAGAGCCTTCGCCATGCACTGCAGTGGGGTAGAGAGGCCGAAGCCTACCAGAGCCACTTGAAAGAGGCCGAGCAAATCGAGAAAGAACGTCGGCGCCGCGCTTCCTGGACTGAGCGCTGAGTAATTCAAGGATCGAGACTCGCTTATCACAGCGTTCGCAAGTAAGCGATCAAGTCTTGAACCTCCTCCGGGGTAAGCTGGTCGCCGAACCGGGGCATCATATTGCGCCCGCCGATGATGGACTGTTCCACGTGTTCGTCCGTCGCGGTCAAACCGCTGGGCAGATACGGCTTCTTATAAAGATCCTTCAAGCCGGGGCCTTTGTCGCCATGCGAAGAATATGCGGGATGGCAACCTAAGCAGTACAGGTTGTACACGCGGCGTCCTCTGGCCTGCTGGGGATTCAGACCCAGCTCGGCATCGGACATCTTGGAACGGTCGGGCCCGCAGCCGGCGGAGAGCGCTAGCAGCACAATCATCAGCAGCAGAGGGATAGACTGTCTTTGGGTCAAGTGACTATTATGTCTTCAGCGCAGAAATTTGCAAACCCAGGTCCCTTCATGGTCACGGTCAAACGAGTGTACGAGAAACCGTCGCACGCTGATGGACAGCGCGTGCTGGTGGATCGCTTGTGGCCACGCGGTCTCAGCAAGGATGAGGCGGGCGTTGACCACTGGCTCAAAGACCTTGCGCCGTCCGACGCGTTGCGCAAGTGGTACCACGCGAGTGACAACTGGGTCGTCTTCAAGAAACGTTACTTCAAGGAACTGTACTCTCCAGAAGCATCAGCCGCCCTGGAGGCTCTCTACGCGCTGCTCAACCAGCATGCGCACATCACGCTGCTTTACTCTTCGCGGAACGTGGAACGCAACAACGCTGTCGCGCTCAAGGAGCTGATCGACGGTGTGAGGAAGCCTCCGGCCTCGAGCGGTCCTGCCCGGGCTGCAGCCGTTCCCGGACGGGCCAGCAAGCGCCGGCCGAGCTGAATCGCGATGATTCTCCGCCCTCTCGAACCTGCGTCACCAGCCAGCGATGAGGATGAGGTCGTCCCCGCGTGGCCGGTCGTTGAGCGTCTGCAAGAGCAAAAGTACGAAGCTTGCTGGATGATCACCCAGCCGTCGCACGCGGTGCTCTCGGGGCAGCTCGCGGCCAGGCTTCCAGGTGGAGGACTGACGATTCCCAAGCTTGATGACGAATTGGTCCGCGCCATTGCCTTGCACGATGCCGGCTGGGGAATCGCAGACGCGCAGGCCGTCACCCGCAGCCGCTCGGCAAGGCCTTTGGCCCCGAGGTCTTTCCTTGATACTGAAGTCGCCGAGTTTCTTGAAGCGTGGACGCAGTCAATTCAAGTCGCGCAGACTGTAGGTCCCGCGGGCGGATTCATTGTAAGCCGCCACTTTCAACGCCTCGCGGAGCACCGCTTGGCCGCAGCCGGCGACAGCGATCGCGACCGCAAGAGGCTGCAACAGTTTATCGATCACGAAACCCAGCGGCAGAAGACGCTCTCCGCCAAACAGCGCCGCGCCACGGAAGAGCTGGAATCGCTGACCGACCTGCTGCAATTCTGCGATCTGCTGTCGCTTTATATCTGTTGCGGCGCGCGGCGGAGTGTGGAATTCCCGGAATACTGCGGGACGAAAGTGCGGCTCAGCCTTGAAGACGGAAGGTACAAGCTTGATCCGCGGCTACTCGAATCCGATGCTGAATTCCGCGTCGCTGCTCTGCGGTATCCGGCGACAAAGGAAGTTTCGAGTCAGGAGATCAGAGTCGGGTTCTTCTGAAATCCCGAGCGCGAGAGAGGGAACCCTATCGCTACCATGTTCTCAGGGTTCTGCTTTTCGTTCATTTGTCCCGAGCATCGCACAAAGCCACACAAGATCCTTGGTGGCAGTAGGGATCCCTCGCTTCGCTTCGGGACTTCAGAATGGGCCTTAGTGTTTGTGTTCCATCCCAGCCATGCCACCGTGGTCGTGTTTCTCTGCGTCCGGCGTGTTGTTGAGTTGGCGCTCGACTGACCAGATTTCGTCTGGCGTCTTCTCCCAGGGATACATGTGCACCATCCAGCCGAAAACGTGAGGCATGAAGGTCCCGCCCGCGGCATCGCATTCTTCCTGGGTGGCGATCGAGCCCTGCAGACCGAACTTTGAGTTCTTGCCCAGCATTTCCATCTCGCGGCCCTTCGGCGGCCTGCACAGGTTCACGTGCTGGTGCCACTGGGCAACGCTCAAGGGGATGCGATCGTTAATTTGATCTTCGCTGAAACGAACGGGCGCCGTGTACATCGCGCCGATCAGCTTGTAATTGTTGCCCTGCTTCTCATACAACAGCGAGGTAGGCTTCGTGGGATCGAAGTTGAAAGCCGCACCCACCGCGTATTGCCAGTTGGTGAAGTGGTACATCTTCTGGGGAACGTTAGGGAGGAAGATCTTGTAGCCATCGGCCAAGGCGGCGTTGGAGTCACGATAGCGCTCCATGGCTTGGCGGGCCTGTTCCACGACTTTCCCGGCTTTTTCCGCATCGCCGGCCTGGGGGTCACGCAGCGTGCTCATGTGCATATGCGCGCCCATGTGCTCATGATCTTCATGATGGTGTCCCATGGCTTGCGTGGTATCGGCCAGATCGCCTTGTGTGGCAGGTGCATCTGCGGGCTGCTGGTGGTGCTCATGCTGGGCATAAAGAAGACGACCGAGCAGGCCAAGAAGGCCGAATGCGACCATGACGAAGGTCTTTTTCATCTTGTTCCCCTTAAAACACAAAGAAACAGCGCGAAACGCCGCCGCGAACCTCGCAATCGCGTCATTTCAGTAGACGCTCCGGATCGGGCCAAATTAACAAAACCCGAAGAC
>DATFQZ010000262.1:0-2725 GCA_035263765.1 Candidatus Angelobacter sp. | reverse complement strand
AAAAACCTTACCGTGTTTTCCTGGGGGCTGTGCGTTCGCCCTGCGATCACAAAGCTCTACGCCGAATTGCAGCACAAATAAAAGGAGTACGGGCTCACTCGGGTGCCGTCAATGGCCGCTCCGGGCGGTTGTCCGTTCCGCCGCGAGCTAGAATTTCACGAAGATCGCGAGGTCAAACCGGTTCTCAATTTTCTTCAGCTCGGGTTGCCACAGTCCGACGGCAGCGCAACGCTACCGTGCTAGGCAGCCGTCCGTTTCGCAACTTCTCCCGCGAGCTTGACCATCTCATCGTGGATCAATCCGTTCGAGGCCAGGATGGAGCTACCGCCCAGCTGGTATGGTTGCCCCTTGAGATCGGTGATTCTGCCCCCGGACTCCTCCACCATGATCACGCCGGCAGCCGTGTCCCACGGTTTGAGGCCGAACTCCCAGAAGCCGTCAAAACGGCCGCTGGCCACGCAGGCCAGATCGAGAGCGGCTGAGCCGTCGCGCCGCACGCCGTGCGAGCGCAAGGTAAAATCCCAGTAGTAGTGGATATTGGGGTTGGCGTGCCGGTCCTGATTGGGAAAGCCGGTGCAAAGCAGGCTGTTCTTGAGCGCGCTGATTTTGGAACATTGAATCCTTCTGCCGTTGAAAAAAGCCCCCTCACCGCGAGTCGCGGTAAACAACTCGTTGTACACCGGGTTGTAGATCACCCCAAGCAGCAGCTCACCCTTGCGCGCTAAGGCCATTGAGACGCAAAAGCAGGGGTAGCCATGAGCGAAATTGGTGGTGCCGTCGAGTGGGTCTACATGCCAGCGGAACTCCGACGCGGTATCTTTGCCCGTGCCCTCCTCCGCCGCGACCGCGTGCTCCGGAAAACGCCTCTGTAGTCCGCTGACGATCACAGACTCGGAACGGCGGTCCGCCTGCGTCACCAGGTCGAATTCCCCTTTGTAAGCAATCGCGGGCGGTCTTTCGAGCTCTTCGCGTAATACTCTACCGGCTTCTTGCGCAATTTCGACCGCTGCTTCCAGATATGGCTTGATCATTCGTTGTATGCGCCCTCAGCAGCCACTATTGTGGCCCGGTCAAATAGCTTGTCCGGTGCCGCGCCGAGTAACCCGGCAGCACCTTCACTTCAATTGTACGGTACGTACTGGCTGGCCCGCGCGGATTCGGGTAGTAGGCCAGCCGATATTGCGTGCGAAGTTCGTTGTCGATGCGATCAAAAATGATCGGCAGCTCCCCGGCAGAGCCTGGAAAAAACATGGCACCGCCGGTGGTTTCGGTGATGGCCTGGAGCGCATGCTCCCCGGCCGTGTTGCGTCCATTTTCGTTCTTTACGGGGCGCATGACGATGGTATAGAGCAGGATTCCCGCCCGCAGCGCCGACTTTCGCGCAGACTCAAAATCCGAGCGGCTCGTGGTCTCTCCCGCGTCGGTCACCATGATAATCACGCGCCGGCGCTCGGCCGAGCGCTTCTCTAGTGCTTTCGAGCCAAGCAGCACCGCGTCATAAATCGAAGTGCCAGCGCCGTCGGGAATCCTGCGCACCGCAGACTGCAAAGACCCGATGTCGGAGGAAAACGGGGCCATCTGGGTCACGGATTCGTCAAAGCCAAAAACAGACAGGCGGTCGTCCGGCCGCAGGACCTGCTGAATGAAGTGACAAGCGGCATCTCGCTCACTGGCCATCTCCTGATGCTCGCTAAGGCTAGCGTCGATCATGAGGGCCAGATCCAAAGGCTGCTTGGTCTCGGGCTCAAAAACAGCGACGTTCTGTTGCACGCCTTCCTCGAAGATCTGGAATGCTTCGACCGGCAAATTGGGGGCCGGACGGTTGTGATCGTCCAGGACACTGACCAGGACATTGACCAAATTGACGTTGACCTTCACCGTTCCTTTCGGAGAACTCGTGTCCGTGTTTTTTTCCTTGGCCGGCGCTTCTCCCGCAGGTGCCTGCGCATTCTGGTTGGACGAGGGCTGAGCCCACGGAGGGCGGTCGGGCTTTTCCTGTGCCTTGACGACAGAAGTGCTCACAAAAAGCCCCAAAAGGGCCGGTCCAGCCACAAACATCTTGCGCGGGCGAATCTTCATCTGCTTGTTATGATGCAGGTTCCGCGCGAACTGGAGGTGCCGGAGGAATTTCCCCGTCCGCCCAGACCGCGCCGTCCGCGAAGAACTCCTTCTTCCAGATGGGCACCGTCTTTTTGAGAGTATCGATGGCAAATCGGCAGGCATCAAAGGCCGCGGCGCGATGCGGAGCACTGACGGCGATAAACACGCTGGTGTCGCCAACCTCCAGCCGGCCGAGCCGGTGGACCATGGCAAGGCGGTGGATCGCGAACCTCTCATGAACTTGAACGCCTATCTCCCTCATTTTCGTGAGCGCCATCGATTCATAAGCCTCGTACTCAAGATGCAGCGTCGGCCGGCCGTGGGACTCGTTGCGGACGAAGCCATCGAAGCTTACGATGGCTCCGTCCTGATCCGCGCGGACGTGCTGCATCACAGACCCGACATCAATCGGCCTGTGTAGCAGTTCAAAGCGATCGTCGGTAGGAAGATGAATCATCGAGCGGCTCAACCCCCGCTGACCGGGGGAAGAAAGGCGATATCGTCGCCAGCAGCGACACGCGTCTCCCAAGCAGCAAATTCCTGATTGCGAGAGGCGACCAGTGAGCTCCGGAAGCCTGCCAGTTGCGGGTATTTTGCCGCGTAACGGTCAAAAAGGTCGGCAAGC
>DATFQZ010000261.1:0-3619 GCA_035263765.1 Candidatus Angelobacter sp. | reverse complement strand
CATCTGGGTTGGACGCCGCGGAGGCAGTCTGCCTCGTGTTGAACTACATCACGGCGTACCAGATACTGCATCGTTCCGCTAGGGTCAGACCGGGCCAACGCGTGTTGATTCACGGCGCGGCAGGCGGGGTCGGCTCTGCATTATTGCAGCTTGGGCGCCTCGAGGGGCTGGAGATGTACGGTACCTGTTCATCGCGAGCGTCGGCCGTTTCCGACCTGGGCGGTATCCCAATTGATTACCAGCATCAGGACTTCGTGAAGGAAATTCACCGTCTCACGAGCGAGGGCGTGGACGTTGTCTTTGACGGTATCGGTGGCACCCATATCTGGCGTTCCCGCAAAGCGCTCCGTCCCGGTGGGACGGTAGTGGCCTATGGTCTTACTTCCTCGCTACGTGAAGGCCGATTGGCTTCAGGTCGCTCAGGTCGTCGTCGTCGCTTTCATGCAATCCCCATTTTCGGGCTGTATATTGCTGGCGGCTGGCTTCTCCCGGGCCGGAAACGGGTGGTCCCCTACAGCATCCAGTGGCTCAAACGGCTAAGGCCGGCACTGTTTCGAGAGGATCTGATCGTCCTGTTCGACCTCCTCAAACAGCAAAAGATCAAGCCGCTCATCGCGCAGCGATTTTCTCTTGCCGAGGCAAGACAGGCGCACGAGCTGCTCGGGAAGGGAGGCGTGACGGGCAAGATCGTGCTCGTGCTCAACGGTTCCTCGCTTGAATCAGGAGCGGCGTAACAATGGCATGCAGCGGACGGCGCTTCACGCCGGTGCTCTTACAGGCAGCACAAAGCCCATCCAAGACACGCGAGAATAGCATTTAGGGTCGTTGCTGCCTTGGGCAAATATGCGCCCTTTCCGTCAGGTATCAGCGCGTCAATCGGTGAAAGCGCGTATGAATTTAGCGAGATGGTTGTATCGCGGCGGGCACCCTAACCGTGTGGCAAGCATTATCAACCGATGGACGACTGCGGCTTACGCCTTTGGAATCGCTCCAAACTATTTGGTCACTTTAGACGTGGTCGGCCGGCGGTCGGGCCGCGTGTTGAGTCTTCCGATGGTCATGGCTGTTGTCGAAACTGAACGCTATCTCGTGTCCATGCTTGGGGAGGAGGTCGAATGGGTTCGAAACGTGAGGGCGGCTGGTGGCAATGTCACTCTACGTCACGGGTGTCACGAGGAGGTGCGCCTTGAAGAAGTCAACGCGGAGCGGCGTGCGCCGGTGCTGAAGGCATACTTGAAGCGCGCGCACGCGGCCAGACCCCATCTGCCAATCCACAAGGATGCTCCGCTTTCCGAGTTCGAGCTAGTGTCTTGCCGATTTCCCGTATTCCGTGTCGGTCCGAAAAGCGCGGGCGTTATGAAGGCCGGACTAAGCCTTGCAAACGCGGCGCATAAAGACGCGCACCGTTGAAGGCCAGCGTCGAGCTATTGCCTTTACGACGAGGAAACACTGCATACTTAATAGTGCGAGCACGATCCTTCTTTTCACAACTGCGAATACTTGGATTGGTTTTTTTCGAAAGTGATAAACGCGCGGGCTTGGCCCTCTTTACGCGCTCCATGTTTCACGGCACTGGAATTGCCGAATACCCCGATTGTAGAAATCAAAGCTGCTTCAAGATTCGCAAGGGAGGCACCATGAAAACTGGACCCGTTCGCTACCATAAAATCTCAAGCAGAAATTCAAGACGGAGAACAAGCTCTAATCCTTTCGACACCACCATACATAAAACACATGTCTGGTTGAATGATCTTATGTCTGATCTCGACTGGCAGGATAGGCCGCATAAAGCGTATCTAGCCCTGCGCACGGTTCTTCATGCGTTGCGCGATCGCCTAACGGTTGAGGAGGCTATCCAATTCGGAGCGCAGCTCCCCATGCTCATTCGGGGTTTCTATTATGAGGGCTGGACGCTCAGGGGAAAGCCCCATAAAGAGCGTCACAAAAAGGATTTCCTCGATCACATCAGGAAAGCCTTTAAGAACGATGTCACTGTAGACCCGCAGCAAGTATGCCGAGCAGTTTTTCGAGTCCTGGTCCGGCGCACCAGCAAAGGTGAGATCGACGACGTCAAGCACTTACTGCCCAAAGAGTTCCAGGAGTTGTGGCCGTAAGCAGGATAGCGCTTAGCGAAAACGATCCATCTCGCGCTTCGACCCGTCCCTTGGCGCAGTAAAACTCCAGGTAAAATTCTCGACTGCGGTCGGCCTTCCACGATCTTGGGGGCACCGAACAGTAAAGGGCTGACAAAACGCAGCTCGGACCAGCAATAGATCGAATAGACCAACAAACCCTATAAACCGCTGCTTTTTCTCGAAGGGCTCCGGGTGCTAGAGAAAGATTCCTGATAGAATCGAAGTCATGAAGATCATCAAGCCGCTGCTGCGCTGGCTGCTTGGCAAACTCTACCGTGTCCGTATCAACGGTTTTCAACACTACGCCGAGGCGGGTGATCGAGTGATGATCATCGCCAACCATGTATCTTTCTTAGACGCCGTGCTGCTGGCGGCTTTTTTGCCCGGCAAGCCTACCTTTGCGGTGGAGACACACATAGCCGAAGCTTGGTGGGTTCGGCCCGCTCTGAGTCTGGTAGACTTTTTTCCCATGAACCCGATGAATCCGTTATCGACCCGAGCGTTGATCAAATACCTATCCGAGAATCGCAAAGCGGTCGTTTTCCCCGAAGGACGCCTTAGCGTTACCGGAGCATTAATGAAAATTTACCAGGGGCCGGGTTTAGTGGCGGACAAATCTCAAGCTCAGGTGCTTCCTATACGCATTGATGGCGCCCAGTACACGCCGTTTTCCCGACTCCGTGGTCTCGTGAGAATACGCTGGTTTCCGCGCGTCACCTTGACGCTGCTGCCGCCGCGGCGCATCGATTTGCCGCCGCGCCTTCGCGGCCGCGCCCGGCGCATTGAGGCTGCCAACGTCTTGGCCGACATCATGACCGAAATGATGTTTGTTACCAATGACCATCACCAAACCCTGTTTCGTGCGCTTCTGAAAGCGCGCCGTGTTTACGGCGGGCGCCGCGTGATCGCCGAGGATATAGAGCGCAACCGCGTTACCTACAATCAACTCATCAGCCGCGCTTTTATTCTCGGCAACCTTTTCGCGCGGAACAGTGAGCCTCGCGAGGTCGTCGGTTTGTTGCTGCCAAACATGGTAAGCACGCTGATTGCTTTTATGGCGCTTCAACTCCACGGCCGGGTTCCGGCCATGCTTAATTTTACGGCAGGAGCTCAAGGCATCGCGACTGCCTGTGAAACCGCTGGCATACGCGTGATCTATTCCTCGCGCCGTTTTGTCGAAGCCGCAAAACTGGAGGCCAGCATAGCGGCTCTGAGCAAGCAGGTTCGAGTCATTTACCTGGAAGACTTGCGCGCCGAGGTGAAAACCTTCGACAAGCTGATGGGCTTGCTTAACGGACATTTCGCCGACTCACTTTATCGGCGATTCAACCCTCATACACAAACGGAAGACCCTGCTGTGGTACTGTTTACGTCGGGCTCCGAGGGAATTCCAAAGGCCGTCGTGCTCTCCCATCTCAACTTGCTCGCCAACAAAGATCAGATCACCGCGCGCATTGACTTCAGCGCCCGCGACACCGTTCTCA
>DATFQZ010000260.1:0-16783 GCA_035263765.1 Candidatus Angelobacter sp. | reverse complement strand
TTCCACCAATGAGTGATTCGAGTTAAAGATGCTTTCCAGATTCTTTGTCTTCAACTTCTCTGGCGGGCCAACGATGCTCTGGCATCGTCAGGGATACTTTTTGCTTGACGGGGCCGTCGTTTTTATCGAGGGCTACCCTCTGGTCGCGCCTGCCGGCGCTAGGAGATTGACCCTCTTGGACGCCATTGTCATCTCGGCCACCGGTCGCAACTGGCGCGCCCGGCGCACCTCGGGGAAACACTTCTCCGCGCGTATCAAAACTACTCTTCCGGCAATTCCATGACTGCGGCGCCGCTGCGATTTGAGGGGCGGGGCTTCTTCGGTGCGGTCACATAGGCGTAAGGATCCAGGTCCGGAGTTGGCGGCTCAGGGTGCCGCGACCGCCTGAAAATCCTCCTGATGCGTTCCAAAGCGGTACGGATTCGACCTGGTCGCGAAGTTTTCACGCGGGCATCTTATCACCTCATGAACAGCCTTATCACCTCATGAACACCCGCGCGGGCTGAGAAACAGCACGGCAGAGAATTCCGGCATCGAACTTTTGTTGAGCCACTTCATGAGGACCCTTACCCTCGTATTGATCATGATCTCGGCGCTAGGCAACTGGCTGATGGGCAGCCCAACCACACCCGGCGCTCCCGACCCGGATCCCAAGCCAGTCGAAATCACCAACGGCCCGGTGGTTGAAAACGTGACTGAGACGACCGCCGTGATCGCGTGGTCCACCAACGTCAGCGCGGGCACGGTGCTGCGTTACGGCACCGACCGCTATCATCTGAACTTGGAGGCGAGCATGCCGTGGGGCGGGCTGACGCACCGTGTGAATCTCAAAGATCTCACGCCGGGCACCACGTACTACTATCAGGCGGAGTCGCCCATGGCCCAGGGCACGGGGACCACGGTGGAGTCGCCCCAGTTGTCATTCCGGACGAAGACCGGGGCTGGGTGCATTACCGCCTGCACCTGAAGGCCGCGTTCATCGCGGTGCTTGCTGTCTGTCCTTCTCGAGTTGAGCCTGTAGTCTACCCATCAGCATCAAGCCCAGCATGTGAAAGTCGCCACGGAACGACCAGAAAGGATGGCCGAACACAGCCGGGCGATTGCCTTCGATGAGGAAGTGTCCAGTCCAGGCACAACCATACGCAACCACCGGCCACAACAACGCGTACCAGGGATGGCCGATGGCGATCGGGACAGCGATCGTGCAAATGCCCAACAGCGTTCCTGCCGCGTGCATCAGGCGGTTGCGGGGATGGCTATGCTCACGCAGGTAGAATGCGAAGAATTCGTCATAGTTTGAAAAACGCAGCTCCGGCAAAACTATTTCTCCTCTGGCAAGGTGCCGCCAAGCGGACGCAAAAGGTCGATCCTCTCGCCGCTGTCTTCAACCCGGAGGGCCAGTTTCTGGTAAGTCCACTCGCCTTCTGACTTCTTGGCCACAACGTAGAGCGTGCCCTTATGAGCGCTGCCTGCGACGGGAATCGCAAGATCAGCATCGCCGGATTCATTATGGACCTGGATGTTGCCGGAGAACCACAAGCCCGGTTTCGCGGGCGAGCCCAACGCACTCTCCACGCGTGCATCGTGCGTTGCCACCGCCATCGCGTGCTGGTAGGGTGTGCTCGATTTGATCGAGGAAAAGACCGCCAACAGGATGGCGCCGATGAACAACAGAAACAGGACCAGCAACCCAAGCACGATCGAAACAACGATCCAAGCGATCTTTCTTGGCGACGACCGCCGCGGTGGCGCCGGAGAAACACCTGCATACGGGCCGGGCGCTGGCCCAGGAGGCGGAGGAACACTGCTCATGCCGGGGATTGTACTATGGCCACGCCCAAAGCGACGCGGCCTTATTCACCCGCTCTTTTTGCAGGCAAAGCAGATTTTATCGCCGCCAAGCGCTGCTGAGCCATGGAGTAAGACGTGCCCGGATATTCGATCTTAGGCTTTTCAACACGGCCATACATGACGCGCGCCGCATCGTTTTCACCGTATTGCTCGGCGATCTTGCCGAACCCGAACCAAATCTCTGAGTCTGGTTCCTCCATATCAGCTACATCCATCGCCTTAAGGAGCAACTCGCGCGCCTGGCCGGTTTTGCCTGTTTCCGCATAAAGACAGGCGAGCGTGTGGAGGATCGGGAAGTTGGAATGTTTCGTCAGTTCATCTGCTCGTTGCGCCGTATCGATTGCATCCTGATCAGGAGGCGCGGGAGTCAAAAGCGCGTTCCAGGCGTAGTCATTCATATCTTGTTCTGTGGCCTTGCCTCGATCAATCAAAGCTTTAGTGAGTTTTCGGCCTTCCGCAAATTGACCGCGATAGCCTGCCAGTAAGACGGCTGAACGCACATAGTCCGGATCATCGGGATGCTTTTGCAGTCGCGGCTGCAGCAGCTTTTCCCAGTCATCAAATCGTTTCATGCCCGCGAAAGCCTGATCCGCGAAATGGAAGGCAATGTACGAATCGGGCGCAGATGCCATCAGCTTCTCCGCCACATCCAGCAGTTCCGCCCACCGCTGCTGGGCAAGATAGGCGTGTGCCAAAACCAGGTTCAGCCTCTGGCGTACATCATCGGTCTTCGCGCTATCACGTGCCTTGAGCAAACCTGTCAATTGTTCACCTTTGAGCTCCTTCGATGGCAAAAGGACCAGCGAGGCGGTACGGATTGCGCTCTCATCGGCTTCCTGCCCTTTGGTCCAGAAGTGCGGGAACGGCTGTCCGGAAAGAGGATCGTCTCCCTCGCTTATGTGGATCTTTTCGCGTGCCCAGTCCAGCCACTTCCGCGCATTTGTCAGATCATTACGCTGCAGGAAGGCCAGCGATTGCCAGCCGAGCTCTTCGGGAAGACGCGTGGAAGACATGGCAAATGTGACCAGTTTCCATTGGCCATCTTCATGCACAACAAATGCTTCCTGGGCTGCCGACCCTGGGGCTTCCACGGTGACCTTGTAGCCCGAATTATCATCGCCTTCAAGGGAGTAGTGAAGATTAGAAAGGAAAATGTCCGCTAACGTTTCCGGGGGAAGGCCGGTTGCTCCCAGCTTGACGCGAAGTCCTGACATGGACCGCTGGAACGAGGCATTGTCGCTAAAATCCGACTGCATCATGGCGTACTTGCTCATGACCGGCTTGAAGTCATCAATCGTGGGACTCTGGCTGAGGGACAAAATGAATAAACGCTGAACGACGCTGCGGGGATCGGTGGGTTCTAGTTTGATTTCCTGATAATGCTTGGTTTTCGCGAAGACAGTCACGGAGGCCGCTAACTGGCTCTCATTCGGCTGGCCATGACTGCCCGCAGCAAACATCTCAGCGGCCTCACGGTACTTCCTCACACGGATCAGCAAAGCGCCTGCGCTGACCAGGGCCTTACTGCGGCTCTGTTCCTCGGTTGTGATCTGAAACGATTTCTTTATGGCTGCATCCGATCCTTGGTCGGCACCCACGGCGGCTAACATCAGGCTCTTGCGCACATCCGTACTGGGTAAAGCTGCCACTGCTTCAATCAAGCTTTTGTAGTCATGGACATACCAAAGGTCATAAAGCACGTTGTCTTCGTACTTCTGCATGAAGTCTTTGTCGAGCTCCCTCAACTCCTTAAACTCTGCAATCGCCTCTTTCAGGTGCGCTCTCTCGGTATACCTCGTGCCGTCCGAGTCAGACTCCAGCAAGATCGCCAGATTTGTGCGCAGGTCTTTGTCTTTCGGGTCGAGCTCTTTCCCCTTACGGTAGGCTGCAATTGCGCCATCGTAGTCAAATCCTTTCTTGAAGCGCCGGCCGATCAAGTCATGCTGCAGAATCCACGCCAGTGTGCTGAATGCCATAGCCGAGGAGGGATCAAGTACCGTTGCTTCTTTGGCGGCAATGCGGGCGCGTTCTGCCAACCCTGCCGCCAGCAGGGCGTCGGCCAGCCGAATTTGGTGGATGGCCTCTTTCGGATGTTGGGCTGCGATCTGACGATAGGCAGCCAGGGCCTCCTTGACCTTGCCGGCAGAGAGCAGGGCTTGCCCGGTGTGGTCAAAACTAATGAAAATAGGGTCCGCATCACGCGCCTTGAGAACTGCGTCGCGTAATTGCTTAGCTTCATCCACGCTAAGCCGTGACTTGCCGCTCTCCACCCTCAGGACGGCTTGCAGCACGGCGCCATCAGGATCGGAAGTGAATCTTTGAGTGAAGCGAGCCGTACCAATCTTTTCTTCTTTGTCAGAAGGCAAAGCACGCAATTTGAATCCCGCGGGAGCGATGATTTTGTAATCCCACTCCGTGATAAAGGGCGTGATTTCCCAGTCTACGGTGCGGGCGTTGTGTCGATCCGCGTCAGGCTGGTCTTTCGCTGGCTCTTCTTTGGTTTTGAAATACTTAGGAAAACTGCTGAAGATATCCTCTAACCGGATTGCCATCACCGCAGTGTTCAGGTCTGTGTTGCCGCGACGTCCTTTCGTCACATAGGTAACAGCGAAGGGCTTGTCGACATCGGAAAGGTCGCCGT
This sequence comes from Candidatus Angelobacter sp., assembly GCA_035263765.1. Lineage (GTDB taxonomy): Bacteria > Acidobacteriota > Terriglobia > Terriglobales > Acidobacteriaceae > Angelobacter. Next base: position 12,291 of record DATFQZ010000260.1, on the reverse strand, counting down.
GATCGAGCGAGATCAGGGAATCGGCGAGGTAGGATTCTTTGACGTATTCTTCGCCGTCTTTCCGAACTTGTTGAGGATCCCCGTTGTAATACTCTCGATCATCTGCTTCCCCGGGCCCGGTTTGTTCATCCCTCTCAATAATCCTCGCTTCCCCGTATTCCGCCAAGGTGAATTCGCGTGTCTCCCGATGAACATTCTGCTCGGCAAGCAGTTCTGGAATCTTTTTCAAGGAAGTTGTCTTTGCATCTACCACCAGCGCCCACCGCCCGTAGTCCATCAGCGGCAGATCGCCGGCACGCGAGTAATTGGCGGTGGCGTCAATCCACATCTCCGGATCGGAAGCAGAGCCCGGTACGTAAACGATAGCGTGATCGAACATGCCCATTCCCGGCAGTTCAGTGTTGATGTCCTGGCCAGGGCCGGAATCGAGTAGGGCAAGGTTGGCGGATATGCCGGCCGCGCGAAACATGGTAGCCAGCAGTGTGGCCTTGTCCTTACAGTCGCCATACTTGCGTTTGAGCGTTTCTGAAGGAAACTGGGGTACCAGGTTAGCTTCGTCAAATTCAATTCCCGTGTAACGCACACTTTTGTGCAACGCCGAAACCAGACGGCGAATCACGTCATTCCGCTTGCCGTCCCTCAGGTTGATCCTGGCCAGGAGAGGTTGCACGTCTGCTAATCGCATCTTGTCGTCGGACAGCCGCGCATATTCCAGGGCCACCTGCCGCCAGGTCGTTCCGGTGCTGAACTCAACTTCTGGAAACAGCAGCACATCTGCCGGCACGTGCGTAAGACCTTCGGGGTTTGCCTCCAAGGGTCCGTTCTCAATGGTGATGGTCTCAGTGCCGTTTTCACTTTTCTTGCTGATGTTGGCATGGGGAAGAAGTTGCAATACATAGCGTAGAGGTAGCGACTCGGCATGAGCGAGCACCACGCGCGAGCCAGCAACTGGCACATTCATGCTCAAAACGCGTCTCTCTGACCTGCCGCCGGTAAAAAAGGCCTGCGTGTCCCGAATTGTGACTTCTTCCTCAACAATAGCTCCCACTGCGATCGCCGGCAGCGGTCCTCCGTACGCCCGCTGGTCGCTGTAAACCTCATGCTCGTTCGCGTGCACGGGAACGTCATTCAAGGTCTTGGGATCCAGTAGGTGGACCAAGCCGTCCAAGCTGATCACGCGTGCTTTGATCTCTGGTTTGGCCTGGCGCCACGGCTCCCATCGCCCACTGGTCTCCGCCCAACCCTTAACTCCCTCCTCGTTCTCAATTCGGTAGAACATATGGTGCGTCTCAATGCACCTACCTTGGGCATCGAAATTGAGAGATTCTTCGTTGAAGAGCACTGTCGCTGGAGAGTCTTTGTCTGCCTTAATCTCCGCTGCGGCCTGGCGGAGGGCTTCGGGACTCATCGAAAATGCCGGACCACTCAGCGGGGTGGAGGCATTTAAGAATGGAGCCCAAAAAATGGAGCTAAACAAAAGGCAGGCCTTCGCTACAGGATAGAAGCGGCGAGCTAGGGACACGATCAGGACCTCGTAGTTCAGAGTAGCTATTTTGTACCTTGGCCGTTCCTATAAGACAAGTAGATTCAGTAGCGGATGGGGTAAGGGAGGCCTGTCCGCGCAAGCCGGTACTAAGTACGGAGAAAACACGGATCATCGACCAGTCATCGCTGCGATGCAAAATTTCCTCTAAATCGGTCTTTCAAGGCCGTCTTCTCCGCTTACAATTTCCACCAGGAGAATCTCCGTGAAAACATTCGTGTTTGGACTCATTCTGGGCCTGCTGATCCCCGCGGCCGTGGTGTATGGATACTTCAACTTCGGCTACGCGCCGATTGCCGCGTCGGCCCCGCCTATGCCGTTTGAAAAAAGGATGGCGCGCATGACCTTGAGCGCGCATATCCGCAAGGAAGCGCCGAAGAAAGATGCTCCCGTTCCCTCCGACGAAACCAACCTGACCGCCGGCGCAGGGCTCTACAAGGAGAATTGCGCTTTTTGTCACGGACTGCCCGGTCAGAAGGCCACTCTTGCCGCCAAGGGCATGTTTCCCATCCCGCCGCAGTTGTGGGAGAAGGAAGAGATGGTCACTGACGATCCCGTGGGCACAACCTACTGGAAGGTTTCCAATGGCATTCGGATGACGGGCATGCCGGGCTTCGGAGAGACTCTGACGCCGACTCAGGTATGGCAGATCAGTCTGCTGCTGGCCAACGCCGACAAGCTGCCCGCGTCGACCCAGGCCGCGCTGGCCAAGCCGGCCGTGGAAACGGCGGCGACGCCCGCGCAGACCACACCTGCTGCACCGCAGCCGCACCACGATCACCACAGCCACTAAAGAGAATCTGGTAATTGCGTAATTTTGGTAATTGGGTAATTGGAAAACTGAACCGCCGAGGATCTTGGCAATTGCCCGATTACCAAATTACACAATTACCAAATCTTTAAAGAGGGCTGGTGATTGCGAGGTTCGTGTGGCATCTCGACGGCGAAGCAAGAGGCAAGTCAGTTTCCGCGTTACAGCTTCTCGAAGAACTCGCACCCGGAGCACGAGATGAAGATGCCGCCGCCCACGTTGCGCTCGCGGTCCTTCACTCGCTTTACGATGCGCGTAGGCTTGCCACACTTGGGGCAGTCGGTGCTCTTGGATGTGTCCATCACTTTCTTGCGGTCAGCGGTCTTGGCGATCTTGGCCATGGTGTTTCATTCTCCTGTCAGATGGTTCCCCAGGGCCTGGTCGCCGCCGGGTGCGGTGCGGAAATCAAAGGGCGGAAAAGCTGATGCTTCATGTGCCGGAACCGCAACTTAATGATTTTACACAGAACATTGCTCTGTTGTCTTTAAGCCCGTGGTCGAAAGAAAACTGCAATCTCATCAAGTCACACGAGGCAAAAGGGGGCCCGGCAGTAGCGAATGGCCGGGCCCACGCTCCGCGCGAAATTGGAAGATCCTTTGATCAGTCTTCGCCTTGATCATCCTCTTCCTGACATCTCGGCGCAGGAAAGGTGGTTAGAGCTTGAACAAAGAATCCAGCTGCTCCCGTAAAGAACGGGCGGCCGGGGACTGGGGTAAGGGTCCCATCCGGGTTTATTCTCCACCCGTCAACCGCGGACTCGTCAACCACGGATGCGAACACAAAGTCGCCGGCGCGCGTAGAGGCGATCGCACCCATGAAACCATCGCCTGCGAAAGGTGATCCCGGGGCCCCCGTAAGAGTGCCGTTCTGGCCAACAGCCAGCGAGGACACCTTGTCATCGAACAGGTCGCTGGTAAAGAGGAACCTGTTATCGGCGCTCAGGGTAAGCGCGTTGACGGTGATGGTCGCTCCTGAGGGAAACGGCGATCCAGGGACCATGGTAAGGTTGCCGTTGAGTGACATGCGGTAGACGTCGATGACGCTGAGCCCGGCGTTCGATACGAAGACGCGATTGTTGGCGCAGTTGACGTCTACGGCCGTCGCGGCGCCGCTGGACAGGAACGGAGAGCCCGGAACCTGCGTCAAGGCGCCGTTGTTGCCGATGGCGAACACGCCCACAGCGTCAATGGATTTAAGGCCGACCACGAGGAAACGGCCATTGGGGCTGACCTTCATTCCTTCGGAAAACGCGCCGACGTTGAACGGAGAGTCCGGGATCTCTGCCAAGGCGCCGGTCGCGCGGTCGATTGCGAAAACATGGACCAGGGTGCTTACTTCGTCGGTAGAAAAAAGGAATTTAGCAAGCGGGCTGGCCGCGAGTGAAAAGTTCGTGCTCGGGCTGGCCGTGCCGGCAGGAAATGGTGAGCCCACAATAGCGGCCAACTGCCCTGTGTCCGGATCGATCCGAAACGCGCTGATGGTGCCATCTTGGTTGTTCGCCGCGTATAGGAAGCTCCTGCCGCCTCCTCTTGCGGTAGCAATTTTCCCGGCATTGACGTCGCTGCCGCCGCCGCTCCCGCCGGTTGCAAACGGTGAGCCCGCTAGCAGCGTCAAGCTGCCGTCGGCATTCACCTGGAAGGCCGAAACCGTGTTTTTGGGAAAGCCACTGTCATTGGTATAGACGAAGTTGGGTTGAGCCAAGGCGTTGAGGGAAACCGACAAGATCGCGAATAACATGATCTTTCTCATGGAGTTTTTCCTTTCATCGATTCGCAAATAGCCCCCAGCACTTTCATCGACCGTTAATGGCCGCCTGCACCAGAGTTGCCAGAGCCAACTCAAAGAAAAGACACACCACAAAAAACTTCGACAAGGCAAACTTGAGCAACTCTGTTCCAATCCTGGGCATGCGCCTCTCTCACGAGTGCGAAAGCAGGCTACAAAACCTTCGTCACGAATTGGGCGAAAAACACACTGGACAGGAAGCCCGCGATTCCGTTATGAATCAAAGGCCACAAGATTTTCATTTTTGCGAGGTTCTTCATGAAGAAGCTAGTCTTGATCCTGTTCGCCGCCGTGTCTCTCACTGCGTTCGCCGCCGATACCACCGTCAAGGGCTATCTTGTCGACCTGGCCTGCGCCAAGGAAGATGGCTCGAAACCGGATTTCGGCATCAAGCACACCACTGATTGTCTGAAGATGCCCGAGTGCGTGCAGACTGGATACGGCGTGCTTACGGATGACAAGAAGGTCATCGCGTTCGACGCGGCCGGCAACGAGCAAGCCAAGAAATTCATCGCTTCGCTCACCAAGAGCAGTGACGTCAAGGTTGCCGTGACCGGCACGCGCAAGGGCGACAGCATGACTGTGAACAAGATCGAATTGCAGTAAAGCAGTAAAGAGGTCGCTTCGACACCTGCGTCGGCCCTGAGGAGGGAACCCGATGATATGGCCCCACAGGGTGTGGGTTTGCGCTCTGCTGGTTGGGTATTCAGTGGCCGCCGCTCAGGGCGGGCAAGGAGGGCCAGCGTCGCCTCCCTCGCCTGAGTACCAGACCGTGTTCTACAACAACGGGAATCTGCGCCTGGAGGCGTACTTCTACAAGCCGCAGGGCAACGGGCCGTTCCCGGTAGTCGTCTACAACCACGGTTCACGTGCGGGTTTTGAACGTGCGGAACGCCCGATGGCGTTCATCGCACGCGTGCTTGTTCTTGCCGGTTATGCCGTGCTGGTTCCTGAGCGCCGCGGCTATGGAAAGTCGGATGGCGCAACGTTCGCAGAAGAAATTGGCAGCGACCGCGGCGAACGCTTTGTAAGACGCCTGGAAGCCGAGGCTGCGGACGTGAACGCGGCCGTGGACTACGCCAAGGCACAGCTGCCCATTGATGCGGAGCGCATCGGCGTCATCGGTTACTCCTTCGGCGGCATCGTGACCACGTTGGCGGCAGCTCGCAGCAAAGCGTTCGTGGCCGTGGTGAACCAGGCGCCGGGCGCGCTGAACTGGGACAGGAGTCCGTTGCTCCGCCAGGAACTATTGGCTTCGGCGGAGAAAATCAAGACGTCGATGGTATGCATGGCAGCCAAAAATGATGCGACTACGGAAAATGTGCGCAGCATCTGTGCGAAGGCACAGGCCCACGGCGCCGCGACCGACGTCATTATTTATCCTCCTTTCACAGATGCACGTTTCGACAATCCCACGGCTCCCGGGCACGCTATCTTTTTCTATGGTGTTGACATCTGGCGGCAGGACGTTCTCAACTTTCTCGCGAAGTACCTGAAGCCCGATGCGCATTCTCCTGACAAGGCAGCAACCGGCTCCGATCATTAGCGGTTGAGCGTTGACCCTTCCTCTTCGCTCTGCTAGTTTGTAAGGTTTGCCCTGAGCGGGCGTTGTTTCCCTGCACGCTGCCCACCCGGTTGGCGGATACCTTTTCTGGACGGAAGTGGACTTATGCCCGTTTTCAAATTCAACGGCGTGGATTTCATCGAGTTCGATTCCCTGCTCTCTGACGACGAACGCCTGGTGCGCTCGACCACCCGCCGCTTCATCGAAGAGAACCTGATTCCGATCATTGAGCAGTGCAACCGCGACGGCCGTTTCCCGAGCGAGCTGGTCAAGCCCATGGCTGACCTGGGTTTCTTCGGCGCTAATCTCAAAGGCTACGGCTGCGCCGGGATGTCGAATGTCGAATACGGGCTGGTGATGCAGGAACTGGAGCGCGGCGACAGCGGCGTGCGCTCGTTCGTGAGCGTGCAGTCCTCGCTGGTGATGTATCCGATCTACGCCTTCGGCAGCGACGCGCAAAAGGAAAAATGGCTGCCGGCTATGGCCAAAGGCGAAAAGATCGGATGCTTCGGTCTGACCGAACCTGACTTTGGTTCCAATCCCAGCGGGATGCGCACTCGCGCCAAGAAGGCCGGCAAGGAATACGTCCTGAACGGCGAGAAGATGTGGATCACCTCGGGCACCATCGCAGACGTAGCCCTGGTCTGGGCCAAATCGGAAGAGCACAACAACCGCATTCGTGGTTTCCTGGTCGAAACCAACCGGCCCGGGTTCAAGGCTGACAACGTCCACGGCAAGTGGTCGCTGCGGGCCTCGGTCACCGCTGGGCTGTCCCTGCAAGACGTCCGCATTCCCGAAGAGAACATGCTGCCCGGCGCAGACGGGCTCAAAGGTCCGCTCTCCTGCCTGAACCAGGCGCGCTTCGGCATCGGATGGGGCGCGATCGGCGCTGCCATGTCCTGCTACGATACGGCGCTGCAATATTCCAAAGTCCGCAAGCAGTTCCGCGACCAGCCCATTGCATCTCATCAACTGGTCCAGGAGAAGCTCGTGTGGATGATCAGCGAGATCACCAAGGCGCAGCTCCTGGCGCTGCAAGTAGGCCGGCTGAAAGACGCGGACAAAGTTCAGCACCAGCATATCTCCCTGGCCAAACGCAACAATGTATGGATGGCGCTGGAGTGCGCGCGCATGGCCCGCGATCTCCTGGGCGGCAACGGGATCGCCGACGACTACCCCGTCATGCGCCATATGATGAACCTGGAATCGGTAAAGACGTACGAAGGCACGCACGACATCCACGCGCTGATCATTGGCGAAAACATCACCGGATCGAGCGCTTTTTAGGACGCGAACCTAGCTACGAAGTCTGGAGGGCATCATGGCAACCCAAGCAGCGGAAAGGAACAGCCAACCTAAGATCGTGGGCAATCTGTTGGAATTTGAACTTGCGCTCGAGTTTGTGCGCGTAGTCGAGGATGCAGCGATCGCGTCCGCTCACACCATGGGATTCGGTGACCGTCACAAAGCCGACAAGGTGGCCACCGAAGCCATGCGCAGCACAATGGACAAGGTGCCCATGCGCGGCACCATCGTGATTGGCGAGGGCGAACGCGATGAGGCGCCCATGCTCTACATCGGCGAACAAGTGGGCGCGGGCTGGAAGGACGGCGAGCAATTCCCGCAAGTGGACATCGCCGTGGATCCTCTCGAAGGCACCAACCTGTGCGCCACCGGTTCTCCGGGCGCCATCACCGTGCTGGCTGCTTCGGAAAAGGGCGGTCTTCTGAACGCCCCGGATTGCTACATGGAAAAGCTGGTGGTTGGTCCTTCATGCAAAGGTGTGGTCGATTTGGACGCGCCCCCGGCGGAGAACCTGAAAGCCATTGCCAAGCGCTTGGAACGTGAAGTCAGCGATCTGGTAGTGGTGGTTCTGGACCGCCCGCGCCACGAAAAGTTGATTGAGGACATTCGCAAAGCTGGGGCCCGGATTCGCCTGATCTCCGATGGCGACCTTTCTGCCGGCATTGCCGCGGCCGTGATCGGAACCGGCGTGCACGCGGTGATGGGTATCGGCGGCGCACCTGAAGGCGTGATCACCGCAGCGGCGATGCGGTGCCTGAACGGGGAAATTCTGGCCCGTCTGGTCGTCGACAAGCCGGAACTGGAAGAGCGCGTGGCGAAGATGGGCATTAAGGACAAAAAGCGGATCTACTCCGCCAAAGACCTCGCTCCCGGCAACCACATCATCTTTGCCGCCACCGGCGTGACCGACGGCGCGTTGATGAAGGGAGTCCGCTTCTTCGGCGAAGGCACGCGCACCTCATCCATCGTGATGACGCGCAAGAACGGCAAAGTGCGCTTTGTGGACAGCATCCACCTGGCCAGGCGCGCGGACGTGAAGGTTCGATTCGCGTGAGAAAAAGTAATTAGCAACTAGAAGTTAGCATTTAGCCCAGCTAAAGCCCGACTCAAAAGCTTTCGGTCAAACTGGCAGCAGGGGACCTGCTTTAGCTGTGCTAATTGCTGTTGGCTAACTGCTAGTTGCTATTTTGCTGGTCTCGGCTCCGGCGGCCAGTCGGCGGGCACACCCTTGTAAAGCGCCTTGGCAGTTTCGTGCCGGGCCGGCCCGTTGCCGTCGGCCACCCCAAACTTGTAGGGATCGGCTGCCGGACCCGACCACATCGTAACTCCCGCGTAGGCGCCATCTTTACGCAGAATGTAGTAGTGCATGCTGATGAAGCGAATACGATTCATGTCACCGTTGAAATTGCGGACAATGCGTTTGAGCGTGTCCATGCCCGCTTCTTCCGGAGACATGCCGCGGCGCATGTTTTCGACGATGGTATGTGCTCCGGCGACCTTGATGTTCTCTTCCCCGCTGCCTGTGGCTCCCGCTGCACCCACGTCCTGATCGCAATAACAGCCGGCGCCGATGATGGGAGAATCGCCGCAACGCCCGGAGAGCTTCCATGCCAGGCCGCTCGTGGTGGTGACGCTGGACATTTCGCCCTTGGCGTTCAGAGCTGAGCAATTGATAGTCCCGTGCGGCGGATGAAGGACCTTCTCGATCGCGTCCATGCGATCTCCCGGAGCGATACCCAGGTCCGCGGCCAGAGCGTAAAGCTGTTGGACCGGGCGCGGCTGGCCTTCGAGCTCGCTGCTCTCGAACCCAGCGGGCATTTTCCAGCGGGGATCCGCGAGCCCTGGCCCCCACCAGTCCTGGTTGGAGTGAAACTCCTTCCACAGCAGCCAAATCTTGCGAGACTCATCCGTCAGGAGATTTTCTTTGGGGAAACCTACAGCTACCGCAAAGCGCGTGGCGCCTTCGCCCACCAGCATTACGTGGCCGGTGTGGTCCATCACCGCCTTCGACAAGGCGGCCACGTTCTTGATGTCACGCACGCCGCCGACCGACCCGGCGCGGCGGGTGGGCCCGTGCATGCAGCAGGCATCGAGTTCGACCACGCCATCCTCGTTGGGCAGGCCGCCCAAACCGACGCTGGTGTCCTTGGGGTCGTTTTCCGGGCCGGATACCACGGTGATGGCTGCGTCGAGCGTGTCAGCCCCGGCGATGAGCCGTTTGTAGCCAGCCTCAAGGTGGTTGCCGCGTTCGGTGATGCCGTTGTGTGCGCAAATCATCAAGTTCTTAGGTCCGCCCGCTGCCGCCGCTGTGGTGCCCTGCGGCTGCTGGGTAACGCTGGCTTGTGCCGCCTGGCCCACCGCCAGGGTCGCGGATGTGACTGCCAGTCCGGAGAGAAAATCTCTGCGCTTCATGAGGCCTCGCTTGGATGAGAGTTTTAGCCGCAGAAGAATAACATTTCATGGCCAATTCTGAAATTTCACAAGAGGGAAGGCCGCAAAAAAGACAGGAGGCGCTCTTGCGAGCGCCTCCTGGCGATGCCAATTCAGAAACCGACTTGGGTCAGCTTAGAACCGGTAGTTGAAGCCGAAGCGGAAGATGTTGGCGGTGAGATCGGCGCCGTGGGTAAATCCGTTGGTTGGGTACATGATCGGCGGGGTAAATGCCGTGAGGTTCGTGCTGGCGCCATGCACGCTGCCGAAGTCTCCGTACAAGTATTCGCCTTTCACTGACCAGTGGTTGCCAACTTTGAACTCAGCGCCGGCTCCCGCGGCCCATCCCGTCTGCGTGGACTTCACGATCGCGCTCTCTTTCGCTGTCGCAAACGTATCGCTGAAGAACGACTGATATTGGAGATTGGTCATCGCCAGGCCGCCCGTGCCATAAATCAACACCGGACCAGTCGTGAAGCCAAGCCGCGGACGCAGGGTATAGAGCCAGTTGGTCTCAACGGTTTGGGTGATGGTGAACGCCGTCGGGGCGCAGCAGGGATATGTCGCCGAGCCCGACTTGACGGCGGTCAAGGACATACCACCGAAGTCCGTCTCAACACCAAGCACCCAGGCGTTGTGTTGAAAGTTGTAGCCCGCTTGGCCACCGCCGTTAAATCCGTTTGCTGTTGGATTCTGGGTTCCAACCGCGTTGATAGCGATAGGGCTGGTAGTGGCAAAGTAACCCGTAGGGCTGAAAACCGTGCCGGTGAAAGTGTTAGAGTTGCCATGGGCCCCGCCGACATTTCCTCCAACGTAAAAGCCCTTGAAGTCACCTGCGTTCGCCGGAACCGCTACGAACACGGCAAGTAACAGCAAGCAGAATGCCGCTGTGTGTTTGTTCATCTTACCTTCTCCTCCTCCAAAAATATGGGGTTAACAGTTTTTTGCGCCGTTAGCCCAAAGCGCTTTTGTTGCAAAAACGTTTAGTAACAAAAACTATCCAGGTGGTTCAGCACGGTGGTTTGAAGCCGAACCGTTAGATTTACGCAGGGACGAACCTTGGACGGAACCTTTGCGTCCAACTTCCACTACGCGCGGGGAACACGCTGGATTGGGGGAATCGCTAGCAGAGTCTTACACAGGTTTTATCGAGAACTTCGCTCTGCGACGCAGAGTGCAGCCGGGAGGGACGCACGGCTGTTGAAACATCGAAGACGAAAAAGCCCAAAAGAGCATAGGTCACCAGAACGAACATCACGGATGTCCTGGACAAAGCGGCGTCGTCTTCCGGCAGCGGCGAAATCAGCACATACAGGATGCAGTAGATCACCAGCAACCAAAGAGCGCGCTCAAACCAGGGCAAACTCACAAACCGCAAACCCGATTGCCGCGGACATGAAAAGATTCTAAGCAGGCGCAGTTCTCCTTAAGATTGTATGCTGAGTACGCTCATTTTAACCTTGCTTGGACTATAGTGCAGACCTTTGCGTTAGCGTTTCACGTTACTTTGGTGTTTTCACTAGATTTTCGCTAAGTTTGGGCGGGAAACAAGGATTGGGCAGTTGAATCCCAGTACGAAAAAACGCTGGTTACCGGCTTGGATTCTGATACTTACGTTAAATAGCGACTCTTTGCGGGGTGTTTTGGTCGGCCCGGAAACGAAGCAACGCGCCAATGTGCCCGACCTTTTCGAGCTCAGGATCAGCAGCGATGAATTCGATTTCCGCCCCATTACGCAATGCCAGGTCTACAAGGGCATCGCTCATATCGTGGAGTTCGCGGGTTGGTTGACCGCACACAGCGCAGTCGGACGCCATGCGCATGTCCAGATGGCGGCAATTGGCGCATTCGGCTGCGGAGGCTTGAAAGCCGCCGCCCACCACCAGCGTTTGGACTTCCTGGCGCTCCAGCGCCTTCAACACGTGGCGCAAGCCCACCGCGCCCCGGGAGTTGCGATGCGCCTGGCCAACAACTTCGCGCACCAGAAGCTGCAGCTGTTGCTCGCGCTTTCCTTCCAGGATGCGAGCAGCATGTGCGCGCACGATTTCTGCGCTGGCCGCTACCGGATCCACCACAAACCGTCCTTGGAGACGCTGCTTGAGATCGGCGTGCAACAACGGGACCAGTTCCGGCCAGGCGTCGTCATGACAGCCGATCAGGAGCACATCAAACCTGTCGCGCTCCAACAACATTTTGAGCGATTCGGCGAACTGCTTGTAATGGGTGATAACTTCCTTCTCCGCGTGGCGTTCGCGGTGCCCGGCTTCGTAGCCCAAGTAGCCGTCGCTGCGGCCGGTCTTTGCCAGGCGTCCGAATTCAAGGTCGGGAAGCTGGCGCAGTTCTTCGCCGATCAACGGCCCGCAGTTCATTTCAAAGATCCTGGCTTTCAGCTGGTTCAGCAGCGCGATGCACACCCGTGGAACGCCGGATTGGGCTGCCACGAGTGGGCGCAGATGGAAGCGCGAATCGACTTTCAGCTGGGCTCGGCCGAGCCGCGGCGGCACGTCCGTCTCACGCCAGATTCCCTTTTCCCGGCAGGCGAAGATGGCCTTGCCCCGAGAGTGATTGCCGTAAAGACCCTCCGCGATTTGCAAAACTCTCGCCAGGTCTTCCCGCAGCCCATGGTGGTTGCCGGCGCGCTCTGCCTGTCGCAGGGCCTCGCGCACCAAGTCCTTGATCAAAATGGTTTCTTCACGATGCGACCTGTCTTGCGGGGTTCGCGGCTGAAAATAGAAACTGATCGCACATCCCGCCGGCGACTCAACTTGCGCCAGCCGGCGAAGTTCCTCACGCGTAATCATGCTGCTCCTTTACGGCGGGAGAGGTTCCACTACGCTGACGCGCAATGCGCGT
>DATFQZ010000259.1:0-45814 GCA_035263765.1 Candidatus Angelobacter sp. | reverse complement strand
AGCAACATGCCATCCGATTGGTAGCTGGAAAATTCCTGGGCCGCGGCGATAAAGGAGAGAAAACAGACGAAGCTGGCGAGAAGCCCGGCGCGCGGCCAGAGATTGAGAATGACGGCCAGGGACGCGCCAATCCCAATCCAGCAGAGAAGCATCAGCATTCCGTCACTCGAAGACCACCACAGCAGAGTTGGCGCAAACCAGAACCGCTGCCAGCCTGGAATCTGCTCGGCTACAGCAGGGAGATAGGTGGCGGCGGGAAGAATTCCGTGCGGGCCGTTCAGCCCCTTCACCTGAAACAGAAACGAATAAAATGCGGAGAAATAAATCAGCCCCAGGGCGCGGAGAAAGATCCACCGCGCAAGGAAGTGGTTCTTCTCTTCCGGCCCCAGCAACCAACGGAGAATACGCATTCTGCGCGCATTATAAAGCTTGTTGAGTTTCAGGGGCGAAGAGTGCAAGAAAACGCGGCGACGCATCACCACAAAGATCAGGGTTTCTCGTAGTCATGCCGCCGGAATCTGTCATCTCGACCGACTCCGAGGGATCCCGAAGAGCGGGAGACTCAGGAGGAGTGGAGAGATCCCGAGGATGTTTGCGGCACCACGCTCTGGCCCAGCCTCAGGGAGTGACAAAACTTTCGCCTACGCTCTCCGTCGTGTTACCACCTGCGAGACACCATCCCGAATCCCCGAAGCCGCTCCCGCGCGGCGGGAGAGGCGAAGTGGGTGAGGGACCTGCCCCGCTACCGTCACGCGTGAGCCTAGAATTCTTGATCCTGGAGCGCGCCTTAACGTAGCACCAGAAGCGTTTCATGAGGGCGAGAGTGTATCACTCCTGGATGCAGCAGCGGAGCAGGTTCCTCGGCCTCGCCCGTTTGGGAGACAGGAGTCTTACATGTCGTCTGGGGCGCGGCCTCGGAATGGGGTCTCGTTGTGCGGGCCGTTTGGGCAACCTCAGTGTGTGGTTTCTCCCGGCTCACGCGAAACTGCAGCGGAGCAGGTCCCTCACCCCGCTCGTCCGCCGCGGCGGACTACGCGGGGATTCGGGATGGTGTGTCGTGGGAACTAGCTGCTCGGGGAGAACACCTCGTATCGGCATGGCAGAGGACGCGTCCTCGGGATCTCTCCACTCCTCCTCAGTCTCCTGCTTCGCGTGATCCCTCGGAGTCGGTCGAGATGACAAGCCTGGCGAGAGTCACTCTTCATGCGATTGTTGCGTGTCGTGATGGGACGCGCCCTCTTTATTGAACAAAATTCAAGCCTCTTGCACACATGGCCACTCGCCGCTAAGTCGTCTCCTCTAACCAGATGAATCGACCGCGGCTGGGCATCCAGCACAGCCGTAGAGGGGGTCTCAAATGCGAATCAAACTTCTTACTTCGATCGTCCTTTCCGCACTTTTGTGCGCAGTCGTTTCAACACAGGCTGCGGCCCAGGCGGAAAAGCGCATGGCCGGAGGGTCCAAAAGCGTCACCGGATGTATCGTGAAGACGGACTCCGGCTTCGGAATCAAGACTGACGAGGGAACCTTCCAACTGAACACCGACCACGACCTAAGCAGTTTCGTGGGCAAGCAGGTGAAGATTGACGGAACCTGGAGAGCTTCCGGCACGTTTACCACCGCCCCGGTCGGCGGCGCTGCAACGGGCGCAACGGGTACAGCGAGCGCAGAAACTGCCCCGGCTCCCGCTACGTCTGGAGCGCCGAGCGCAGGCACGCCTGCTTTCAGCGGTGAATTGAACTTGCATATCGCTGGCACGGTGGTTGGGGACTGCGAAGCGCCGAAATAGGGCTGCAAGTTTTAGCCGCTGATTTGCGCAGATAAACGCAGATCAGAAGAGGCGGCCGCGAATTCACGCGAAGCAACCCGAATCAATCTGCTGATCGAATCGGTTGCGATTCGCGTCCTTTCGCGTTGATTCGTGGCTCCGCCGTTCTATCTGCGTTCCTCTGCGTGCATCTGCGGCTCACGGGCAAATATGGCGCTGATCTCTCGAGGATTTACTGCTTCCTTTGCGAAATCAAACGTGCCGTGCTCGCGCATCTCGCGGGCGGCACGAAGAAAGGCGCCCAGGGCAGTGCGGCAGAGAGCGCTACCCACGCTCACGCGCCTCACTCCCAGCGCTGACAATTCAGCCAGGCTCAGCTGAACGCCGCGCAGTCCCATCACCACGTTGACCGGACGGCTCAGCGAGCTCACCACCGCCGCGATGTCGTCCCTGGTCGTCAGACCCGGCGCGTAGAGAACGTCGGCCCCAACCTCCTGATACGCGTGTAGCCTGCGGATCGTGTCTTTAAGGTCAGGCCGGCCATGCAGATAGTTCTCTGCCCGCGCGGTCAGAGTGAAAGCGAAGGGAAGGGCTCGCGCCGCTTGCACCGCGGCCCGGACCCGCTCCACCGCATGCTCCAGTTCATAGATAGGATCGTCGGCGCGGCCCGTTGCATCCTCGATGGATCCACCCACAGCCCCGGCGCCGGCTGTTAGTTTGATCGTCTCGACAACGACTTCCGGAGAATCTCCAAAGCCGTTCTCCAGGTCGGCGCTTACCGGCAGATCCGTGGCTGCGGCAATCTCCGCCACATGCTGCATCATCCGCCCGCGGTCAATTGTGTTGTCCCTCTGGCCGGCGGAGAATGCGTAGCCCATGCTGGTCGTCGCCAGCGCTTCGAAGCCAAGATGGGCCAGCAGGCGGGCTGTGCCTACGTCCCACGGGTTGGGGATGATGAATGCGCCGTCACGCGCGTGAAGAGCGCGAAAGGCCTGTCCTTTTTGAGCTTGCGTCGGCATTGGAAAGTCACTCTCCTTCCGGAAGTGTCGAAGGTAAGCCGAAGGTCCCGCCGACTGCCTCGACAAAGTTCCTCTCTTCGCGGAGGATAAACCTTTTGGTCTGAGCCGTGGCGAAATTCTCCGCCGCTTCTCGATCCGACTTGATGCGCGCCTTGTAGCGCTCGTACGACGCCAGGCTGTCGAAGGCAATCAAGCCCCAAGCCACGTCGTTCGTTCCCTCGTGAGGAAGAAAGTATCCGACGAGATGGCCGCCGCAGCGCGGAATGATGCGGCCCCAGTTCTCCGCATAGCAGCGGAACGCGTCCCTTTGGAAGGGATCGATCTGATAGCGAATCACGCATGTGACTTTCATGGTTTCCTCCAGTAGCCAGTGGTAGTGGTGCAGTTTGGCGATGGTCATGTAGCAGAGGCGCCCTCGCCTGTGTCTATTGGGGCCACACAGCCGCGGGCGGCTGTGCCACACGAGCCTCGAGTTGAACTGCACCACTACACGTCAGTATGCGCATTGCGTGACAGGAATACTTCGCTTATCATCGAAATATGAATGTCGAACCGCACAAAGACGAGTCTGTCTCCAGGATTGCCGCGGCGATCGGCGACCGGGCGCGGGCCCGTATGCTTTACTCCCTGGTCGACGGTCATGCCCGCACCAGCACCGAGCTCGCGGTGATCGCGGACGTCAGCGCGTCCACCGCCAGCGCGCATTTGAGCCGGTTAAAAACGGAGTGCCTGGTAAAGATGACCGTTCAGGGAAAGCACCGTTATTACAGCCTGCAAGGGCCCAACGTCGCCAGAGTCCTGGAGGGTCTGAGCGTCCTTGCCGGCGGCCATCGCGACACCTTCGTTCCCAACACGCCACACCACCTGCGTTTCGCGCGGACGTGCTATGACCACATCGCCGGTTCGCTGGGCGTAGCTCTGCACGATCGCTTGCAAGCACTGGCCTGGCTTTCAGCGAGCCGAAGCGACGGCGATTGTGCCTACCGTGTCACATCCGACGGCGCGAAGGGATGCCAGGCGCTGGGCATTGACCTGGACGCCACTCGCAAGCTGCGCCGCCGGTTCGCGTACGCGTGTCTGGATTGGAGTGAGAGGCGACCCCATATCGGTGGCGCGCTGGGCGCGGCTCTCCTGAACCTAGCCCTGAAGAAAAGATGGGTAACCCAGGATCTTGACAGCCGGGCGTTGAGAATGACCAGTGTTGGCCGCAGGGAGATGCGGGCCCGATTGGGGTTGGAAGTCTAATGGCCGCTGATCTGCGCAGACAAACGCAGATCAGAACAAGTAGCCGCGAATTCACGCGAACAAACGCCAATCACAAACAAAGGTTTGGTGGGTTTCTTGTGATTCGTGTCAATTCGCGTTGATTCGCGGCCCGACGGCTTTGATCTGCGTTCCTCTGCGTACATCTGCGGCACTTACTTCTTACGCCCCATTCCCGGTCTTGACCCGAACCTGCTGTCCGTCTTCCAGCGAGTCGGCGGGATTCACCACAATATTCTCGCCGGCGGTTAGGCCGCCAAGGATCTCCACGGTGTTTCCGAAATCGCGGCCTAGAACCACGGTCTTCAAACGGACCTTCTGGTCGGTTCCCACCACGGCAACGGATGGCCCCTCAGGGCGGAACAGCAGAGCGTTGACTGGGATGGAAATGCGAGTCGTCTGAATCGGCACGGCGAAGTGCAATTGTGCATACGATCCCGGCAGCAGGCGTCCGTCGTGGTTGGGAACGTCGACTTCGGTGAGCATGGTGCGCGTCGCGGGGTCGATGGCATCCGCCGTGCGGACCACCGCGCCATAGAATTTCTGTCCCGGCGCTTCGCGCACCTCGACGTAAGCGCGCATGCCGCGGCGGATCAGCCCTGCGTCCGATTGGGGAACGTTGACATAGACGCGAAGCGGATCAAACTGCGCCAGATCGAAAAGCTCCTTGGTCTGGCCGGCGCTGCCTGCCGTGATCAAAGCGCCCACGTCAATATTGCGCCGCGTGATCACCCCGGAAAACGGAGCGTAAATGTGCTTGAAAGATTCCAGCTGTTCCAGCCGGCGGACGTTGGCCTCAGCCGCGGCCAGGTTGGCCTGGGTTTGAGCGTACTGGTTCGTCGTCTGGTCGGCATCCTGCTGGGAGATGGCGCCGGCTTTGCGCAGGCTGGTCCAGCGTTCGGCGGAAGTCTTGGCGAGTTCATTTTGCGCGGCGATTTGCTGGCGTGCGGCCTTGGCCTGCGACAGTTCCTGGTCGATCTCCGGCGTATCGATCTCCGCCAGCAGCTCGCCTTTCTTCACGTGGCTGCCGATGTCCTTGTTCCAGTGCAAGAGATAACCGTTGGTGCGCGAGTAGATGGAAGACTCGACGTAAGCCTGCAGTTGTGCGGGAAGCGTCAATTCTTCCTGGGCAGGCTGCGCGTTAGGCTGAATCACCGACACGGTGGGCACCGCCAGCCGTTCGGTCTCCTGGGCCAGAGCCTTTCGTTCGAAGAGCCGGCGTCGCACGGAAAAGCCGCCTGCGACCAAAAGCACGAGCAACACGATCACCGCGCCGCGCGTGCGGTGGGAGGTGCGTGTTACTGGCGGCGGTTGTTGGGCTAAGTTGCTCATCAAAATTTTACATTTCAAATTTTAAATTTCAAATTTCTACGGAGCTTGCGGCACGGAAACAGTTTGCCTCTTCCCTCCGTGCATCACGCTGAAAATCACGGGCACAAAAAACAATGTGGCGACGGTTGCGAACACCAGGCCGCCGATCACGGCGCGTCCCAGCGGCGCGTTTTGCTCGCCGCCTTCTCCCCAGCCCAGCGCCATCGGCACCATGCCGATGATCATGGCCAGCGCCGTCATGATCACCGGGCGCATGCGGGTGTAGCCGGCTTCCAGCGCGGCTTCCCACGCGTTCCGGCCCGCGGCCATGCGCTCCCGCGCAAACGAAATTACCAGAATACTGTTGGCCGTGGCCACGCCCATGCACATTACCGCCCCGGTTAGCGACGGCACATTCAGCGTGGTGTGCGTCAGCAGCAGGATCCAAACGATGCCGGCCAGCGCCCCGGGCAGCGCCGTAATAATAATGAACGGGTCCAGCCAGGATTGGAAGTTGACCACGATCAGCAAATACACCAGCACGATCGACATCACCAGGCCGAAGGCCAGGCCCACGAAGGACGAGCGCATGGTCTCGACTTGTCCGCGAAGCACAATCTCGGTGCCGCGGGGGAGTTTTTTCTCAAAGTCTTTCAGGATTGCGCGGGTGTCCGCGGCCAGGCCTCCCAGGTCGCGTCCCTGAACGCTCGAGTACACGTCAATGACCGGCTGGATGTTGTAGTGCGAGACCACCACCGGCGTCACTCCCGGTTGCACCGTGGCCAGGTTGGCCAGCACTTGCGGCGCCGGCGCGCGGGGCGCGTTCATCGGCGTGTTCATCAGCGCCTGCAGGGAATCCATGCGGTATTCGGGCGTCTGCACGGCCACGCTGTAGGTCACGCCGTTTTCCGGATTCAGCCAGTACGTCGGATTGGTCTGAAAGCTGCCGCTGAGCGAAACCAGCAGGTTCTGGGCCACGTCGCGCTGGTCCAATCCCACCTGCTGGGCGCGCGTGCGGTCCACGTTCAGCCGCAGCGCCGGCGATCCCATCAACTGTTGTACGTGGACGTCAGATGCGCCCGCCACATGCCGCAGGCGTCCCGCGATTCTTTGCGCGATCTCGTAGTTCTGCGCCTGGTTCTTGCCGACGACCTGAATGTCGATCGGTGAAGGCAAGCCGAAGTTCAGGATCTGGCTGACGATGTCGGCGGGCTGGAAGAAAAACTCAACACCGGGAAACTCCTGGGGAAGTTCCGCGCGCAACTGCTTGACGTATTCTGCCGTGGGCCGGTGCTTCTCCTGGTTGAGCGACACCAGAATCTCCGCGTCGGACGTGCCGATGGTTCCGCTCGTGCTGTAGGTGTTGTTGATGGAGCTGTACGGCATCCCGATGTTGTCCAGGATGGTAACCAATTCTTCCTGGGGGATCTTCTGGCGCAGGGCTTGTTCCACTTGATCGCAAAGCCGCGCCGTCTCCTCGATTCTCAGCCCAGGACGCGCCCGGACGTGCAGGCGAAAGAGCCCGGCATCCACGGCCGGAAAGAAATCCTGACCAAGAAAGAACAGCAGTCCCAAGGACGCGACACAGAACCCGAGAAAACAAGTAATAAAGATGCGGCGATGTTCCAGACACGCTCTCAGGGTGGAATGGTAGCCTTCGCGCACACGCGCGAACCAATTCTCGAAGCCCTGCTGCAGGCGGGCAAGAGAAGCAAAAATCGATTTCTTCTGCCCAGTGGAGGTTCCATGCGATTCGTGCTCGTGACCGCGGAGCAGGTACATGACCAGAGTCGGCACCAGGGTACGGGAGAGAATGTAGGACGCCAGCATGGCGAAGACCACGGCTTCCGCGAGCGGAACGAACAGATACTTGGCGACGCCGGTGAGGAAAAACATCGGCACGAAGACGATGCAAATGCACAGCGTGGAGACAAAGGCTGGGACTGCGATCTGCGATGCGCCGTCGAGAATCGCGGTTTTCAGCTCCTTGCCCTGGGCCAGATTGCGGTCGATGTTTTCGATCTCCACCGTGGCGTCGTCCACTAAGATGCCGACGGCGAGCGCCAGCCCTCCCAGCGTCATCAAGTTGAAGGTCTGACCCAGCGCACCCAGAGTAATGATGGAGCAGAGGATCGAGAGCGGAATGGAGATGGCGATAACCAGCGTGGTGCGCCAATTGCCCAGGAACAACAGAATCATCGCCGCCGTGAGGCAAGCCGCCGTCAGTGCCTCGCGCATCACCCCGTTGATAGCAGCGCGTACAAACAACGACTGGTCAAACATCGGACGAATTTCCAGGTCATCCGGCAACTGCGTCGCCACCCTGTCCAAAACGGCGCGGATGTTGTTCACGATGTCCAGCGTCGACGTGCCGCCGTTGCGCATGATGGTGATCAGGGTTCCGCGAACTCCGTCCTGGCGGACAATATTGGTCTGCGGCGAAAAACCGTCGCGCACGTGGGCCACATCGCGAAGATAAATGGTGGTGCCGTTGGTCGTCTTGATAGGCAGATTATTCAGTTCGGCGATCGTGTCCGTGCTGCCGTTCATGCCGATCGCGTACTGCAGTTCGCCCATCTTGGCCTGTCCCGCCGGTAGAATCAGGTTCTGCGCGTTCACCGCGTTCACCACGTCGACAGGGGTCAGGCCCCGGGACTGGAGCGCCGCCGGATCCAGATCTACGGCCACCAGGCGTTGCTTGCCGCCGTATGGATAGGGGATCGCCGCGCCTTTCACCATCGTCATCTGCGGGCGGATGAAGTTGATCGAATAATCGAACAGCGCCTGCTCCGGCAGAGCCTTACCGCGAATGCCCACCTGGATGATGGGCACGCTCGAAGCCGAATACACGATAATCAGCGGCGGCTGCGTGCCCGGCGGCAGGTTGCGCACCGCCGTCTGGCAAGTACTGGTAACCTGTGCGATCGCGGTCGGCAGGTTGGCGCCGGGCTGGAAGAAAATCTTCTCGATGGCGCGGCCTTCCATGGCCTGGGTTTCGATGTGCTCGATGTCGTTGACCGTGGTGGTCAGAAACCGCTCGGTGTTGCTGACGATGCGGTCCGTCATCTCCTGCGCCGAGAGCCCCGAATACTGCCAGATCACGCTCACCACGGGAATGTTGATCTCCGGCAGAATGTCCACCGGCGTGCGTAGGGCCGCGATCGGGCTGAGGATAAGAATCAACAGCGCCATCACGATGAAGGTATAAGGGCGCCGCAGCGCCAGAGCTACGATCCACATGGTCTAGTCGGAGACAGCAGTCCGTAAGAAGCAGCTCTGATTATATCGTCATGCTGGCCGGGCGCCGGTTAGGTCCCGAGAGCCTTTAACACTTCTTTACTCAGGGGTTTATCTCACCTTTATCCCACGCTCGACCTTGCCAATTTTCGGAAAACTCCATCCCTCACAAGACCCCATCCCGAATCCCCGTAGCCTACCCGCTAAGCGGGGCGGCGGAGCGGGGTGAGGGACCTGCTCCGCTGCTGCCTCGCGTGAGCGAGGAGATTACTGGTGTTCTGTTTCGAGCGCCAGAGGCGCGACCACACGGTAGCCCACGGCGTAGTCCCAGCACGCGGTTTTCGCGTGCTGGGGTACGGAGCCGTGGGTAGGCATAGTTGGAATTTTTGAGCGCCGGAGGTGCGACACAAAATCCCAGACAAAACTGGCACCCATCCATTGCGCTGAAGCCGTTTTGATCTCTCGCATGGCATCGGAAAATGACGTGTCCAGCGGAATCTCGATCAAGATGTGCACGTAGCCTTCCATGCCTCGAATTTCATCGACGAAGATACGCTGCTTCTTACAATGCCTGCCAGGTATGCCCATAATCGGCGTTGCGATTCTTTGGCAATGAGTTTTCTTCGCTGTTAGGTGCTGAACACGAGATAGACCGGCTTATGCATCTAGCTATGGGACATGTGTCGCACCTCCGGCGCTCGAAGTTACGCCTGCGCGTACCCACGGCTCCGCGTCCCGCTCCGCCGTGGGCTACCGTGTGGTCGCGCCTCTGGCGCTCGGAGCCAAACTGAGGATTGAGCGTCGTCATCGCGGCTTTGAGTGGGTGCGTCTGGTGTTCCCGAAACAGCAGCGAAGCAGGTCCCTCACCCCGCTCGTCTTCGCTCCGCGGGGATTCGGGATGGATCTCGTACTGGATGGAGTTTTGGGAGATTGACGAAGTGCGCGGCGAATCAGTTCTTGTCCTTCATGGCCAGCATCGTTTTCCGGAACTCCGGCACGACCACGGCCTGCTCGATGGTGGGCTCGTAGAATTGGGCCAGTTTGCGGGCCATGCGGCCGGCGTCTTCTTTGTCGCCGGTCTTTTGATAAGCCACGATCAGCCTCTGCATGGAGAACGGATTTTTGTCGTCGTCCACGAGGCGGGAGATGGCGTCACGATACTTTCCCTGCGCCAGCAGGACGGCTCCGTCGGCGCCGTTGTAGGAAAACTCGATGATGCCGCTGCGGTTGCTGGCAGCCAGGCCGGCAAGCTGCTTGAGGGCGGCCTGGGCGGTGTTCATGCTGCCGTCGTGCACGGCGCGTCCCACGCGGGTGCGCAAGATGATCGCCAGTTCCTGGTCCCGCGCGGCCGCGCTCATGGTGTGGTCTTCGTGCAATGGAGACTCTGCCTTTTTGAGCAGTTCCATGGCTCGCGCATTATCTTTCTGGTAAACCGACATCCGGCGCCAGGCCTCGGCCTCAAGAGCGCCCAGGTTTTTGCTGTGCGCCAGCCGGGCAGCGTCTTCAAATGCGGCATCGGCTTTGGCAAAGTCCTGTTCGCGCGCGTAGGTAGCGGCCGACTGCAACGTGTACGTGACGCTCTCCACGCGCGTGGTTGCTTTCTCGATCGCCACGGCGTATTCGGCTCGCGCCTTGCTTTCCTCGCCCATCACCGCGTAGGTATCGCCCAGGCCGGCTTGCGATTCAATGAATGAAGGATCAATCTTCAAGGAAGCGTGATAGTGAGCCAGGGCATCGTCAAAACGGCCGGCCATGCGCGAAATCTCGGCCAGCGAGTCTTGCGGATTGGCCTCGTTGGGAAGCAGGGCGGCGTAGCGCTCCATGTTAGCGAATGCGTGGTCGAAATCGCCCAGCCGCGCATAACAGTAAGCAGCCTGGTTCAGAGGATCCGCAAAATCGGGATCAATGCGGTTGGCGCGCTCAAACAGAGGGATAGCCCGCTCCGACTGGCGCTGGTTCTCCAGCCACAGCCCGGCGAGCCAGGTCAGATGCTTGTCCTGAGGATAGCGCTCCAGGGCCGTATTCATGGCCTGGATAGCCGGAACCCAATGGTTCTCGCCGGCGTTCGCGATCCAATCAATGATGAGCTGCTCTTCCGGACCGGCCGTTTGTCTCGCGGCCAACGCTTTCTCGCGCTCGACCACCTGCTCCGCCGGATCGCGCGACAGCATGGCCAGGAAGATGTGCGCCAAAGCAAACTTCGGGTCGGCCTGCGTGGCCTGGCGCCACTCCTTAAGCGCAGCTTCCCAGTGCAGTGTCTCCATCTGGACGAGTCCCTGCTCGAACCGGGTGCGGGCTTCAGGCGAACTGGTGGTGATCTCGATTCCGTTCTTCTTCTGTGGAACCTGCGTCAAAGCCAGGAGTGAATGGAGTGCAAGCGTGAGAACAAGCGCGCGACGAAGTTGGATCATCCGCTGTAAGGTCTCCCTCATGGTGGTTCAATGTTAAGACGAGCTACGGTCGTGACAGGGGAGTTAGGATAGATTCACACAAGTCGCTTGCAATCCCCAAGTTACAAAAGGCGAACGTCCTGCCGGAAGGCGGCGCAGCTAAGGAAGAGGGAAAGAGCTATCGCGCACTACGCTTTCTCTACCCTACGCCAATCCCTCCCCCACGAGACCCCATCCCGAATCCCGCGGAGCGAAGGCGAGCGGGTGAGGGACCTGCTGCGCCGCGGTTTCGCGGGAGCCAAGAAGATCAACGTTGCTTACGTTTCAGTCTGAAGGTAGCTCCGGGCACTAGGTTCCATCCCGGATGATCCTGCCACTCCAAACTCAGGTCGGCCCAATCGGGATTGTCGGCCAGAATCAGTTTCAGCTTCTTTTCGCGGCGCCAGCCCTTGATCTCTTTCTCTCGCATCTTTGCTCGTATGGCGCTCGAATATTCCTCGTAATACACCAGCATGTCAAAGACGTATTCCGCCGTAAAGCTATTCGGAAAAAGTTTCTCCTTGTGCTCTACGGTTCTGCCCACGATGTTGTCTGTGAAGCCAATGTAGAGTCGTCGTGACTTGTTAGACATGATGTAGCACCAGAAGCGCTTCATGGGGGCGAGCAGTGTATCACTCCCGGACGCAGCAGCGGAGCAGGTCCCTCACCCCATCGCCTTTGGCTTCGGGGATTCGGGATGGTGTCTCGTGGGGGACGGAGCGGCGCACGACTGGCGAAAAGCAGACCGGGATGCCACCCCTGGCGATTCCGGCGATCCCCTCAGCTCTGCCCGTACACCGGGACCGCGGCGCCGTGAACGAGCTTGGCTTGATCGCTCGAGAGAAACAGAATGACCTGGGCAATCTCGTCCGGCTTGGGCCACTTGGAAAAATCAGCGTTGGGCATGGCTTCGCGGTTGGCTTGCGTGTCGATGATGCTGGGCAAGACGGAGTTCACTCTCACGCCGCTCCCTTTGAGGTCCTGGGCCAGACAATCGAACAGGGCCAGCGCTGCGGACTTTGACGCCGCATACGCCGCCGCGCCGGCAGCGTGATCGAACGCCGCCTTGGCTGCGATATTGACGATGGCGCCGGCGTTTCGCTTGAGCATCGGCGGGACCACGGCCCGCGCCATGTTGAAGCCGGAGTTGAGATTGAGAGCCAGCATAAATTGCAGAAGTTTTGCTTCCGTTTCCCACAGCGGCTTCCCGCCGGCGTAGGCGCCGATGGTATTCACCAGCACGTCGAGGCGGCCATGGCGCGCGGTGATGCCATCCACCAGGTTGCGGCAGGCGGACTCGTCGGTGACATCCAGCGGCAGGATTTCCAGCTTGGCGTTGCTGCCGGCGATATCCTTCAGCGCCTCAGCTTCGTCTTTGATGACGTACGTGGCGATCACGGACGCGCCCTCGCGCAGAAACGCCAGACTCACCGCCCTCCCCAGCCCTCCGGTTCCACCGGTCACCAGGGCGATCTTGCCCGAGAATCCTGCAGCCATGGAATCCCCCTGAACGTAGAGACGTGGCACGGTCACGTCTCAAAATTTGCGTCACATCTGCCCGAGAATCTTGCGGTCTTAGAAATCCGCCTGAACGTAGAGACGTGGCACTGCCACGTCTCAATGTTTGCGCAACATACGGCGTGTCCTTGCGCCTGAAAAGCGTCTTGAGGCTAAGTGTGAGACGCGGCGGTGCCGCGTCTCTACGGCCATCATTGTACTTGGCGGGACAGCTTCCCAAAACGGTCCCGTTTGACACAGCTCAGCCATCCAGTGTACCTTGTGCTTTACGAATGAACTCATTGCTTCCCAACGCGATTTGTATTTGTTGTTGCTCTTGTGCGGGCGCGCGCGTCTGGGAGGATGGGTTCGTGAAATAGACTAGTCTTAATCTAGATCAAGTTCACCCGCCACCTGAGACGACCTCAGGTGGCGGGTTTGTTTTTTGGCGCAAAGAAGAGCCAGGCATCCCAGGGGACTCGCGAGAGAGAGGGAACAGGCAATCGATCATGCTGACGAACCATCTGCAAGAGCTGGAAGCCGAGAGCATCTTCATCCTTCGCGAAGCCGCCGCGGAATTCGCGAGGCCAGTGATGCTTTATTCCATCGGCAAGGATTCGTCGGTCATGCTGCGGCTGGCGCAGAAGGCATTCTTTCCGGGAAAGATTCCGTTTCCCCTGCTCCATATCGATACCAGCTACAA
Organism: Candidatus Angelobacter sp.; assembly: GCA_035263765.1. Lineage (GTDB taxonomy): Bacteria > Acidobacteriota > Terriglobia > Terriglobales > Acidobacteriaceae > Angelobacter. The sequence goes on along the minus strand of DATFQZ010000259.1, from coordinate 32,587 downwards.
GTTCCCCGAGATGATCGAATTTCGCGACTGGTACGCCCGGCAGGTCGGCGCGGAGTTGATCGTCCACACTAACCGCAAGGCTCTCGACGACGGCGCCAATCCTTATGACTTGGGCACGCAGCGGTGCTGCGGGCTGCTCAAAACCCGCGCGCTGCTGGACGCGCTGGCCGAGGGCGGTTTCGACGCGGCGTTTGGCGGCGCCCGGCGCGACGAAGAGAAGTCTCGCGCGAAGGAGAGGGTTTACTCGTTCCGCGACAGCCAGGGACAGTGGGATCCCAAGAACCAGAGGCCCGAGTTGTGGAGCCTGTACAACGGCCGTCACAACCAAGGCGAGAGCATTCGCATTTTTCCTCTCTCCAACTGGACCGAACTCGATGTCTGGCTCTATATCGCCGCGGAAAACATCCCCATTGTTCCGCTGTACTTCGCCAAAGAGCGCGAAGCCGTACAGCGTGGCAACTCGATTTTGCTGGCCCAGCACGGCGTCCGCCTTCTTTCCGGCGAGCGGCCGCAAATGATTAAGTGCCGTATGCGGTCGCTCGGCTGCGTGCCGTGCACGGGAGCGATTCTCTCGGACGCCGATACGGTGCCCAAGATCATTGACGAGATGCTTGGATTCCGGCGCTCGGAACGCGAAAACCGCGTGATCGACCATGACGAGGAGGGATCCATGGAACTGAAAAAGCGGGAGGGATATTTCTGATGAATGCCACAACGCAAGAACCGTTCACTTCCCGGGCAATCCTCAAGTCCGCCGGCCAGGCCGCGCCCCAGGCGGATCTGTTGCGCTTCACCACCGCGGGCAGCGTGGATGACGGCAAGTCCACCCTTATCGGACGCCTTCTGTACGACACCAGGGGAATCTACGAAGACCAGCTGGTGTCGATTCAGAAGAGCGGGATCAATCGCTCGGACGGTCCTATCGATCTCTCGCTGGTGACGGATGGTTTGCGCGCCGAGCGCGAGCAAGGCATCACCATTGACGTGGCCTACCGTTACTTCTCCACGCCGCGCCGCAAATTCATCATTGCCGATACGCCCGGCCACGAGCAGTACACGCGCAACATGGCCACCGGCGCCTCCAACGCCGATGCCGCCATCATCCTGATCGATGCCACGCGCGGCGTGCTCACGCAATCCCGGCGGCACACCTGCATAGCGTCGCTGCTGGGCATTCGGCACGTGGTCGCGGCGGTCAACAAGATGGATCTGGTCGAGTATCGAGAAGAAGTGTTTGCCGCGATCGCCGGAGAATTTGAGGATCTGGCCCGCCAGCTCGGCATTGCCCACGTGCAGACCATCCCGGTGAGCGCGCTCAAAGGCGACAACATCGCCGCCGCCGGCGCGCGTATGCCCTGGTTCCTCGGCCCCACGCTGCTCGAGTATCTAGAGAACATTCCGCTCGGCAAAGACGACCACCGGCGGCCTCTTCGCTTTCCGGTGCAGTACGTCATTCGACCCGATGGACGTTTTCGCGGTTTCGCCGGCCGCGTCGCGTCTGGCGTTCTCCATCGTGGCGCCGCGGTCATCGCGCTGCCCTCGGGAGCCAGGAGCCGCGTGAAATCGATCGTCACCTTCGATGGCGAGCTGGAGCATGCTGCTGCGGGAAGTTCAGTCACCGTCACGCTGGACGACGAAATCGATCTCGGCCGCGGAGACTTGCTCGCCCATGAGGCCAATCCGCCGAAACCTTCTGCACGTTTCTCGGCCAGGCTGGTGTGGCTGCACGCCGATCCCTGCCAGAACGAGAAGTTCTATTTGCTGAAGCACAGCACGCGGACGGTCCGCGCCCGTGTGGCCAAGATTCTTCACCGGGTTGACGTGAACACACTCCATGAGGGCCCGCCGTCGCCTCCCGAGATGAACGATATTGCCGCGGTCCACGTAGAAACCACGCAGCCGCTCTTCTTCGACCCTTACTCCCAGAACCGCGTCACCGGAAGTTTCATCCTCATCGATCCCATGAACAACGCCACTGTTGCCGCGGGGATGATCGAAGGCACGGTGGAAGCGGCAGTGGCTGGGGCGCGGCCTGCGACGCGGCGCGATCCGTTCGAAGAGCGCATGCGCCGTAACGGACATCCGCCGGCTGCCATCTGGATTGAAGGCCGTGCGGCACTCGCTGATCAGGTGGAACGCGCGATCTTGAAGCATGGCTGGCAGGTCGAGATCGTTTCACCCGCGGACTTCGCGACAGGCGATCTGCGCCCGGCCGTTACCATGCTCCGCCGTATGGGAGCGATCGCCGTCTTTTCCATTGACGATCAAAATCATGGCGACCTGCGAAAGGTCGCGGAGGAAATCTATGGAGAGAACGCGTTCTTCGTTGCGGATCCTTCGCTTTGTTCCGACGCTGCAGCGTCTAGGGAGATCCTGAGTTTCCTCGTGGAGCAGAGCAGATATTTTCGCGACGAAGGAGGAAGCAAAACCCATGACCTCCCAACTTCTTGAAAGCGCCGAAGCTCTCTCGGCGGAAGTGTTGATGGATCGCGTGCTGTCAGAGTCCTGCGGGCGAGTCTGCATCACCTGCAGCTTCCAGGCGGAGGACATGGCGGTTCTCGACATGCTGCGCAGTCGCGTGTCCGGATTGCCGGTGTTATTCCTCGATACCGGCTACCACTTTCAAGAAACCTATGCCTACCGCGATCGCATGGCTGCGACGTGGAAGTTGAACCTGCGCAACCTCGCGCCGGCGATGTCGGTAGCCGACCAAGAGAGTGCGTTTGGCATTTTGAACCGGACGGATCCCGGCCGCTGCTGCCAGCTCAGAAAAGTGGACCCGCTCATGGCGGCTCTTGAGGATTTCGATCTTTGGTTCACGGGCTTGCGGCGTGAACAATCGCCCACACGAAAGAACCTCAAGAAGATCGAGCGGCACCACCTGCCTTCAGGCCGGTCCATCGACAAAATCAGCGTGCTGGCCGATTGGAGTTGGCCCCAGGTATCGGAATACGTGACTCGTCACCAGATTGAACTCTTGCCGCTCTACCACCTCGGCTATCCCAGCATCGGGTGCGAACCGTGTACCAGCCTTCCCCTCGACCCGGGCGACCCTCGCTCCGGACGATGGGCAGGGAAGAAACTGGAGTGCGGAATTCATACATTCTCGAAGCGTGAGGACTGAGATGGAAGTGGCCATCGGATTTGTGATCGCGGTTCTGGTAGGGCTGACCGGCGTGGGAGGAGGCAGCTTCACCACGCCCATGCTGGTGTTGGTCTGCGGTATCTCCGGTGCTGAGGCCGTGGGGACAGCTCTGGTCTTCTCGACCGTCATCAAGACACTGGCCGCGCCATTTTTTGTGGCGAGCAAGAAGGTGCATTTTCCTTATCTGCGCCGGATGTTGCTGGGCGCCGTCCCGGGACTTCTCGCCGGGACGTATCTTTTGGCGAATATGCGCTCGAACTCGAATCCCGTGGTGCTCATGTTGATCGGCGCGACGCTGATCGTCTCCGCCGCGCTCACTCTCTTTTTCGCTCGACGGCAACCAGGCTCGCGCCGTGACAGCAGCCCGTGGCTTCCCTGGCTGACCTTGCCCATCGGCCTCGAGACCGGATTTTCGTCGGCCGGCGCCGGGGCTTTGGGCACGCTGCTGCTTTTCAACTGCTCCGATTTGACCGCGGCCCAGGTGGTGGGAACCGACATCCTGTTTGGGATTGCCCTCGCCGGTGCAGGTTCCATCTTTCACTTTGGTCTGGGATCCGTCAGCGCTCCGCTGCTGAAAGGGTTGCTGCTGGGCGGTGTTCCAGGAGTGTTGCTGGGATGCGCGTTCACCGCCAAGGTGCCGTCCGCCAAGCTGAAGGTTCTCACCACGGTGATCACATTGTTCCTGGGAATTCAGCTGTTGTGGACCGGGGCCCGGCTCTTCGCGAGAACCAGAGTTCCTCAGAACGTCTCGGAGTCGAGCGTGCGGTAAGGGCTTCTGTTGCCGGCGGCGATGTCCTTGAGAGCATCGATGTCGTTGCGCTTGGAAGCCCCTTAACGTAGAGACGTGGCACTGCCACGTCTCACTGTTTACGCTACAAGCAACGTGTCCTTTTGCCAATTGGCGGGATTCTCTCGGATATACTGGCGGACTGCCTTCAAGGAATTCTTGCCATGAATAATCCGATCATGAAAACGAGGCTGCCAACCAAACTCGAGATCGCGCGTCTTGCACCAATACGAGACCGCGGCCTTAAAAGATCCGACTACGGCACCCAACGACCCTGGCTGAGGATGGACCGAAGTTAACTCGGCAATTCGTTTGATCTGCCCGCGACGGCGCAGCGTCGGCAATCGTTCAGGTCCTGTAAGCACGATAAATGCCATGCACGTAGTTTGGCATCACGATGAATTCATCGATCTCGACATTGCGATGGTGAGCGGGAATCTCCTGCCAACAACCAGTCGCGTGACGGCCAATCGCTGACAGATTCACTGCATCATCCACGACCTTACCGAACAGAGCCCTTCGATTCTTCGTGCAAATGGTCACAAAATACGATCCACAGCAACAATAGTCCCAATAAGGCTTGCGGGCGGATTCGATTCGATATGTTTCCCTGAAGAGCATCAATGGGGTTGAGTGTGAGACGCGGCAATGCCGCGTCTCTACGACGGCGATCATTGTACGGGCGGGCGGTTTCGGGGCTCATCCGAATCGCTCGAAATCCACCTAACCTCGAAATCCATTTAACGTAGAGACGTGGCACCGCCACGTCTCAATGCTTCTCGTAGAGAACGCCTGGTTCGTGCCTCTCCGAAACCTCTTCTATTCCCCCTAGAAGCGTCGTGGTGTTAATAGTGAGACGCGGCAATGCCGCGTCTCTACGGCTGGCACCCCGGCCAGACCCGCAAACCCTTCAAATCCCTACCAATTTAGTCTTGTATTCCCCTTCATCAACCGTTAAAATAATACTTAATTGGTATTGTATTAAGGCTATGGACTTATGGTTCGAGCCGGAGCGTGAAGCATGTTCAGACTGAACAAACTCACGGATTACGGGATTGTGCTGATGGCGCACGTGGCGCGCAGCGATGAAGTCCTTCCGCACACGGCGCGGACGCTGGCCAAGCAGACCAGGATTCCGCTGCCTACCGTAGGTAAGCTGCTTCGCGAGCTGCATGACAACGGCTTGCTGGTTTCGCATCGCGGCGTGAAGGGTGGTTACAACCTGGCGCGCAGGGCTGGAGAGATCTCTGTCTCCGACATCATTCTTGCGCTCGAAGGGCCGATCGGCTTTACCGAGTGCAGCGTGGAGCCCGGGCTCTGCGGTATGGAACGCCGCTGCGCGATCAAGAGCAACTCACAGATCATCGGCGACGCGCTGCGCGATGCCCTGGACAACGTCATGTTGTCCGACCTGAACCATGAGATGGCCCATCACGAGAGCAAGAGCCGGAGTTCGCTGATCGCATCGATCAAACCGGCGACCACAGTTGTGGAAGGAGTGCGATGAGCACCATTAACCAAATCGAAGACCTGACTAAACAGGAATACAAGTGGGGGTTCGTCACGTCGGTCGAAGAAGACCGCTTGCCCAACGGGCTGAACGAAGACATCATCCGCGCGATCGCCCAGAAGAAGGGCGAGCCGGAGTTCATGCTGGAGTGGCGGCTGAAGTCGTATCGTTACTGGGCTTCGCAGGAGCAGAAGCAGGCCGAGCCGAAGTGGGCCAACGTGAAGTACCCGCCCATCGACTACCAGGCGCTCTCTTACTACTCCGCGCCCAAGCAGAAAAAGGAACTGAAGAGCCTGGAAGAAGTGGATCCGGAGATCCTGAAGACCTACGAAAAGTTGGGCATCCCGCTGCACGAGCAGAAACTGCTGGCCGGCGTGGCCGTGGACGCGGTGTTTGACAGCGTCTCGGTGGCCACCACATTCAAGGAGAAACTGAAGGAAGCGGGCGTGATCTTCTGTTCGTTCTCTGACGCGGTGAAGGAACATCCCGAGCTGGTGAAGAAGTATCTGGGCTCGGTAGTCCCGTACACCGACAATTTCTTCGCGGCGCTGAACTCCGCGGTTTTTAGCGACGGATCGTTCGTCTACGTCCCCAAGGGCGTGCGCTGTCCCATGGAGCTTTCCACCTACTTTCGTATCAACGCGCAGAACACGGGACAGTTCGAGCGTACGCTGATCATCGCCGACGAAGGAGCGTACGTCAGCTATCTGGAAGGCTGCACCGCGCCGGTGCGCGATGAGAACCAGTTGCACGCCGCGGTCGTCGAGCTGATCGCGCATGACAACGCGACCATCAAGTATTCGACGGTGCAGAACTGGTACCCGGGCGACAAGGAAGGCAAGGGCGGGATTTACAACTTCGTAACCAAGCGCGGCAAGTGCCTGGGCAAGAACTCCAAGATCTCGTGGACGCAGGTGGAGACCGGGTCGGCCATCACCTGGAAGTACCCGAGCTGCATTCTGCAAGGCGATAACTCGGTGGGCGAGTTCTACTCCGTCGCGCTGACCAACAATTATCAGCAGGCCGATACGGGAACGAAAATGATCCACATCGGCAAGAACACTAAGAGCACGGTGGTGTCGAAGGGAATCTCCGCCGGTCACGGGCAGAACACCTACCGCGGCGGCGTAAAGATCCTGAAGGGCGCGACCGGCGCGCGCAACTACACGCAGTGCGATTCGCTGCTGATCGGCGACAAGTGCGGAGCGCATACCTTCCCGTACATTGAAGTACGGAACGCGAGCGCGCGCATGGAGCATGAAGCTTCGACTTCCAAGATCGGCGAGGATCAGATCTTCTATCTGCAACAGCGCGGGATCTCCAAGGAAGAAGCCGTGTCGATGATCATCAACGGTTTCTGCAAGGCAGTGTTCCGCGAATTGCCGATGGAGTTCGCGGTCGAAGCGCAGAAATTACTCAGCATCAGTCTTGAGGGGAGCGTTGGATAGGACGACAAACGATGAGCTTACTGGAAATCAAAAACCTGCACGCCTCGGTCAACGGCAACGAGATCCTGAGAGGGGTGAACCTCACCGTGAACCCGGGCGAAGTGCACTCCATCATGGGGCCGAACGGCTCCGGCAAAAGCACGCTGGCCCAGGTGCTGGCGCGGCGCGAGAACTATGAGGTGACGCAAGGCTCGGTCCAGCTTGCCGGGAAGGACCTGCTGGCGATGAAGCCGGAGGAAGCGGCGTGTGAAGGCCTGTTTCTCGCCTTCCAGTATCCGGTGGAGATTCCCGGCATCAGCAACGCTTATTTCCTGCGCGCGGCGCTGAACGCCCTCCGCAAGTCGCGTGGTGAGGACGAACTCGATGCCATGGACTTCCTGCCGCTCCTGAAAGAGAAGATGCGCCTGCTGGAGATGGACGAGAAGTTCTTGAACCGCCCGGTGAACGAAGGGTTCTCCGGCGGCGAGAAGAAGCGCAACGAGATCGTGCAGATGGCGGTTCTCGAGCCCAGGCTCGCCGTCCTCGACGAGACCGATTCCGGCCTGGACATTGACGCGCTGAAGGTCGTGGCCAAAGGCGTAAACGCCATGCGCAGCAAAGACCGCGCCATCGTGGTGGTGACGCACTACCAACGGCTGCTCAACTACATCGTGCCCGACTATGTGCACGTGCTGGTCAACGGACGGATCGTAAAATCCGGCGGGCCGGAGCTGGCGCTGGAGCTGGAAGCGAAAGGGTATAGCTGGACGGAAGCGGAACCCGCGGCGATTTCGCGGTAGAGACGCGACACAGTCGCGTCTCAGAGACGTGGCATGCCACGTCTCTACGGGGAAGGGAAAGACCACGTGAAGAAGAGCGCCATCATCGAAGCTGTCGCGGAGGGGTTGACCAAGCCTGCGGTTCCGCTCGGCTACTCTACGGAATTCGGCGATTTCAGCCAGCGGCTGAGCGATCAACCGGCGTGGCTGGTGGCTCTGCGCCGCGAAGGTTACACCCAATTCGGCGAGACCGGATTTCCCACCACGCACGACGAAGACTGGCGCTTCACCAATGTTTCAGCGGTCGCGCAGACACGTTTCGCACTCCCGCACGGTGGAGCGCAGCCGCCCTCGGCTGCGGACCTTGACCCGCTGGGTGTCTCGCAATTCGCCTGTTGTCTCGTCTTCATCAACGGCAAATTCTCGCAGAAGTTCTCGCGCATTCCCGCGCTGCCCAAAGGCGTGAAGATCACGAGCCTGGCAGAAGCCATCACCGCGCATCCCGCCTCGGTTGAAGGATATCTGGGGCGTTATCTGGCGTTCTATCGCGACGCATTTGCCGCTCTCAATACGGCTTTCATCGAGGACGGCGCTTACGTCTACGTCCCGCGCAGCACGGTGGTCGAACAACCGATCTACGTGCTTTACGTCTCCACGCCCGAAGCCAACCCAACGATGAACCACCCGCGCAACCTGTTCATCGTTGAAGAGAACAGCCAAGCCACTTTCGTGGAAGACTACGTGTCATTACCGGGATGCGAAAAGGCAGCATTGTCCAACACCGTGACCGAACTGGTGGCGGGAGAAAGCGCCGTGGTTTCGCACTATATGATCGTGCGCGAGAGCGAGCAGACCTATAACTTCTCCACGCTGCGTATCCAGCAGGCGCGGAGCAGCAACGTGGCTTCGCATTCGCTGCTTTTGAGCGGCGCTCTGGTGCGGAACAACGTCCACCCGGTGTTGGCCGGCGAGGGCGCGGAGTGTCTGATCAACGGCCTGTTTATGGCCAACGGCCGCCAGCACATGGATAACTACATGCTGGTGGAGCATGCCAGCCCGCATTGCGGCAGCCGCCAGTTCTACAACGGTATCCTGAACGGCCAGGCCCACGGCGTGTTTCACGGGCGGATCATCGTCCACAAAGACGCGCAGAAGACTGACGCCAAGCAGACCAACCGCAACCTGCTGCTTTGCGACGACGCGCAGATCGACACCAAGCCGCAACTGGAAATCTACGCCGACGACGTGAAGTGCACGCACGGCGCCACCATCGGCCAGGTCGACGAGAATGCGCTCTTCTATCTGCGCTCGCGCGGCGTGGACGAAGTTGCCGCCAAGCATCTGCTCCTGCAGGCTTTCGCCAACGAATGCCTGGACCGCATGCATCCTGGCCAGGTGCGCGACCACGTGGAGCAACTCGTGGCGCGGTGGTTGCCGGAAACGGCGAAATTTGTGGGCGAGAGAGCCGCTTTGGCCCATGGTGAGGCGGGGCAGGCCGAGCGAGCCTTTGAGGAGGTGGGATAAAGATGAGCATCGTCGCCAAGATTCCTCCAGTTGCCGCGGCAAAGGCAAAAACCTTGGACGTGGAAAAGGTCCGCGGCGACTTTCCCATCCTGCACCAGAACGTTCACGGCAAGCCGCTCGTGTACCTGGACAACGCCGCCACCACGCAAAAGCCGCAAGTCGTGATCGACGCCCTCGAGCGCTACTACCGCCACGATAATTCCAACATCCATCGCGGAGTGCATGCGCTCTCCGAGCGCGCGACCGACCAATACGAGAAGGTCCGCGCGGCGGCGCAGCGCCTCATCAACGCCCGCGATACGAAAGAAATCATCTTCGTCCGCGGCACCACCGAGGCCATCAACCTGGTGGCGCAGAGTTACGGACGCAAGCACGTCGCCGCCGGCGATGAAGTCCTGATCACCGCCATGGAGCACCACTCCAACATCGTCCCCTGGCAGATCTTGTGTGAGGAAAAAGGCGCCAGGCTGCGCGTGGCTCCCATCAACGATCGCGGCGAGCTGCTTTTGGACGAATTCGAGAAGCTTCTAGGCCCGAAAACGAAGATTGCGGCGGTCTCACATCTCTCCAACGCTCTGGGCACGATCAATCCTGTCCGCGAGATGGTGCGCATGGCCCACGCGCGAAACATTCCGGTGCTGGTTGATGGAGCGCAAGCCGTCGCCCGTATGCCGGTGGACGTGCAAGCGCTCGATTGCGACTTCTACGCCATCTCCGGACACAAGATGTACGGGCCCACCGGGATCGGCGTGCTCTACGGCAAAGCGCAATTGCTGGAAGCCATGCCGCCCTACCAGGGCGGCGGAGACATGATCGCCTCGGTGAGCTTTGACAAAACCATTTACAACAAGCTGCCGTACAAATTCGAAGCCGGCACGCCCAACATCGCCGACACGATCGGGTTCGGTGCAGCCATCACGTATTTGGGGAACGTCGGCTTGGAAGCCATCGAACGTCACGAACATGATGTGCTTTCCTACGCGACGCGCGCTGTAGAAAAGATTCCGGGCGTGACCATCGTGGGCACGGCCAGGGAAAAGTCCGGCGTCCTCTCGTTCACCATGGATGGGATTCATCCGCACGACATCGGCACGATCCTGGACCGCGAGGGCATCGCGGTGCGCACTGGACACCACTGCGCGCAGCCGGTGATGCAACGTTTCGGCATCCCGGCCACGGCGCGGGCGTCGTTCGGGCTCTACAATACGAAGGAAGACGTGGACGCGCTGGTGGTGGGCATCCATAAAGTACTTGAGGTCCTCGGTTAATGGGGGTGCTCGGTTAATGTCGGAGCTACGTGAGCTGTATCAGGAAGTGATTCTGGAGCATAGCAAACATCCCAGGAACTTCCGCGAGATGGCGACGGCGAATCACAAGGTGGAGGGTTTCAACCCACTGTGCGGCGACCACTTCACGATTTATCTGGACTTGAAGGACGGTGCGATCAACGACATCAGCTTCCAGGGCAGCGGCTGCGCCATCTCCAAAGCTTCGGCTTCGATGATGACGCAGACTTTGAAGGGCAAGAGCGCGAGCGAGGCGGAAGCGATGTTTGAAAAATTTCACGGCCTGGTGACCGGACGTGTGGCCCAGGAAGAAGCCACCGGCGAGGGCGCCGGTGCCACAAGAGACTCTTTAGGAAAGCTGGCGGTTTTTTCCGGAGTCTCGGAGTTTCCGCTACGCGTGAAATGCGCCACGCTGGCCTGGCATGCGCTGCGAGCCGCGCTCGAAGGGAAAGAAGAAGCGGTATCGACGGAATAGCAATTAGCAAATAGCAATTGGCAGCTAGCCTTTTAATGGAAGCGCGCTATATTTTCGAGGCTCGGCTAACAGCCGATGACTAAAAGTCAAAAGCTAATTGCCAATTGCTAACTGCTAATTGCAGATTTTATGCGCTACAGCGAAATCATTACATTAACCCGATCTATCGAAGCCACGCAGATCCCTGCGGGCGTACCGCATCCGCTGGCTGAGGGCAGCAAGGTAAGGCTCACCCAGGCTCTGGGCGGAAGCTACACGGTGATGACCGAGCAGGGCTACATGGTCCGAGTCGACGCCAAAGACGCCGACGCCCTGGGACTGGCTCCGGCTTCGAGCGCCGGCGGGGCTGCTCCTCAAGAATTCTCCGAGAAGCTGGTCTGGGACCAGCTCAAGACGGTCTACGACCCTGAGATCCCCGTCAACGTCGTTGATCTGGGCCTGATCTACGAATGCAAGATCACGCCGCTGGACGGCGACGGCGGCAACCAGATTGACATCAAGATGACCATGACTGCACCCGGCTGCGGCATGGCCGACGTCCTGAAGGCCGACATCCAACGCCGCCTCGCCGGCTTGCCGACCGTCAAGCGACTCAGTGTTGACGTCGTCTTCGATCCGCCCTGGCACCCCGCCCGCATGAGCGAAGCCGCCCGGCTGCAGTTGGGACTCGATCTCGACACCGCCGGTTTTCCGATGTACGGAAGGTAGACAAACACCTACCACGGAGACACGGAAACACGGAGTAGTTCTATTTCCGAAGTCCCGAGCGGAGCGAGGGATCCATATCATCATCCAGCGGTCCCCTGAGCTCAATTCCCCAACCCTGGACAATGCTGAGCGAAGTCTGAGGGATCCCGCAAAGCGGGAGACCGAGGACGCAGTCGAAGCATCCCAAGGATTTGTCCTGTTCCATGATGATTCAGGGAGTTCTCTTGAGGCTTTGTCCTTTGAATCGCATTTCCTGGCCAAGGTGCTCGGCCAGATCAACGGTAAAGCGTAGTATCACGCTCTCGGATTTACCAATCTTGCGGCGCTGCAACGCCCACGAGACCCCATCCCGAATCCCCGCGGAGTCCGCCGCGGGCGGACGAGCGGGGTGAGGGACCTGCTCCGCTGCGGCGTCGGAAACTGATTCTGGCGCGCACAAACCCGACTGGGCCCACCCGAGCCTGGACTGGGACAATCCAAGATGGAATCTTGTGCCTGGCGCGACTTTCACACTGAAACGCAAAGAGCTGTGATCTTATTGGCTCACGCGAAACTGCCGCGGAGCAGGTCCCTCACCCCTCGCCTTGGCTTCGGGGATTCGGGATGGGATCTCGCGGGGGAGGGATTGGCGCGGAAAAGACACAGAATCGTGGAGGACAATGTGTTGACCCATGCGCTGGTGAAGAATCCGATCCTGAAACAACATGGCAGGAGGAGACCTTCGGGATGCTTCGACTCGCCATCGGTCCCCCGCTTTGCGGGATCCCTCGGACTCGCTCAGCATTGGCCAGGTTAGAAACGACGGCTCAGGAAAGGCTTTCTTTGAAAGCCCCACTCCCGCATTGACAGCCGTGAACGGGGAAGGGTGGGTTAGGCCGTGTGGGAAGGTATCCTTCGGACCGTTAAAGATCGTTAACCTTCAGAGCGTTGAAGATTATATGGATCCCTCGCTCCGCTCGGGATTGCAGAAGTAGGCTGAATGCTGACTGCTGATTGCTGACTGCTGACTGCTCCGCATGGTACATGTACCACGTCCATTCGACGAGCCAGATGCCATGCCCTTGCCTCTGGTGGTATCCTTTCCACGCGCCCACTCGACCGTCGCTCGTGTCTGGCGGAAGAAAGCGGGGAACGATGTCTGAGGCCTGGAAGCAGTGGGAAGGCCACCTCGTCAACGAAAAGTTTCAACTCAACACGTACCTGGGTGGTTCCGGGGAGAATGCCGTCTTTCTCGCGAACGATCCGGAGCGGGAACTTCCGCCCGCGGCCATCAAGCTGGTTGTCGCCGACCCGGCAAGCGCAGAACTCCAACTCGCCCGATGGCGAGCCATCCAAAAGCTGTCGCATCCCAACCTGATCAGGCTTCTTGACACGGGACGTTGCCGGCTGGGCGACCGCGACATGATCTTCGCGGTGATGGAGTATGCGGAAGAGAACCTCGCTCAGGTCGTTCCCGAGAGACCGCTCACAGTCCAAGAGACTCGCGAGATGCTGGCGCCGACTCTGAACGCGCTGGCCTACCTCCATGGCCAGGGATTCGTGCACGGCCGGCTGAAGCCCGGAAACGTGCTGGCTACCGGCGACCAACTGAAACTCGCGAGCGACAGCCTGTGTCCTACCGGGGAGTCGCTTTGCGGTCCGGAGAGGCCCGCTGTTTATGATCCTCCGGAAGTGGCCGGAGGCGGAGCGAGAACATCGGCTGCCGACGTCTGGTCGCTGGGCGTGACATTGACCGAGGTCTTAACGCAGCGTCTTCCCTTGTGGCGTGACGCGCAGGTCGAGCCCGTGCTGCGGGAAAATTTGCCGGCGCCGTTCTTGGAGATTGTGCGCGGCTGCCTGCGGCGTGATGTCCAATCCCGGTGGACGATCGCCAACATCGCTGCGTGTCTCGCTGGGAAACCTGTACAACAGCCGCCACGTGTCATCACTGAAAAGCCTTCGCCGCAAAAGCCGGAACGCGTCGTCGCTGAGCCTTTGGCACAAAGGCCGGCGCTGATGGTGGCTGAGAAGCCTTTGCCGCAAAGGCCGCCACGCATGGTCGCTGAAAAGTCTTTGCCGCAAACAACGCCTGCCCCGTCGCGTCCAGCAGTACGTGCGCCCGCGGTTGGTTCTCAAGGAACGTCCTGGGTCTGGCGGTCGGCTTTCCCGGTGGCGCTGGCCGTCGTAGGAGTGGCCGTGCTGCTTGCAGGCTTCAGGTTCTTGCGGCATCCCCCTGAGGCCCAGCCGGAGGTAGCTGCGGCAAAGTCCGAGTCGGCGCCGCCTTTGCCAAAGCCTAATCCGGGGTCCCCGATACGCCCGCCTCTGGCGGGTGGCGGGGTGGGAGATCCGGGGTCAGCGCGCATGGGCAATCGTGTGGATGCAACGCCTGGAATGAACCCGCAGCCCGCTTCCTTGCGATCTGAAGCGCAGCCCGCCGACAACCCCAGTCCCACTGGCGATGCAGGCCCGGGCGTTGTTCAGCGAGTCCTGCCTGACGTGCCGCAAAAGGCCAGCGGCACAATCCATGGAACCATCCGCGTCATTGTAAGGGCTGACGTTGATCCATCCGGCAAAGTCGCCGAAGCTGAGCTTGATACGCCGGGACCGAGCAAGTATTTTGCCCGGCTAGCTCTGGAAGCCGCGCAGAAATGGCAATTCGCGTCGTCCAGCCAGGATGTGTACCGTGAATTTCTTCTGAACTTTGAGTTCAGAAACTCAGGGATCAGGGCCTTCGCGACGCGGTAAGGGTTCTTAGAGCGTTGCTCTCAAGGGCAAACAATCAACGCGCCGTAGAGACGCGGCATTGCCGCGTCTAACATTCAACTCCAAGACCCAGTTTGGGGACCGGATGGCAGGTCGCGACTCCAGATAAAGGAACGACATTGTTTATGGCCTAAGCATTGAGACGTGGCAGTGCCACGTCTCTACGTCCGCATTTGTTTCTGGCCTCACGCCCTGGCAAAATCAATGTATCCGCGCTGGGGGTCGGCGCTGATCAGCTTCACTCGCAGCTTGTCGCCGACGTCCACGCCTTGCCCGGGTGGTTGGCCGTGGACCAGCAGTCCTTCCACGTGCGGTTGCAGAACGCGGACGAACGTTCCGTGGTCGGTCACGCCGGTCACGATGGCGTCAAACACTTCACCGATGCGGCGGCTCATGCTGACCGCTGCGATGCGCTTCGACATGGCCCGCTCCACCTTGCGCGCGGCGTCTTCGCGGTCCGTGCAGTTGCGCGCGATCCTGGACAACTCGTCGTCGGTATAAGGATTGGCGCGTCCTGCGAAGGCCGCCTTCACCAGCCGTTGAATCACCACGTCGGCAAAGCGCCGGTTCGGAGCCGTGGAGTGCGTGTAATTCTCAACCGCCAGCCCGAAATGTCCGGGCGAAGGCTCACCGGGACGCTCCAGCACGTACTCGCCCGGTCCCATCAGCTTGATCACGGCCAAGGAAAGATCGGCAAAGTGGTCGGGGTCGGCAGCTCGGCGCGTCTGGAGAAAATCGTTAAGCGCTTTCGAATCAGGCTGGGCCGGCAAACGTCCGCCTTGTTGCGCCGCCAGGGCCACAATTCGGTCCCAGCGCTCCGGCGTCTTTACCACGCGGCGGATCGAAGACACCTTGTTGGCTTGCAATGTCACCGCCACCACGCCGTTGGCGGCGATCATGAAATCTTCAATCAGATCGGTGGCGCGGTTCTTCTCCTGCTTGACCAGATCGATGACCTGGTCGCACAGGACCACGGGATGCACTTCGGTCGTTTCGATATCCAGCGCGCCGTGGCGGTGACGTTCGCCCTTCAAGCGTTGTGCCGCTTCATCCTGCAAACGGAGTTGCTGTTGCAGCGCGGGCGAAGCCGCGACCTTCGGCGGCGCCGCTCGGCCGTCCAGCCACGCGCCGACGGCGTTGTACGTGAGTTGCGCCTGGTTGCGGACCACAGCGCGGTACAGGTTGTGATTGCCGACCTGCCCCTGTCCGTCCACCACGTATTCGATCACGGTGCACAACTTGTCCGCGCCTTCCAGCAGCGACGTCGCGCCGGTGGAGAGGTCCTCCGGCAACATGGGGAAGTTACGCACGCCGGTGTAAACCGTCGTGGTCTCCTTGGCCGCGTGCTGGTCGATGGGCGAGTCCTTGGCCACAAAACAGTCAACATCGGCAATGCCGACCAGAACCTTGATCGTGCCGTCGGGCAGCTTCTCAGCGACTTCAATCTGGTCGAGATCGCGTGAAGTGTCATTGTCGATGGAAGACCACAGCAGGCTGCGCAGGTCGCGGACATCTTGGGTAGGCGCCGCCTGCGGAGGAGCGGCTTTGATCTGCGCAAGCTGCTCGGCGCAAGCCGGTGGAAAGTCAGGCTCAAAGCCGTTGTCCAGCATGATTTCCCGGGCAGCGGCCTGAAGGTCAAAGTGCGAGGCTTGGGCGTGGTTCATGGGGTTGTTTGGAAAGAACTTAAGACTAACACGGGGCGGGGTGGGGTAGGGAAGATCGTAGGGTTCCAACGGTGCGTTGGGCCTCCGCGACGAAACCTACTTGTAGAGACGCGGCATTGCCGCGTCTCACTCTCGAACCGGCGGCTTTATTTCGGGTACCCTCCACGGTGTGGAAGGGTACGAACATTGAGACGTGGCAATGCCACGTCTCTACGTCTGGGCGATTTTCAAGGAAGATGAGGGTAAGGTGATCTAAGGAAGGCGCGTCCAGCCAGAAGGCTGGGGCAACGACGTCACCGGCGAGGGCGCCGGTGCCACACGTTTCTACCCGGCGTGCCGCACGAGCTCCAGGTCTGACAGAGGTCTCAAGGTCTCCCGCGAGAGCCGTTCGACCGAACGGGGCAAACTGACTTCAAACTCATGGCCACACTTGGGGCAAATCACATGCTGGCTGCCGGTGGAAATGCTCTCTGTCTTGCGAACGGGAAATGAGTCCCCCTGGGGACACTTGATAAAGGTGATCTCTCCGGTTTCCATCGTGGGCCCTCTCCTTAGCGCGCGCCTAACGGAACGCTGTCGCATCACTCTTTACTTCCTGATCAAAATTAGCCCGGCGGGAGAAAAGCGACAAGTTACTCTGGTTATCCCGTAACTCTGAAGGCACTGCGACTTGTGTGGCACCGTTTGTTGTGCAGTCGAGGATGTTCGCTTTAGAACGTATATTCAAACGTCCTTGCGTGGGTCGAACTTTATGATTCGCGGTAGACACGTTTGTTTCTAGCATAAACATTAGACGTGGCGGTGCTACATCTTCGTCCCAGGATCTTTAGGAATTGGTGTGCAAAGCGCCGCCAGACCTGCGTGACATTACAATAGTCACCGCCGAAGTTGAGGATTCCGCCGTAGAGACGCGGCATTCCACCCCGCCGCGGGCAACGCGGCGCGGACCCCGGCATTGCCGCGTCTCACAGTCAACCCCAGAGAGGCTTTTCAGGGATTCACAATCTTCATCCCACAGGCATTGAGACGTGGCGGTGCCACGTCTCTACGTTGGGATTTTCCTTCAAAGGGGCGCTCACGAGCATTTCCTGCTATTTTCCTTTGCCGCCCGCCGGACTGCTGGCTGCGGTGACTGCCGGCGCCACGGCCTTATCGCGGACCAGAATCGGCAGGCGCAGGAAAGAAAACGTTCCCCCGGCATCGTCAACCACCTTTACCTGGCAGGTATAGAGTCCGGGTTTGAGCTGAGCCAGGGGAACATCGAACTGAAAGACTTGTGCCTTGCGTTCGGGCGCGTTGAGCTGGCGGGACTCGACCAGCGGCGTCTCATAGGTCGGGATCTTGCCGTTGATGAACTCAATGCTGGTGAGCAGATGGATCGGGTTCTTGACCTCCGGTGCTTTGTCTTTTCCTTCGGCAGCTGGAGTTGCCGGAGACTTGTCATGGGCCGGTTCGTACACTTCGTAAAAAAGATAGAGATGCTGGTCGGATGTGAAGACGTGGGCAATGTTGGGAATCAATTCGTTGCCATCGCGCACCAGCGGGTTCTGCGTCTTCTTGGTGGAAGGCTGGCGCTGGCTGGCCAGGACCACGGAGCTTATCTTGAGCGGGGCTTTCTTGATGTCCGGGACAATGAAATCGGTCTCAAACGATCCCAGGCGTCCGCTCTGGTTCTCGCGCACCACGAACTTGAAATGATATTTGCCTGCCGTAAGGATGAACCCGGTGGAGTACTGCACGTTCTTGCGCCGCACTTCCTGGGAGGCGTCGAGCGAGAGCTTTACCGTCTCGCGCATGCTGCCCACGGTGCGTTTCAACTCGTCGAGCACTACGCCGATGATGTCGAGTGAAGTCTTGTCCTTGTCGCCGCCCTTGGTGAAGGGAATCTGCGATCCCGGCACAACGAGGGCCACCGGCACGTAGAACTTGTGGTCGTCCAGCCGGAAGTACGACGCGGCCATGTACAAGGCGACGTCGGTGTTCGGCAGTTCCGCCGACAGTTCGTCCGTCATCTGCTGTTCTTTGTCTTCGGAGTTGAAGTGCTGGAAGTCTTTGGGCGCGAAATAGCCTTTGCGGAACTCGAGATTCAGCCCAGGCCGGTTGACCTTGACCTGAATGCGGCGATACCTGCCGTCGCGCAAGGGATTGTTGCTGGTGTAGCCCAGCACGTAGTAGACCGACGTGTCCTTCTGCACGCGATCGAAGACCTGGCCCAGGTCGTTGCTATCGAGGAACGATTTGCCGCCGGTGTCGGCGGCCAGCGTGGTGAGCGTCTCCTGGCTGGCGAAGTTCGAATCCAGCGCATTTTGTACCGCGGCGCCGGAGTACATGGCCGTACCGCGCAGGCTGGCCGTTGCCGCCGAGCCGCCGGGCGGCATGGCTTCCAGGCCGCGGGCGTCGAGCGTGTAAATGGCCACATTGGCTTTCACCGCGGTGTTGATCGCGGCGCGCAAGGCCGTCTGGTTCTCAATCCCGGTCTGGGTCATGCCGCTCGAAAAATAGATCAGAGACTTCTTCTGGTTGAATCTGGAGAGCACCTGGCAAATGGACTGCAACGCCTGCAACTTGCGGTCGGTGTTGAACTGGTTGTATTCCGTTTCGTCAGGGGTGTAGGCGTTGCCGGATTCCTCGATTCCGTCGGCGTCGCCGGTGGAACCGTTGTCCATGCCCTGGCCTTCGGAGTGCGTGTACCGGTTCAAGATGCGCAGCAAGCGCGCGCGATCATCCGTGAAGTCCTGGTCCAGGCGCAAGGACGATGCCAGCGAGACGATCGCGATCATGTCCGCCCCGGTCATCTTCGTCTGGACGTACTTTTTGGCGGCATCCACGGCTCGCTGCGTCTCATCAGGACCCATGGAACTCAGGTCGAAGAACAGGACAATCACGCGCCGGTTGCTCAGCGCCTCTTCCGCGTCTTTGCGCGTGAGCAGCGGCTTAGACGGCGCAATGGAGCTACCCGGCGCTGCAGGCTTTCCGTCCACGCTCACCTGCGCGGGTCCCGATCCGGCTTGTAGCGGGGTTGAATCAAGGTTCTCAAAGTCAAAGCTCGAGATCCGCTGCGGCTTGCCGTCCTCGAGGATGGTGAAGTCGTCGCGTTTCAGGTCGGTCACCGGCTTGCCTTGCTTGTCACGGGCAACCACGTTGACGAGAACGAGCTGGCTCTCCACTCTGAACTTGTAACGATCCTGCGTCTGGTTGGCAGGTTGAGGTGTCGGTGACGCCTGCGATTGCTGTGCAGACAACGTACTCATCAGCAGCGTAACCACAAGCATCGTGGCCGTTATTGTCCGCATGGGAGCAAACCTTTGCTTCAGTGCCTTCATTTTCCTCAGAGCGCTTTTTCCATGAACTTCCAGCACATTCAACCCCGCGAGACCTCATCCCGAATCCCCGCGTAGTCCGCCGCTGCGGACGAGCGGGGTGAGGGACCTGCTCCTGCTGCTGCTACGCGTGAGCCGAGCAGTTCTGGCTTCCGGACGCTTGGGCGGAGCAGGTTCCTCGGCCTCGCCAAAGCGCTCGGCCTCGGAATGGGTTCTCGTTCTTTATTACGTTCCGCAAGAAGTCCAGACCTTTCTCAGGCAAGGCCGAAATTTTAAATTTCAAATTTGAAATTTTAAATTCCATGCCTAGAACCTATACCTCGTCGTAAGCGTGATTCTCCTCATCGGCCCGGCGGCTACAACTTGCCCGAACGTCGGCGACCCCAAAGTTGTATCCACCGACGCGTAGTGGACCATGTTGAACACGTTGCTGGCCGAAATGCGGAATTCCATGGCCTGCATTTCTTTCAACTGCACGTTCTTCGAGAGCGACATGTCGAAGGAAAGAGTGCCGGGCCCGGTAATAATGTTGCGGCTCGCGTCGCCGAACACGCCCGCGGGTGTTGTGAACGCATGAATGTTGAACCACTGGGCGACGCTGGGATCGCTCAGGCCGATGGATTGTCCCGGCACCAGGTCGGGACGTAATGACCCGCTGACACCGCGGCTCAAGTCGCTGGCTCCGGCGAAAATTCGCGGAGAGAGCGGCGTACCTGAAGCCACGATCATGTTGCCGCTGACGAAGAAGCCGCCGAAAACGTTCCCCGCCCAGCCGCCGCCTTTCAGCCATTTTTGGTCTTTGCCGAAGGGCAGCGTGTAGGAATAATCGGTGGTGAAGCGGTGCCGCTGGTCAAAACTGGAGAGCCCGCGTTCGGCGGCGATGTCGAGATCGTTTTGCGCCACCACGCCTGTGCCGCCGCCGATGGACGAAGCGTTGTCAATCGATTTGGAGTAGGTGTACGTCCCGCCCACAGACAAGCCGCGGCGCATGCGCTTGCGCACGCGCACCGTCCCCGCATGCAGGATCGACGATCCCTCGGACGATTCATAGAGGAACGGCGAGACACACGGCGTGTTCAGCGGCGTGAGCAGAGTGCACGGCAGGAAGCGCGGGCCTCCCGTCGGCAGCTGGTCCGGCGCGCGCAGCATGTCGAGATGCGTTCCCTTCGATCCCGCATAGCCGATGTTGATCACCCAGCTCGTCTTCACTTCCTGCTGGATGTTCAAGTTCCAGGCCTGCACGTAGGCCATGGTGTAGTTGGGGTCGACGGCGTAGGTGTTGGTGATGTGATCGGGGCTCGCCGGAGTGAAAGGGAACCCGTTCTGCAAGGTCAGGGAAGTCGGCCCGGTTGCGGGATTGATTTGGGCGTCGGCGAAAGGCGGCTGGAAGCCGAGCTGCGTGGACATCAATCCGTATTGCGCGAGGTTGTAATTGATGCCGTATCCGGCGCGGACCACGGTCTTGGAAAACGGCTTCCAGGCCACGCCCACGCGTGGCGCAAAATTGTTGGCGTCGGGTTTGATGAGTCCGCTGGGATACTTCTGGCCCGTCAGTGGGCCGGTCTGACCGGGGAGGACCACAGCCACAGCGCTGAAGCCCGGCGCTACATCCAGGTTGGCAAGCTGGTTGCTAAGCTCCACGTATGGAGTCACGTATTCATAGCGCAGGCCCAACATCCATGTCAGGTTTTTGCCCATGCGCCAGTTGTCCTGCACAAAGAGGTCCCAGGAGTTCGCGCGGAACTGGTAGTCCTCGGAGCCGAACTGAGTGGACGTCTGCTGCGCGTAGCCCAGCAGGAAGTCGGCGAAAGGTGCTCGCGCGCCGAGCGGATTGGCGGGATCGAGAGTTGCGTCGCCGGTAAAGGTAAACGTGCCGCGAGCATTGCTGGCGTTGCGCACGTCGGTAAAAATGCGGCGAAAATCGCCGCCCCACGTCCAGGAGTGCTTGCCGCGGGTCAAGCTCATGGAGTCGCTGATGGTGAACGTCTGGTTGTTGCGGACCACAGGCGTTATGTCACGCAGGCTGCTCAACTGCGGCTGGAAATTCAGGACGGGCAGGCCGTAATCGGCGGGCAGTTGCGATACCCCGGTGATCCCTAACTGTCCCTCGATGTTGTTGACGTTCGTAAACTGGTTCACGCCATTGGTGTTGCTGTGGTTGTAGGTGAAGCGCAGGGAGTTGAGGAACAGGCCCTTGACCGCCGAGTAACCGACGTTGGCGTTCATGTTGTGGATCGTCTGATGGCCGCCCAGGCCAGGGAACGGATTCAGCACGGTGTTGCGAAGGTCGTTGAAGACGAATCCGCCGTTGATGCTTTGCGTCCACTTGGTTTGGCCCTTCTGCCCGTTCTGCGCCTGCCGCTGTTGCTGCCGTTGCTGCGCGCGTGCGCCAAACCGTCCGAACGCCCCGCCCTGATCGCTGAAGCTGTGATTGAACCGGATCATCATGGTGTCCGTGCTGCTGGGCTGCGCGGAAACGAAATGAAAGTTGTTGCTGGTGCCGGGCAAGTTGGGCAACGGAATGTATGGAAGCAACTGCGCGGACGCGGGGTTAATGGTGGAGATCATGTTGTTCGGAATCGGCGCCAGGGTCACCGGGTTGAAGAGCTGCGTCGGTCTGGGCTGATTCAACAGCGAGGAGAAGTCTCCATTGCGCTCCGCAAGCGTCGGCACATTCGAGAAAACGTCGTAGGCACTGGTCCCGCGGCTACCGGTGTAGTTGCCGAAGAGAAAAGTCCTGGTCCCGCCGTGATAGATGTGAGGAATATTGAGCGGGCCGCCCATCGTGAATCCGAACGTGCTGCGGTTGTAGTCGGCCTTTTCTTCCGGCTGGCCGCTGAGGGAATAAGGCTTGGCGTCCAAGATGGAGCCGCCGTAACTATAGAAGATGGAGCCGTGGGGCTTGTTGACGTTGAAGCCGCGCATGCCGCGCCCTCCGCCGCCGGGCCCGCCGCCCATCATGATGACCATCGGCCCGCCGCCCATGCCGCCGCCGAACCCACCGCCGCCGAAACCGCCGGGTCCGCCGCCCAGGATCTGAATGTTGGCGGTGCCGCCGTTCAGGTTGATGGTCCCGCTGCCGCCGCCTTGTCGTGTGAGTTCCTCGCGCAGATCGGCGATGCGGTCCTGCATCTCTCCGGGATCAAACGGATTCTGCTCCGCGCGGCCCATGTTTCCTGAGACCGCCACGGACTCGGTATTGCCTTCTGCGGCTAGTCCGGCGTTCGGCAGGCCGGCGCTGGCCAGCGATGCCGCGTCATTCGGTGTCGCGCCAGCGCCTTCCGATTCGCCGCCCGCGGTGAGCGAAAGTTGTTGCATGCCTGGGCGTCCTTGCCCGGCTCCGCCCATCTGCTGCGCGATCTGCTGGCGCTGTTGTTGCTGCTGTTGCTGCGCCTGCTGTTCCGCTCTCGAGAGCAGGATCATGGACAGATCTGCTTTACCGATGCGGTTCTGCTCGTTGAGAATGACTTCCTGGGTCACCGGCGCGAACGCGGAAAACTCTGCCCGCACCACGTAGCGGCCTTTGCCGCCGATTACGATCTTGAAGCTGCCGTCGGGCTCCGTGGAGGTGATGTATTTCTTGCCGGTGAGAGTGTTGGCGGCGGTTACCGTCACGCCCGGCAAAGGCATGTTGCCGGATTTGACCACGCCGGTTATTTCGCCGAAGGGAGCTGTTGCGTTGGCGGAGCTGGCTGGAGCATTGACCGTTTGCGGTATCTGAGTCCCAAGACTGGGCTGGTTTTGCCCTGGCTGGGATGGAGGCGCAGCCTGAGTTGAATCTGGAGTCTGGTTGCTGGGGGACGAAGCGGGGCTTTGTGGTTGCGCTGGGGCTTCCTGGGGAGTTTGTGCCGTGAGACGCGCCACCAGCACCAGAAATGCCAGCAGCAGAAGTAGAGCCACCATCGTTACGCTTTTCCAGATCGGGAGCTGGCTTTGCACGCGCATGCTTTCGGTCTTTCCTATTCTTTCGGTGGTGGAGGTGTTGACGGCTTGTCACTGGGCGCCGGATTTCCCGGCCCGCCCGTCATGATCCGCATCTGGCCGCGGCCGACGATCAATTCTTTCGGAACAAAGATGCCACCCTTCAATTCTCCTGAGCCGCGCACGAAATCACCCGGCTTGATGTCCGGCAGCGTGATGCTTTCATTGCCTTTCTTGAACGAAGTGTTTTCATCCACCTCAATGTCCTGGGTTTGTCCATCAGGACGGGCGATGGTCAGCTTGGTCTCATTGATGGCTTTGACTTCGCCGGCAATGAACTTCTTGCCGAGGTCCTCGCGATTGAAGGCGCCCGGCCCGCGGCCTCCGTCGGCTCCGAAGCCTATGATCACTCCACCGCCTTGAGCGAGTCTCTGCGCGATCTCCGGACTCACCACGCCGACCATGGTGGCTTCCATCACGTTGTCTTTCAGCGTGCCGCGCGCGATCACCATGTCGTCAGATTTGATCTCTGCGAGTTTCGCCGGCTGCCGCTCCTTGATGACGCGAGTGTTCTCGCTGACTTTCACCGTCACCGGATCGCCGCCCGCCAGCGGCGTCACCACTAGCGAATCCTTGCCGACGGTAGTAACTTTGCCGACGACGCTATCGCCGGGCGGAAAATTTCTCCCTGCGCGCTCCTGGGGCTGCGCCAGCGCGGAAGCAAGGCCCAGAGCGAGAAATAATGCCAGTAACGGAACGCGTTTCACGATCATGCTCCCTCAGGCAAAAAGACTTTGTTAAAGGCCGCCGAAGGCTTTTCTCTCAAGACGTACCCGGAAAGAAAAGGTGAGTTAGCGGCCAGGAACTTTCTTACCCGGCTAGTATAAATGCGCTGTTTGCCTGCGGCCTGTTAAGAAGAATTAAGGGTTGTGAGGGAGAGGTGGACGGGAGCTGACAAGGTTTACCGGTAGAGACGCGGCATTGCCGCGTCTCCATTTCGCACCATGAAACCTCGCGTCAAGCGAGACGTGGCGATGCCACGTCTCTACGTTCACATTTTTCAGGTGCGGCAAATCACGCACACAAGCGTTACGGTTTCTTCGCTGCCGGATCGGTCCCCGCCGTGGCAGGCGCAGGCGCGGGGCCGGAAGCGGCTGCTACAGTGACACGAGCGTTCGCGGTGCCCATCAGGCCGGTGGCATCGTCGCGCACACCCAGGCGGAGCAAGTAGCTCCCCGCGGGCAGATCTATATATTCCTGGCAAGGGAAGTAGCTGTTCATCACTCTGGAAAATGTATCCGGCTTCAGAGTTGCGGTGATTGTGCTGGACTCGGTCTTGAGCAGTTTGCCTTTTGTGGAGTACGCCTGCACCACACAGTCCACAACGGCATGATGGAAGCCGTCATTGGTCTTGGAGTCGAAAGTGAGGGCGTGAGGATCGAGGGCGAAATTTACCAGGACCTTGTTCTGCGTCTGGTCCGAAGGTGGAATGACCCCGGCCCTGAATTTCAGGCTGGTCGAAACCGGCGCATCAAGGCTCAAAGCTTCGGCAAAGAGTACTGCTTGCATCTGCTTGTTGGCCTCGGCATACACCTTGGGATCCACAGCGTAATAGCCCAGCCGGTGGCGCACCTTGATTCCAGGGCGATTCACGGTCACGTGGATCTTGCGGAACTTCCCGTTCCAATCCTTGTTCGTGGGGTAATAGGCCAGCGTGTAGTAGGTTGAGCCGTCTTCGATGCTGTGGCGAATGGCGTTGTCGATGTCGTTGCGGTTGTAGAAAGCCTTGCCGCCGGTGCGTTCCGCCATGTCGCTCATGGTGCCGTGCGCCGCCTGCAACTGGGACGACTCGTTGCTGATGGCGGTTTGCATACGCGCTGGGTTGCGGCCCAACGACCTGCCCATGTTGTCACGGCCGCTGCTGGCGGCGCTGAACGCAGACCACGTCTCTAGCCCGCGGGCGTCGATCGGATAGATGGCAATCTGCGCATCGGTGAGCGCATCCGCGGCGGCGGCAACATCCTGGCTGTAGTTCCTGGTGCCGGCAAATGGATCGCTGGTGAGGTCCAGGTTGGGGTCGATGGTGACGGGGAAAGCTTCTGAAACCCAAATCAGGTTCTTGCGTCCCGGATACCCGGCGAGCGACCGCGCAATCGCGTTGAGCGCCGCCAGCGTGCCCTTGACGCGCAAGTCCGTCTGGAACGAAGTGCGCTCCGCTTCAAAGCGCTGCATGGCTTGCAACATCGAATCGGGAATCATGCCCGAATCCGCCACTCCCGGCGGCAGAAGTTCGTCCGGGGGCCCGCCCGCGGGATTATCCAGCAGCGCGGAGGCATGGCCGCCTTTCAGCCTCTTCATCGCTTCCTTCAGCACCTCAGGATCGGCGGTGAAGTCCTGCAAGAGAGTCAGTTTGCTGCCGAGCGTGTAGACAGCAAGCGGCTGGCCTGGCGGCATCTTCTCGAGATAGTGGATCATCTCCTGCCGCATGTATGCCTGGTGCGGCAAGGTGGTATTCAAACCATCGAGCAATATTACGTTGAGAGCGCTCTTGGGGTTGTAGCGCGGAATATTGGTGAAGACGGTGGGAGGCAAGCTGGCGGGCGACGAAGCGGCAATTGCGGGGTCAGGCGCAGCCGGGTGTTCAAAGTTGAACACGCGAATCTGCTGTTCGTTGCCGTCCTCGGACACGGTGAAATCGCCGCGCTCCAGGTCAGTCACAGCGTTACCATGCTTGTCGGTCGCCACCACATCCACGACCACCAGCCGGGTAATCGCCTTCAGCACCGAAGCCGATTCGTACACCGGTTGTGCCTGGTCCCCGGGCTTTTGTGCGTTTTGCGCTGAAGGAAGCCCAGCTTGTGCCGGAGGCGCCGTCGGGGCCTGCGCTTGTGACGTTGCTTGCGGTTGTGACGCAGCTTGCGGCTGTGACGCTGTCTGCGGCTGACTGGCGGCTGGTGGCTGAGTCGCCGTCTGCGGTTGTATTAATGAGCTAAGCAAAAGTGCAACTATGAACCAGGTATTACTAACCATACCAGAGCTCCTAATCCTATGGATGGTAGCAGGTTTGTAACATTTTGACACACCTCTTCAAGCAAAAAGGTATTAAACCAGGATTGCCTGGTGCATTGCATACGATTCATCTATTGAGACGTGATGTGGAGGCGTGGCGATTGCCACGTCTTTACATTGCGCCACAATCACGCGTTGCCATCTATGGTTTCTTCGCTGCGGGATCCGTCTCTGCAGCAGGCGCGGGACCAGAAGCTGCCTCTACGGTGACACGACCGATCGCGGTGCCTATCAGGCCCGTAGTACCGTCGCGCACACCCAGGCGAAGCAAGTAACTCCCCGCGGGCAGGTCAATCTTTTCCTGGCAAGGGAAATAGGTGTTTAGCATTCTGGAAAAAGAATCCGGCTTGAGTGATGCGGTGATCGTCTTGGACTCGGTCCTGAGCAGTTTGCCTTTTGTGGAGTATGCCTGTACCACGCAGTCCACCACGGCATGATGCAAGCCGTCATTATTCTTGGAGTCGAAAGTGAGGGCGTGAGGATCGAGCGCGAAATTTACGAGGACTTTGTTCTGTGTCTGGTCCGAAGGTGGGACGACCCCGGCCTTGAATCTCAGACCGGTCGACACCGGCGCATCGAGGTTCAGGGCCTGGGCAAAGAGCGTTGCTTGCACCTGCTTGCTGGCCTCAACAAACCCCTTGGGATCCACAGCGTAGTACCCCAGCCGGTGGCGTAGCTTGATTTCCGGACGGTTCACGGTCACGTGGATCTTGCGGAACTTGCCGTTCCAATTCTTGTTCGTGGGGTAGTAGGCCAGCGTGTAGTAGGTTGACCCGTCTTCGATGCTGTGGCGAATGGCGTTGTCAATGTCATTGCGGTCATAGAAAGCCTTGCCGCCGGTGCGTTCCGCCATGTCCTGCATGGTGATGTGTGCAGCTTGCAACTGTGACGACTCGTCGCTGATGGCCGTGACCAGGCGGCTCGGGTCCGCGCCCATGGACCTGCCGAATTGGTCACGGCCGGTGTTAGAAGCTTGAGAGACGGAAGACACCTCCAGCCCGCGAGCATCGATCGGATAGATGGCGATCTGTGCATCCGTGAGCGCATCCGCTGCCGCCCCGATCTCCCGGGCGTAGCTCCTTGTGCCGGCAAAAACGTCGCCGGTCAATTCCAGCTTGGGGTCGATGGTGATGGGGAAAGCTTCTGAAACCCAAATCAGGTTCTTGCGGCCCGGATACCCGGACAGCGACCGGGAAATCGCAGTGAGCGCAGACAGTGTACCGCTGACGCGTAAATCCATCTGAAACGAAGTCCGCTCCGCTTCAAAACGCATCAACGCGTCTAACGTTTGCGCAGGAATCATTCCCGAATCAGCCACTCCGGGAGGCAGAACCTCGTCCGGAGCCCCGCCCCCAGGGTTATCCAGCAGCTCGGAGACATGGTTCTTCAGCTTTTTCATTGCGTCCTTGAGAACCTCAGGATCGCTGGTGAAGTCCTGCAAGAGCGTCAGTTTGCTGCTGAGAGCGTAAATGGCGACCGGCTGGCCTGGCGGCATCTTCTCCAGATAGCGGATCATCTGTTGGCGCACGTATGCCTGGTCCGGGACGGTGGTATTCAGACCATCCAACAAGATTACGTTGAGAGCGCTCTTTGGGTTGTACCGGGGAATATTGGTGAAAACGTTGGGAGGCAAGTTCGACGTCGCCGGCGAAGCTGTCAATCCAGCGGCGGAAGTACCGGGGCGTTCAAAGCTAAAGACGCGAATCTGTTGTTCGTTGCCGTCCTCGGACACGGTGAAATCGCCACGCTGCAGGTCGGTCACAGTGTTGCCATGCTTGTCAGTTACCACCACATCCACGACCACCATCCGGGTAACGGCCTTCAGCACGGAAGCCGACTCGTACACCTGCGGTGTCTGGTCCGCAGGCGGATTCTTTTGTGCACTTTGCGCCTGTGTAGCTTGCCCGGTAGAGGGCGTTTGGGCTTGCGCCTGGGACGCTGTTTGCAGCTGACTGGCGGCTGGCGGCTGAGTCGCCGTTTGCGGTCGAATCAATGAACTAAGAAAAAGTGTGACTACACAACCTATCAACCAGGTATTTCTAGTAACCATACCAGAGCTCCTGATCCTATGGATGGTAGCAGGTTTGGGGTAGTTTGGCACACTATCATCAAAATGATGTGTCAAGGGACAAAATTGCGCCCGTGGATGGTAAGGACAATAGCGTAGAGAGGCATTCCATCCCGCCGCGCACAACGTTCGGCAGGGGCCCCGGCATTGCCGCGTCTAACCCTCAAACCATGACGTGGGGTATCGGTCCGGATACGTTGGGGTTGCCGAAGACACGAAATTACCGGGAGGGCGCGCCATTGGAGGCATAGACATTGAGACGTGGCGATGCCACGTCTCTACGGCCGACGGAATTCGCGCTTATCCGCGTTAATCCGCGGTAAGGTTTGTGCCCCTCACCACAGCTGCTTGCCCCAATCCAAGGTCTCCCGCAACTGTTTCTTGAGGAGCTTGCCACCGGGATTTCGCGGTAAGGCTTCTGATCGCAGCACCATGAACTGCGGGACTTTGAAATCCGCAAGATGTTGCTTCGCGAAGCCGACGATCTCGCCGGCCTCGGCCTTGGCGCCCGGCTTCAGCACAATGGCTGCGCCGACTTTCTCGCCCATCATCTTGTCGGGGACGCCGAGCACCGCCACTTCAAACACCGCCGGATGCGCGGCCAGCGCGTTTTCCACCTCGACGCAATAGACGTTCTCGCCGCCGCGGTTCACCATATCTTTCTTGCGATCGACGATTTGCACGAACCCGTCGCCATCGATGCGGGCCATGTCGCCGGTGCGTAGCCAGCCGCCGGCGAAAGTCTCGGCGGTGGCTTCCGGTTTGTTCCAGTAGCCTTGGACGATATTGGGTCCGCGAATCAGCAGCTCGCCGACATCGCTTCCCGGCATCACGCCGTCAAGTTTCAGATCGACGACCGGAGCGGCGAAGCCTACGGTCTCCGGACGGGTGCGCGCGTACTCATGAGGAAGAAAAGTCGCGACCGAAGAGCATTCGGTCAGTCCGAATCCGTTGCCGACGCGGGCGTTGGGGAAAGCTTCCACGATTCGTCCCACCAGATCCGGGGCGATGGGCGCGCCGCCGTAGCTCACGCGAACAATGGCGGCAGTGTTGATCTCCTTGAAGTTCGTCTGGTTGATGGCCAGCCAGAAGACCGCCGGCACCGACGTCAGAGTCGTGATGCGCTCCTCCCCGATCAGCTTCAGGAAGGTCTGGACGTTGAACGCGGGCATGATCACCGTGCAGTCGCCGCCTTCACACGCCACCAGGAACTGGCTGTTGCATCCGGTGACGTGAAACAGCGGCACCGAAACCAGCGTGCGGTTGGTGCCGTCGAAGGGGAGCAGGCTTACCCGGCGGCAGGTCTCGATGTTCGACAGAAATCCTTCATGCGTGGTCATGGCGCCTTTGGGGAACCCGGTAGTGCCGCTGGTATAGAAGATCGCCGCCACGTCTTTGTATTCAAGATTCTCCATCACCAGAGGCTCACCTGAAGGCAACGGGTCTCCCGGCAGGAAGACGAATTTACTGCCCGAGTCGTTCACCACGTATTCGACTTCCTTTTCGGTGAAGCGTGTGTTGACAGGAACCGCGATGGCGCCGGCCATCTGAATCGCCCAAAACGCGACGCACCAGTCCGCGCTGTTGCCCAGGCGGATGGCCACGCGATCGCCCGGCTGAATGCCTTGCGCGCGCAGCCCGCCGGCCGTATGCGTGGCGCGCTCCCAAAGATCGCGAAACTTGAGCCGCGGACCACCTACTTCGACCACGGCTTCGCCATGGGGATTCTTCTCAACCGTCATGCGCAGCATCTCCACCAGCGACCGCGGACGATTCTGGTAGCGAGCGATGCCGTCCGTACCGCGCGTGATTCCGGATTCGTCGAACGGGCGGATCATTTTCAGTCCTCAGTCCTCACTCTCAGTAGGCTCCTTGCCGCTCGAAGATTCTGCGCGGATTCTCTACCAGCATGGTGCGCAATTGCTCGTCGGTCACGCCTTTCTTCTTCAAGGCTGGAATCACGTCGTTGTGAATGTGTAGATAGTGCCAGCGCGGGAGGATCTGGGGCAGAGGACGTTCGGGCAGCCAATGGTTGTAGCACGCCGCGTCGTGGGAAAGGACCATCTTGCCGGCATGGCCGCGCTTGCACATCTCGGCCACGGTGTTGACGCGGTCTTCGAAAGAAAGAATGGTGTCGATGCCGAAGCGGTCCATGCCGATGTACGATCCGTTGCCGATCAACTCTTCCAGATACTTGAGATCGGTGGTGTCGCCGGAGTGGCCGATGATCACCCGCGAGAGGTCGACTCCTTCCTCGCGGAAGATGCGCTGCTGGTCGAGCCCGACGCGTTTTGCCGCGTGAGTGTGCGTCGAGATGGGGACGCCGGTTTTCCGGTGCGCCTGCGCGGTGGCGCGCAGAATTCGTTCGACGTCCTTGGTCACGCCGGGCTCATCGGTCGCGCACTTCAAAATGCCGGCCTTCACTCCGGTATCAGCGATGCCCTCGTTGATGTCGCGCACGAACATGTCGACAATCAGCTCAGGTCCGCCCAATACCGTTCCCGGGCCGCGAAAATGAAAGTAGAGCGGAGCGTCGTGGTACGTGTAGATGCCGGTGGCCACGATGATGTTGATCCTGGTCTGCTGCGCGATCTGGCGGATGCGGGGAATGTAGCGCCCCAGGCCGATCACGGTGAGGTCGACGATGCTGTCCACGCCCTTGGTTTTGAGTTCGTTGAGACGCGTGACGGCATCGGCCACTCGCTTGTCCTCATCGCCCCACTCTTCGGGATAGTTCTGCACGATCTCGGTGTCGAGCACGAAGACGTGTTCGTGCATCAAGGTGGTACCGAGGGTGGCAGTGTCGATGGCCCCGCGAACCGTCTGTACTTGAGCCATGGGTGCGGTCCTTGACGTGAAGTTCTCTCGCGGTGCGAAAGTATTTCAGGTGAGGGAGGCGGAGTCAATTAGGGGCGAGGCTTGTGTGGCACCGGCACTCCTGCCGGTGCTTGCCTCCTTCAGAAGGATGCTTCAGCACAGGCAAGAGTGCCTGTGCCACACCAGCATAGAAAAATGTAGAGACACCTCAGAAGGAATGGCCATGGAAATCCCCTGAACGTAGAGACGTGGCACTGCCACGTCTCAATGTTTGCGCTACAAACGGCGCGTCCCTGGGCCTGAAGAGCGTTTTGGGGCTAAGTGTGAGACGCGGCCGTGCCGCGTCTCTACGGCAATCATTGCACTTGGTGGGACAGCTTCTCGTTGGCCACTCGGGTGACACCACCGATCTCAACGCTGGCATCACGTCGTTGTGAATGTGCAGATGGTGGCGCGGGAGGGTCCGGGACAAAGGGCGCTCACTGGAACGGCGCAAGCCACAGCAACTCTCGAACTGCCCCCCCAACCTACAACGACGTCTTCCCACTCGATTTTCCAAAATGGAAGTCCACGCCGAACTGCACCGTATCCAGAGACTGTCTCAGGCTGCGCTGGTAGATGCCGGAAAGGTCCACGTGCTTGCCCAGGCTGATGGTCAAGGTGTTGGTGAGTCCGTTGTCTTCCAAAATGCCGTCACCGGTGTCCACGCGTACTGATCGGTAGCGCTTCACCTTGCCGCTGGGAAGAGTAATTGGCGTTTTGAGTTTTCTGAAAAGATGACTGTAGACCTTCTGGTTCCCCACAGGCAGGTCTTCATAGCCGGCCGTCTCGAAGTCGAAGGCCTTGAGAAACGCAAAGTCAGCGCCGGCTTTGTAGTGGGACAGCGGTCCGAGAGTGGTGTAAGGACGCTTTACTTTCCGGTCCACCAGGGCGCTGCTGTCACCGAATCCAAAGTCCGCCAGTGGGGTAAAGAAACCCCAGGTGTGCTCCATGTGGTTGTTCAGATCGAACGTCGGACGTCCCGTGCTGATGCCGGACGAGGTGTCACCGGTGGGAGCCGTGCCCGCGATCGTAGCCTTGTATCCGATCCACGAGTCGGGCGCCGAGAACTTCAAATCCAAATAAAGGTCGCCGAGCGCGTTGTACGTCGTGACCAGCGGAGGAACGTTTTTGCCTTTCACAACAACGTTGCTGTCGTATCCGTTATGGCTCATGTACAGCGGCATACCCAGCGTAACGCCAAAGACTCGGTTGAAGTCATAGCCCATGCTGGCATCCATGATGGATGACCAGCCCGTGGCCGAATCATGCGCGCCCGTAAAGTTGCTCGAGTAGCTGAGGCCTC
>DATFQZ010000258.1:0-2251 GCA_035263765.1 Candidatus Angelobacter sp. | reverse complement strand
AAGTCGAAGGAGACGAGATCAAAGTTGCCGTCTAGTCCGTTGTTCGTTGTCCGGTGTCAGTTGCCCGTCGTCTGTCTTGTCCTCGGTCCTTTGTGATTTATGCGCAAGAGAATTAGAACCGCCAGGACGAAACCCACGCCTGGACATTCTCTCACGGCAACAGAAGCGAGAATTGGGAGCGCCGGGATAAACCGGCAGGAAGCAGAGAATGAAAGATTCTCACGAGAAAGGAGTAGCGATCCACTCGGCCCCGGGTTTTGCGCTGGGCACCGTGAGGTGCACCGCGAAGCATAAACAGGGGAATAGGTGGGCTGGGTATTGAGCTTCGAAAATGCGCAATCAGGGCGCCGACGCTGTCCAATTAGCGGAAGGCAACACGATTTGGGGCGATAGCGCGAGTCCCAGGCCGGTCCTGCGTAGTCGTAGACCCCAGACACGCCTAGATACTTCCTGCACGAGAACCGGGAGACCTCGGGGATGCCTGCATCAGGTGGCAGGCCGATGGGCGAAGGCTTAGGCCGTACGGCCCGTGCGCACGTCTCCGAGGAGTCGGACAGCGGCACAGTACCGATGAACCATTCGAACCAAGACGGGAAGCCGTCGGCGGAGAATGCGGAGGGAAGGCCGCTGATCAAGGAGAACACTCCTCAATCCTGTACGCATCCGACACAGAGCGGGGCTCGCGTATCCCAGGGATTGGCGGGTGTGCGGAAGGCAGCACGGGAAAGGAAGGAGATGAAATTCACCGCTTTACTCCACCACTTGACGGTCGATCTACTGCGGAAGAGCTTTTACGCTCTGAAGCGGAAAGCGGCACCGGGGGTAGACGGCACCACGTGGCAGGAGTATGAGACCGGGATGGAGGGTCGACTCGTCGATCTACATAGCCGAGTCCACCGCGGGGCGTATCGGGCCAAGCCATCAAGAAGGGTGTACATCCCGAAAGCCGACGGGCGGCAACGCCCGTTAGGGGTGGCGGCGCTAGAGGACAAAATCGTCCAACAGGCCGTGGTCACTATCCTCAATCAGATCTACGAAGAGGACTTTCTGGGCTTCTCGTATGGCTTCCGGCCGGGGCGCAGCCAACATCAAGCGCTGGACGCACTGTCGTTCGCGCTCCTGCGGAAGAAGGTGAATTATGTGCTTGACGCAGACATCCGGGGATTTTTCGACGAAATTTCCCATGAATGGATGCTCAAGTTCGTGCAGCATCGCGTCGCCGACCGCCGAATCCTCCGGCTGATCCAGAAATGGCTGAAAGCTGGGGTAATGGAGGAAGGCAAATGGTTGGAAACGGAGATGGGTACTCCGCAAGGGGCGGTGATTTCGCCGCTGCTTGCCAATATCTATCTGCATTACGTCTTTGACCTCTGGGTGAATGCGTGGCGCAAGAAACACGCCGACGGGGACGTGATCGTCGTTCGGTACGCCGATGATATCGTCTCAGGGTTCCAACACCAAGCGGAGGCCGATCGCTTCCTGGAAGATTTTCGGGAGCGGGTGCAGAAGTTTGGACTGGAACTCCATCCAGACAAGACGCGCCGGATCGAGTTCGGGCGATACGCCGAGCCGAACCGGAGACGAAGAGGAGAAGGGAAGCCCGAGACGTTCGACTTTCTGGGATTCACGCACATCAGCGGGAAAGACCGGAACGGGAACTTCGCCGTCAAACGCCGAACGGTCCGCAAGCGCCTGCGAGCCAAGCTGCGGGAAATCAAGCAGCAACTTCGCGGACGCCTGCATGACCCGGTGGCGGAGACGGGCCAGTGGCTCAGGTCGGTCGTGCAAGGCTACTTCAACTACCATGCGGTACCGGGGAACCTCGACAGCTTGTGGACCTTTCGGGTCCGGGTGCTGCGGCTCTGGCGGACGATCCTGCGCCGCCGCAGCCAGCGCTCCCGCCCTAACTGGGACCGACTCAATCTGCTCGCTGCCCGTTGGCTACCCCCGCCGCACGTTCTTCATCCTTGGCCTGAACAGCGCTTCGCCGCCAGTCATCCGAGATAAGAGCCGTATGCGCTAACGAGCGCCCGTACGGATCCGTGCGGGGGGTACCGGGCAACCGGTATCCCTACCGCGACCCGCGAGTACGGACTCTTGATGGAGCCATCTAACTGAACATCGTCGAGCTGGTAGCCACAGCATGCTTTCTATGCCGTGGGCTTTTTAATCGCCGCGGCCTAGGGGGCCTAGGAAGGCTGGATGGTTTTCACTTCATAGGTGTTAGCCGATATCGACGCTGCCTAGCCGG
>DATFQZ010000257.1:0-4942 GCA_035263765.1 Candidatus Angelobacter sp. | reverse complement strand
TTCTCTACTTCTGCGCGAAGGGCCGCCGCCACGCGCCCGGTGACGTCAGCGGATTCGGCCAAAGAGCCGGAAAGATTCAGGTTGAAGCTGCGCACGGCAATCTCCGCCAGGGAGTGTTTGCTGTAGGTAGGGTTGATCAGATAGGAGTAAAGCATGGGCTCATCGCGCACCCCAGCCAGCTCGATGCCGCGTGCTGCCAAACCGCGCAACGCGGTCTTATAGTCGTGAACGGCTTTGGTGACGCGCGGATCGCCAAGTAAACGCCTGATCTCCTTCGCAGTCTCGCCGCCGTTCATCTCCGCGGTGAAGGCCTTGCCGGCTTCGCCGGAGAGCGCCAGTGGAAGCTGCGCCCCGGCGCCTGGCGCCTCCGTTGCGGAAGACGGCGGAGAGAACAAGCTTCCCGATTCCTTTTCGACTTCCTCCTTCTCTTCAGGCTCTTCCTCTTCAACGGCCGCGGGCGCGAAGGCGAAAGCCACGGCCAGCGGAGTCTTGGATTTGGCGCAGGATGCTTCCAGCGCCTTCAGCTCTTCCAGCGATTTCAACTGGCGATAGTCCGTCTCCTTCACTTCCAATGCCGGGGCCAGTTCTTTGAGCAACGTCGTGAACTCAAGTTCGCTGAAAAGCTTGCGCAAGGATTCCGAATCCGGCTCGCCCGCAACCATCTCTTCCAATTGCAGCTCGACCTTAGTGTTCTGGTCGATCGTGACCAGATCCTTACTCCACAAAATCATGTCGCGGTTGGTCTGAAGCGATTCGCGGTAGGTCTTGCGCTCTACCTCGCCCGCGTGGTCCAGCGCGCCTTCAAGCGTGCCAAAGCGCTTGATGATCTCCACCGACCCCTTGTCGCCAATGCCGGGCGCGCCGGGAATGTTGTCGACCGAATCACCGCGGAGGGCCATCACGTCAATCACCTGATCGGGACGCACCCCGAGGATCTCCTCGACTTTCGCGGCGTCGAAGATCAGGTTGTCTTTGGGTGGATTGAGCACGTGGACTTTGTCATTCACCAGCTGCAGCATGTCTTTGTCGTTAGAAACCACAAAGACCGGGTGCGACTGCGCGGCCGCCTGGCGGGCCAGCGTGCCGATCACGTCGTCGGCTTCGAAGCCATGGAGTTCCAGGATAGGAATGCGATAGGCCTCCAGCGCGCGCCGTATGTACGGCACCTGCTGTGCCAGGTCAGGCGGCATCTCCGTGCGCTGAGCTTTGTAGCCGCGATACTCCACTTCTTTGAAGGTCTGGGTCTTGATATCGAACTTGCGCACCGAGGTCACGGCTTTCGCTTGTTCATCGCGAAACGTGGGACCGGCAACATCAAAGACTGCTGCCAGGTATTCAGGACTGAAGTCGGCGCGCAGCTTGCGCAGCATGTTGACGAACACGTACGTGGCGGCGGTGGGAATGCCGGTCTTGGTGGACATGGGCCGCTGCCGCGCCATGGCGTGATAGGCGCGGAAGATGAAGGACATCGTGTCCAGCAGGAAGACCCGGCCTTTAAGCGAGCTTGTGGAGGAGTCAGGCAACAGAAAATTCTAGCAGGGGGTACCTGATTTTTCCGTTCAAGACGGGAAGTTCAAAACCTTACCGCGGATGACGCGGATGAGCGCGGGTAAGGCTAGGTTAGAACGTTCTCTCATGTTCATCCGCGAGCATCCGCGTTAATCTGCGGTAAGGTTTTTGTTTTTCTGTCCTTTACTCAAACCGGATCAACACGATCTCCGGCCAGGTGCCGACGCGCATTGGAGGTCCCCAGGTTCCGGCGCCGTACGACGTATAGACCTGCAAGCGGCCCAGCTTTTGCAAGCCGTGGATGAACTTCCCCCAGACGCGGCGTGCGATCCACGTATAAGGAAAGAACTGGCCGCCGTGCGTGTGGCCGGAAAGCTGCAGAGTCACGCCCTCTGACTCAGCGACTTGCAAGTGCACCGGCGCGTGCAGCAGAAGGACACTGGCACGATCGGGATCGATGGTTGCATCGCGCAGGATCCCCCGATAGCGGTCCGGATGCGTGGCATCGCGGTAATGAACGCCGATGACCTGCAGCCCATCGATCTCAACCTTCTGGTTGTTCAATTCGCGGACGCCCGCGTTCACCAGCGGCTGGTGATACTCCTGTTCGCCGTAGAACTCTTCGTGATTGCCGGCAATATAGTAGACGCCATGCGGGACCGCGGGCGGCGAATGCGGGGTGGTAAGTGCGGTCCAGGGCTCAGCAAGTCGTTCAAAGTTTCCGGAAGTTCCGTCATAAAGATCGCCGGCAAGGAAGACGACGTCGGGCTTCAGCGATTCAAGCGTTCTCACCACACGGCGGATGAAACGGCCGTTCCTCACGTGGCCCAAATGAGTGTCACTCACCAGGGCTGCGACGCGGCCACGCCATTGCGCGGGCAGGTTGGGCAGTGCGACGCTGATTTGCGTTACTCGCAGCCGGGCGGCGTTGATCACGCCATACTGCGCCACTAAAATAGCAGCGCTGAACAGCGTTGCCGCGATGATTCGCGGCTCCCACCCAAGCCGGAACACCTTGGCGATACCATAAACGATCCAACATAACACCGACGCCCACATGAGGTAGCTGGCCAATCCCAGCCAGACGGCAGAGATCGTGTACCAGGCCCGCACCAGCGGCTGGTGCGAATACCAGGCGCGGAACGATGACAAGACGAAGCTAACCGAGAGGAGCGCCAGGACAATCTTGACCCCGGCAGAGGAAGCCGCTGCGCCGAAAAAACTGGCCAGGGTTACGTAGAGAAACCAATGTCCCAGGAAAAGGAT
Organism: Candidatus Angelobacter sp.; assembly: GCA_035263765.1. Classification (GTDB taxonomy): domain Bacteria; phylum Acidobacteriota; class Terriglobia; order Terriglobales; family Acidobacteriaceae; genus Angelobacter. Next base: position 2,167 of record DATFQZ010000257.1, on the reverse strand, counting down.
CGACTGAACGATGCTGATAAATATAAAAAGCCGTGATCGCAAAACTTGATGAGTCCTTTATGTCAACTTCGGGTTCTTACACGTCGAGCATACCAAACAAGAGATGATCGCTCCCGGGCTCCGGATTCACGGGAACTGGCGAGTTTGCTGCCTGACCATCGCGCCTTCACCGCAAGACCAGGCAAACTCGGCGTTCTAATCTAAGCAGGTGCAGTAAAGGAGTGTAGACCGTGCCAAGATTTGCCCAGCGACCGTTGCGCCAACGCGCCATCCTAAGCCTACTCCTGATTGCTGCCGCCACATCTCTCAGCTGTCATAGAGCGGTTGGCCCCAAGGACCCACAGTCGGTCTCGATTGGCCTGGAGCGTACGCGGTGTTACGGTTACTGTCCGGCGTACAGTGTAACGATCCACGGCGATGGCAGCGTCAAGTATTTCGGCAAGTATTATGTGGACATCCCCGGAGAACAGACAGCTAAGATTCCCCCGGACAAATTGCAAGAGATGCTCACCGCCTTTGACAACGTTCGTTTCTTCAGTCTCCTAGATCATTACCGTGATTCGTGCACCGACATGCCAACTTTCTATATTTCACTGACCGTCGATGGCAAGAGCAAACGCATCGAAAACTACTACTGCGATCATAAAACATGGGGTCCCCAGGCTGATCTGACGAAGCTTGCCGCCCAAATTGACGCAGTCAGCGGAGCAAAGCAATGGATCAAATGCGACGCCCAGTGCTTGCACGGACTGATTGCATCTGGATTGGACGTAAACTCGCGCGGACCAGACGGCACGACCCCGCTGCTAACTGCATCGGAAGGTGCGAACCTGGACAAAGTGCAGGTATTGTTGAGCCGAGGGGCGCAGCCCAACGTAGCGGATGATCGAGGTTATACGTCGCTCATGTATGCCTCAATGGCAAACCAACCCACGATCGCAGAAGAACTATTGACGCATGGAGCCGACGTGAATGCGAGGGACAGCAAAGGGTTCCCAGCTCTAGACATGGTCGCTCGAGGAAGCGAAATGGAGCGAGTTTTACTCAAAGCCGGCGCCAAACATAAGGGAAAGTAATTGCTCGCACTTACTCGATGAACATGCAGTCTCCGTAAGAGAAAAACCTGTATCTCTCCTTCACTGCATGCTCGTAAGCCCGCAAAATGTTTTCGCGGCCGGCGAACGCTGAGACCAGCATCAGCAGCGTGGATTGCGGGAGGTGAAAGTTCGTGAGCAGCGCGCTGACCACTCGGAATTGGAACCCGGGATAGATAAAGATATCGGCTTCGCCACAGCCGGTTTTGATTGGGCCATCATTTCTGTGCGCCGCATATTCCAACGTCCTGACGGTTGTGGTTCCCACTGCGACCACCCGGCGGCGCTGGTCCAAAGCCCGGTTGATCTTCCCCGCGGCGTCTTCCGAAATGAAAAAACTCTCGCGATGCATCTTGTGCCCTTCAACTAGCTCGGCATGCACGGGCTGAAACGTTCCCAACCCCACGTGCAGCGTGATCTCCGCCATTTCGATGCCGCGCGCGCGGATCTTTTCAAGAATCTCGGGCGTAAAGTGCAAGCCGGCCGTGGGCGCCGCCACACTGCCGCGGGCCTCGAGCTTGGCATAGACGGTCTGATAGCGCTCGCGATCTTCTTGACGGTCGGCGCGCGCGATGTAGGGCGGCAAAGGCACATGGCCCAGCTCTTCGACCAGGCCAAAGAAATCAGGAACGGCCTGGAAGCGCAGAGTGCGCTCCCCGTATTCGCCGCGGGCGATGATCTCCGCCTCCAGTTCGCTGTTGTCGCCGAACGTGATCCTCTCGCCGACGCCGATTTTTCGTCCAGGACGCACCAGAGCCTGCCACTCGAGCGGCCCGAGTTGCCGGGTCAGCAGGACCTCCGCTTTGCCTTGCAGAAATTCTCTCGCGGCCGGGTTCCTCGGACTGAGTGGCTGCGCGTGCAGGCCCGACCGCCGGCCAAAAAGACGCGCCGGAAAAACGCGGCTGTTGTTGACCGCGAGCAAATCGCCAGGCTGGAGCAACCCGGGGAAATCACGGAAGGCGCAGTCCTTGAATTCTCCCGTGCGGCGATGAAGGTGGAGGAGCCGTGAAGCGCTGCGGTCGGCCAGCGGCTCCTGCGCGATCAGCTCCTCGGGAAGATGAAAATCGAACTCA
>DATFQZ010000256.1:0-5714 GCA_035263765.1 Candidatus Angelobacter sp. | reverse complement strand
AAAAAAGAGCGAATCCGGGACTCGGCTGCCGAACCCGTTGCGTGCCGACTGACACGTTCCTCCCAACAACTGCGCCGCTTGAGGGGTTGTTTTGTTCATGATGGATCTCCTGTCTATCGCTGCCCTGGGTTTTTTTCTGGGCATGCGGCATGCCACAGATCCCGACCACGTCATCGCCGTTAGCACGATCGTCAGCCGCCAGCCTAACCTGGCGCGTTCCGCCTGGATTGGAATCTTCTGGGGTATCGGTCACACTTTGACGATTTTCCTGATAGGCGCGGCCATCATTCTCTTCAATGTTGTGATTCCTCCGCGAATTGGCTTGAGCATGGAACTCTCGGTGGGCATCATGCTGATCATCTTGGGCGTGGTGAACGTAACCAGTTTTGTGCGCTCCCTGCCGGCTGCTTCCCTGCAAGGGCCGCCAGACTCCGGCGGGGCAGTGCACACGCATCCCCACAGCCACGGTGATTACGTCCACAGCCACCAGCACGGACACTTTCCGGAAGCCCATCCGCACCGGCCGGAGCAAACGCCGCTCGCCCGTCTGGATCAGGCCTTCGGGAAAGTCGGGCTGTATCAGTCCGTCCGGCCGCTCGTGGTAGGAATTGTCCACGGACTGGCGGGGTCAGCAGCTGTGGCGCTATTGGTCTTGACTGCGATCCGCAACAGCTACTGGGCCGTAGCCTACTTGTTGGTCTTTGGTGTCGGTACTATTGCCGGCATGATGCTGATTACCTTGAGCCTGGCATCCACCCTGCGGCTTGTTGGGAAAAGGCGGCAGTTCTCGCGCCATATCGCGTTGGCTGCCGGTGTGCTGAGCCTGGCGTTTGGGCTGGTGGTGGCCTACCAGATTTGCGTGGTCAACGGCTTGTTCACCGGTCACCCGAACTGGACCCCGAGGTAACGTGGTTGAACGCGGCTCTCGTCTCTAAATCAGCAGCCCAACAATTGCTGCCGACATCAAGTTGGCCATCGTACCGGCAATCATCGCGCGAAAGCCGAGCTTTGCCAGCGTCTCGCGCTTGTTAGGGGCCAGCGCACCGATCCCGCCGATCTGAATTCCGATCGAGCTGAGGTTGGCAAAGCCGCATAAAGCGAACGTGGCGATCGTGAACGAACGTGGGTCCAGCATCGGTCTCTGCGCGCCGAGAAGCGTGTAAGCGTACAGTTCGTTGATCACCATGCGCGTGCCAAGCAAATTTCCGATCGCCGGCGCATCCTTCCAGGGAACACCGATCAACCACGCGACCGGTTTGAAAACAAATCCAAGCACAGTGCTCAAGCTGTCAGGAAACCAACTCATGTGGTTGAGATTGTGAATCCCGCCCATGATTCCGTTGAGCAAAGCAATCAGCGCAATAAAGGAGATCAGCATGATGCCCACGTTGAAGGCCAGCTTGCCGCCGTCGATGGTGCCGCGCGCGATTGCCGCCAGTATGTTGGAGTCTTTGTGCATCGCATCTTCGGCGATCTGCACCGTGCCCGCTGTTTTCGGCTGTTCGGTCTCCGGCACAAGTATTTTCGCCATCAAGATCGTGCCCGGCGCGGTCATGATCACTGCTGCCAGGAGATGTTTGGCCTCAATCCCATAAAGAATATATGCCGCCATGATTCCACCCGAGACATGGGCCATGCCTGCCGTCATGATGGTCATCAACTCCGATTTCGTGCATTCCGGCAGCAGCGGGCGAATGCTCAATGGGGCTTCGGTTTGTCCCATGAAAATCGAGGCCGCAACATTCAGCGACTCGGCGCCGCTGATCGACATGAAACGGCTCATCACCCAAGCCATCCCCTTGATGATCAGCTGCATGATGCCCACGTAGTAGAGGACGGCAAACAGCGCGGAAATAAAGATGATGGTAGGCAGCACCTGAAAAGCGAAAAAGAAGCCGAGGTGCGACTTGGCGGCTCCCAGGTCGCCGAAAACGAATTCCGAACCCGCGAATGCGTAGGAGAGCAGTTTGGTCACTTTGTCGCCCAGGTATTGCATCACCGCTCGCCCCACGTTGTACTTGAACACCAGCACGGCGAACACGAACTGAAGGCCCAGACCCCAGAGGACTGTCTTCAGACGAATGGCGCGCCGATTGGTGGAGAACAAATATGCAAGGGCCAGTAAGACTGCGATGCCCAGCAAACCTGCAAATCGCGACATGAGTTCCTTCCCGTCAAATCAGCGACTCCTGCGCGCATCGCGAACTCGACCGGCGTGGGTTTTGGAAATTGGTGCTGAAAATTCCCGTCTATTGTATTCGCGATGTCAAGCTGAGGCGTCTTGCGCGCGTGAGCCAGGTGGGGCCCCTCTGAAATCCCGAACGAAGTGAGGGATCCCTATAGTCACGAAGACCCGTGGGGACGGGTCCGCTTGGGAGGAAGATATCCCAGAAGACGATTGTTAGCGATATGGATCCCTCGCTCTGCTCGGGATTTCAGAAGGAAGCGCCCTTCTTTGAGGAAACAAGCACCGGCAAGAGTGCCGGTGCCCCACCTGCTCCAACAACTCTGAAAACCACTAGAACTGTCGCTCAAACTCCGCGAAGTCCGCGTTCAGCTTCTGTTGGGCTTTTGCTTTTTCGTTCGCGGGCAAGAAGCTGTAAGCAATACTGGCGCGCGCTAATTTCTTCAAGTCCGTATAGCTGAGATGGTAGGTCTCTACAGCGCGTTCGTATTCCTGCGTCATGTTGGAGCGGGCCACGCCTTCATCATCCGTGGCCAAGGCTACGGGCACGCCGAATTTCAAGTACACCGGTAGGGGGTGCTGGTTCCCGCTGACGCCCAGAATCACGTCATTGCTGGTCAGACAGACTTCGACTAACACTCGATCGCGCGCCATTTCTTTGAGCAACGCCACCGGGTTGGGCTCGCGCATGACATCCACGCCGTGCCCTATGCGCTCCGCGTGACCCTTTTCGACCGATGCCCGGATGTGAAACAGCTCTTCCGGAGCCACCAGCGTGGGCGTCAACTCCCCGGCGTGCAGCGTGATGTGCACCTTGGGATAGAGTTTGTGCAGGAAATCCAGCATCTGCATGTGCAGGTTGAAATCGTGGATGGAGACGTAGCCATCCTCCGGCATCACCATGTTCAAGCCGACCACGCGGGGATCGCGCGACGCAATCTCAAAACCGGTCAGCATTTGGGCAAAAACACTTTCTTTGGGGATGCCCCGCAGCACTTGATAGAGGTACCGAGCCTCGACCGCACAACCCGGTTCCGCGCCCGCCTCGCCACAATGCATTTCGGCTTTCTCCGTGGCTTCCATTTGGTCCAGGTCCTTGCTGATCTGGCTGAGAATGTTTTCCAGTCCGCCGGCCAGCAACTGCTCACGCATTTTGCCGAAATCGTCGTTCCATCCCAACTGGCGCCCCAGGCCTGCCGCACCGCCGCCATCGGGCGTAAACATCAACTCCAGATATTGCAGATGCTCTCGAGCGGCGCGGGACCGGACTTCCATGAGCATGTCCGCGGTACGGCCGCCACCTGCAAGACCAAATTTACCGAAAGTAGCAAAGAAGTGGTCGTGGCCGGATTCCCGGGCCGGAAACCAGCCGCGCATGGAAAAGGCGTCGAGCAGCTGGTTGTACAATCCCTGGTCCTGGTATGCGGCGCTCGCGGGCGGGCGGTCCTTGGGGTCACAGGGTGGCGCAACAAAGGAGGAAGTCGCGCGGTCAATGCATAAGCCGCCTTGGACGGCCCATTTCACGAAACTCTCAGCGTACACTGCGCCAGACAGATGGTTGTGCAGGTCCGCACCCTTGGGCATCTGCTTGAGAAAATCCATCAGCAACAACGGCTGATTGCGTACTGATTCAAAATAGCGTGCGGTCTTCTTTTCGGGTGAAACCGCCCTCTGTGGCCAAATCGTGGCGGTCAAAGACAAGAGACATAGAACAACGCAACAAGCAGACTTTGTGACGCGGAATTCTGACATGGACGGACTATAGCATTACAATTTGATTTTCTAAAACACAGTCGTCTCATACATCCGGTTGGCTGCCGAGAAGGGACTGCGAACACAGGTGAGCGATCCATACGGTCAAGCAGAGGAAGCCGCAAGATTTGTTTTGTCACAGACGCCGCTGCGTCCGAAAATCGCAGTGGTTTTGGGCTCGGGGCTGGGCAGTTTTGCCGACGACATGACAGATGCAGCGCGAATCCCCTACGCCAAGATCCCGCACTTCGCGCGCTCCACGGCCGTGGGCCATGCCGGACAACTTGTAATCGGCAACGTTGCCGGTCATCCCGTGGTGGCGATGCAGGGCCGCTTCCATCTGTATGAAGGTTACTCCCCTGACGTCGTCGTTTTCCCGATGCGCGCGTTTGCCCGAATGGGCGTGCGTGCCGCCATCCTCACCAACGCGGCGGGAGGCATCAATCTGGATTACGGCCAGGGACGCCTGGTGGTCATGAAGGACCACATCAATCTTCAGGGACAGAATCCTCTGGTCGGCCCCGAAGATCCGCGCTTCGGACAGCGATTCATTGACATGACGGACGCGTATCCCCGTAGTTATCGGCGGATGGCGCAGGCTGCCGCCGCGAAACTGGGCTTTGAGGTCCCGGAGGGTGTCTATGCCGGCCTGCTCGGCCCCAGCTACGAGACGCCGGCGGAGATCCGTTACCTTCGCACCATCGGCGCCGACCTGGTCGGCATGTCCACCGTGCCGGAAGTGATCGCGGCGCGGCAAATGGGAATCAAGGTTCTGGCCATCTCCTGCGTGACCAACATGGCCGCGGGCGTGCTGGATCAGGAACTCAACCACGAAGAGGTACTGGCGACAGGAAGGCGCGTGGCCGGACAATTCACCGCGCTGCTGCGCGAGCTCATCCCTGCGATCGCTAAGGATGTTGCGTGAGTCGCGGATTACTATGTGGCAACAGCCGCCTTCGGCTGTTCGCCGATCACACGTCCCACCAAGGGACGGCCTGGTTCTGGCGCCGCCGCTTCGATCTTGTAACTCCCAGCGATCAACGGCCGCGCTTGCTCGAACCGCTCCGCTGAGTTGTAGTGAACGGTGCAGAGAGCTTCGCCGGCGGCAACTTTGTCGCCCAGCTTTTTGTGGACCATGATCCCCACCGCGGGATCAACGGAATCTTCCTTCTTCGCTCTGCCTCCGCCGAGCAGTACCCCGGCCGTGCCAATTTGTTCGACCATCATCGAGGTGACAAAGCCTGAGGCCGGGCTGGCAATATCGGCTTGATACTTGGCGCGCGGAAGCAGGCTGGCATCATCGATGGCCGCGGCATTCCCGCCTTGGAGCCGCACCATCTCCTTGAATTTATCGAGGGCCGTGCCGTTCGAGATCATCTGCTCAGCAAGCTTTCGGCCTTCCTCCAAAGTGGTTACGCGTTTGCCCAGCAAAAACATCCAGGCGGAGAGCGCCAGACAGAGCTCACGCAGGTCGGAAGGTCCTTTGCCTTTCAACACGTCGAGACATTCAGCGACCTCGAGGGCATTGCCCACAGCGCTTCCCAGCGGCTGGTCCATGCTGGTAATCAGGGCTACGATGCGTTTGCCTAAACGCTGTCCGGTTTCAACCATCAGTTCGGCGAGAAATACCGCGTCTTTTTCCTGCTTCATGAAAGCGCCGCTGCCGGTCTTTACATCCAGCACCAGCGCGTCGATTCCTTCCGCCAGTTTTTTGCTCATGATGGAAGCGCAGATCAGGTAAGGGCTCTCGACGGTGCCGGTGACGTCGCGCAAGGCG